>CP064979.1:1919663-2239607 GCA_016699575.1 Flavobacteriales bacterium | reverse complement strand
TTGCACTTCATCAATGGAGAGCGGACGCGTGCCGGGTGCGTTGCCGTTCATCGGCAAAAAGCCGTAGTAGATGCCATTGTCCAGTACGAGCAGAAGTCCGTCACGGCCGTCCTTGTCCTGGTAGGCGATGAAGCCTTCGCTGGCGGGGAAGAGCTCCACACTGGGCACGCGTGCTCCGATCAGTGACTCCATGCGCGCGCGGTACGGTGCATAGTTCACGCCGCCGTACACGAACAGCGAGAAGTTGGGGAAGACGTCCTTCACCGTGCGTTTGCCGCTTCGTTCCAGCAACCGCTCGAAGTACATCTGCACCCACGCCGGTATGCCGCTGATCAAGCGCATGTCGTGGCGCAGCGTTTCGTCCACGATCGCATCCACCTTCGTTTCCCAGTCGGGGATCGTGTTCACGGCATAGCTGGGCAGGCGGTTCTTCAGCAAGTAGCGGGGCACGTGGTTGGCCACAATGCCGCTGAGGCGGCCCATCGGGATGGTGCCTTTGCGGTCGAGCGCCGGACTGCCTTGCAGGAAGATCATCTTGCCACCGACGAAGTCGGCGTTGCCGCTGTGCGCGATGTGGGCCAACAGCGCGCGCTTGGCGCTCTGGATGTGATTGGGCAGGCTCGCCCGGGTTATCGGGATGTACTTCGCTCCGCTGGTGGTGCCGCTGGTCTTGCACAGGTACAGCGGTGCGCCGGGCCAGAGCACATCCTGCTCGCCACCGATGATGCGTTCCACATAGGGCCGAAAGCCTTCGTAATCACGCAGCGGCACGGCCTGAACCAATGACGCATGGTCGTGAACATTGTCCAGGCCATGGTCACGGCCGAAAGCCGTGCGCGTCCCTGCCGCCAACAACTGCTTGAGAACCGCTCGTTGTGTGGCCACGGCATCGATGGCCCGCCGCAGAACGGCTTGGGTCACAATTCGGGCATACGGGCTGGCTATGGCCGACTTGAGCATCGGGCGCTAAGGTGTACCGATCCGTGAAAGAAGCTACGGTGCATGCCATGAGCGCATCTTCGCCGCATGGCCGACCAATTGAAAGAGATGTTCAACCGGGCGTATTTCGAACGCCTGGCAAAAGAGGTGGAAGTCGCCACGCCCAAAGTGGAACGCGCAGCCTTGGTGAAGGATCTGCTCGATGGTAATGAAGGGCGCGAACTCAATGCCCGTATGCGCCATGCGAGCATCACGCTGCGCAAGCACCTGCCTTCTGACCTCCGCAAGTCAGTGAACGCGTTGAAGGAAGTGGCCGAACGCATGCCGAGGGGCTACACTTCGCTGCTCTACCCGGACTTCGTTGGGCAATTCGGGCACGATGATCCCGCCTTCTCGCTCGATGCGCTGAAGTACTTCACATCCTTCGGCTCTTCGGAGTTCGCCGTGCGCGAGTTCTTCCGCCGCGATGCGAAAGGCACACTGAAGGTGATGCGCGGCTGGGCTGAAGATGACAGCGAGCATGTGCGCCGCCTCGCTTCTGAAGGAAGCCGACCGCGTTTGCCGTGGTCGTTCCGCCTGGATGCCGTGCTCAAGGACCCGAAGCTCACGACACCGATCCTGGAACGCCTACGCGCTGACGATTCGCTCTACGTGCGCAAGTCCGTCGCCAATCACTTGAACGATTTCAGCAAAGACCATCCAGCGTACATGATCGACGTGCTGCGCTCGTGGGACCATAAACACCCACACACCGCGTGGATCGCCAAACACGCCAGCCGCACGCTGATCAAAGCGGGGAACGTGGACGCGCTCGCGCTCTTCGCATTCGACAGCAAGGTGAAGGTGCGCGTCGATGACCTGGTCCTATCGCCGAAACGTTTGAAACTCGGCGACACCTTGGAATTCTCCTTCACCGTGACTTCCGAAGCCATACGGACGCAACAACTCGTCATCGACTATGCAGTCCACTACCGCAAAGCAAGTGGTGGCACCTCGAAGAAGGTCTTCAAGCTGAAGGAGCTCGAGTTACCCGCGAAAGCCTCGATACAATTGAGCAAACGCCAGCGCATCGTGGACTTCAGCACACGGAAGCACTACGCCGGGGAGCATGTGGTGGAGGTAATGGTGAACGGGAGGTCACGAGCGCAGGCAGCATTCGACTTGAAGACCTGAACCACCGCTCACACCGGTCGGACGAACTGGACCGATCGAACCACCTTCGCCTTCGAACAACTTCATCGCATGAGATCCGCTGCCCTACTGTTCGTCGCCATCCTCTTCGCAGCCTGCCAAACGCCCACGCGAACGGATGACCCCAACGAATTCATCCGCCGCCATGTGGAGACTGGCCTCTGCACACCCGTAGTGATCGAAGGTGATAGCACCTGGACCATCGAGGAACGGATGAAGCACTACGGCGTTCCGGGCGTCAGCATCGCCATCATCGATGACTTCAGGATCGCATGGACAAAGAGCTACGGCGTGATGGACACCACCAGCAAACGACCGGTCACGGACAGCACCTTGTTCCAAGCAGCGTCCATCAGCAAACCGGTCTTTGCCATGGCCGTGTTGAAGCTCGCGGAGCAAGGCGCGCTGGATATCGATGCGGACGTGAACACGATGCTCACCACGTGGAAGATGCGGGAGAACGAGTTCACCGCTACGGAGAAGGTCACGCTGAAACGACTGCTTGGCCATGTCGCTGGAACCACTGTGCACGGTTTCCAAGGATACCGTCATGGCGAACCGTTGCCCACGCTGGTGAACATCCTCAACGGCGAAGCGCCAGCGAATTCGCCGCCCGTGGTGGTGGATCAGACACCGGGCACGGGGTGGCGTTACTCCGGCGGCGGGTACTGTGTCGCATCGCAATTGATCCTCGACAAGAAGGGCGGCACCATTCCACAGCACATGCACGACCTTGTACTGCAACCGCTGGAAATGACAAGCAGCACCTATGAACAACCCATGCCCGCCGCCATGGAGCACAACGCTGCCAGTGGTTATGTGCCCGACGGTTCAATGACGGTCGGCAAGTGGCACATCTACCCGGAGATCTCGCCCGACGGCCTGTGGACCAACGCCACCGACCTCGCGCATTTCGTCATCGACCTGCAGCGGACGATCGCCACCGACAGCGGCAGGGTGCTGCGCCGCGCCACCGCCATGCAGATGGTGGAGCCGTATCTCGACCCGAACACGGCCGTGGGATTGATGCTGCACAACAAAGGCAGCGAGCGCTACTTCGAGCACGGCGGCTGGAATGAGGGCTTCTGCGGCCAGATCTACGGACATGTCAAGAACGGCAAGGGCGCGGTGGTCCTCATCAATGCCAACCAGCCGGAATTCATGTTCGAGGTCATCCGTTCCATCGCGCGCGCCTATGACTGGCCCGAGTTCGTTCCACAACACAAGGAGGTGCCGATGGACACGGTTCAACTGCGCGCCTTCACCGGGCGGTACAGGAACGGCAGCGACAACCTCGTCACCATCGCCCTGCGCAACGGCAAGCTCTACCGCGAGCCACTGCGCGAACCGCCCACAGAGCTTGTTCACATCGGCGACGGTGAGTTCGTAGGCAGGACGGATGAACGCAGTCGGCGCTTCTTGAAGGACGCTGCGGGCGCGATGACCTTGCAGGTGAGTGAAACGAAAACCGGTGATGTGATCTCGACGCTGTCGCGCATGAAGGACGATGAGCGCATCCCATTCGAGTCCGTGCTGCGCGGTGATCGTGATGCGGCTCTGCAAGCCTACACGACCATTAAGTCCGCCAACCCCAACGACGAAGCGGTGGATGAGCAAGCGCTGAACATGTTCGGATACCAGTTGATGAACACTGGCAGAGTTGAGCGGGCGCGCGACCTCTTCTTCATCAACATGCAGCTCTATCCAAAGAGTGCCAACGTGTACGACAGCTACGCGGAAGCGTGCCTGAAGCTCGGCGACAAGAAGCAGGCCCTGGAATTCTACAAGCGCACCTTGGCGATGGATCCGAAGAACCCGAATGCGACGCGGATTGTGGCCGAGTTGGAGAAGGAACCAGCAGGCGCCGCGAAGTAGCGCTGTGATCGCCGTCGGTTCCCTAGCCGACCAGTCGCGGATCGATCTGCCGCAGGTGGTGCTTCAGGTGCCCCACGCAATCGCGCATGAGCCGATCCAGCGTCGGTACGGCATCCGGCGGTAGTGCCGCATAGGTGCTGCCCATTGGAGCGCGATCCGTGCCCGGCTCCAATGCAATCGCCTCCGGAACGCGGTCCATCACATGCGCGATGTGCAGGTTGTACCGCGCCCACAACTCCAGCAGGTCGATCCGATCAGCATCGGCGTAGCCGTTCGCGCGCACCCGCTCTTCCTGCGCGTATGGCTCGAAGCGCAAGTGATCCACCGCCTGCAAGCGAATGAAACGGGCGAGGTTGTTGTTCGCGGGATCCAGCAGATGGCCGGTGACCGACCGTGCGGCCTGGAAAAGATGATGATGGTTGTTCCAATAGATACCGACATACAGGAAGCTGAGTGCGCAGCTTCTTCGAATTGCATCAAGCCCCGTTCACCAGTCCGATCGCCGTGGAGGCCTTCAACGCCTTCATCGACCAGCACTGATCGAACAAGTTGCCCGGATGAGCCCCGGGTGGACTCTTGGGCCGGGGCCAAGGAATCGACAGCGCGACAAGCCTGCGGTAATGTGGGGGACAGCCTGCGGTGGGCTGAGGAAGCCCCAAGAATCAAGCATCTATCTTCGTTCGCACACACCACCAACAGGATGAAGAACCTCTACGCGCTATCAACCTTTCTGCTGCTCACGGTGAGCGCCAGCGCCCAGGTCCCGCCCATCGGTTTCGCCACCCGGTTCGGAGACCCAACGGAAACCAATTCCAAGGGCGTGGGCGTCGATGCCTTGGGCAACGCCTATACCTGCGGCCTGTTCTCGGGCACCACCACCGTCGGCTCCCAGACCATCACCAGCGCTGGCAGCTACGATGTCTTCGTGGCGAAGCATGATGAACAGGGCAACGGGATCTGGGTGCGCGGATTCGGTTGGGCAGCGGACGAGCGGCCGTACAAGATCGTGGTGGATGAGCAGGGGAACAGCTTCGTGCTGGCACGGTGGTCGGTCCAGATCACGGTGGATGGCACGACGTACACCAGCAACAACGACTCGCGGGATGTCTGCGTCATCAAACTGGACGCCAATGGTGACGTCCAGTGGTTCTCCGCTTTCGGCGGCACGCTGGAGGAGTTTCCGCAGGACATCGGGCTTGACGCCGATGGGAACATACTCGTGACGGGCTACTTCACCCAGAACCTCACGGTGGCCGGAGATTCCTTCACCAGCAGCTCCACCGATGCATTCCTGGTGAAGTTGGATCCGGATGGTACACCGCTCTGGACCCGAGTGCTCGCCGCCACGGGTGGATCCTATGGTCGCGCACTCGCGGTGGATGCCGTAGGCAATTGTTACGTAACGGGCACCGCCACCGGGACCGTGGATGCCGGTATGAATTCCTTCACCATTGGAACCGGCTATAGCATCTTCCTGGTCAAGTACGACGCGGCGGGCGTGGACCAGTGGGCACAGAGCCCCGTCACGTCCACTAATATCGCGAACGCATGGGGCTTGGCGGCCGATGCGGCAGGCAACACGTACATGGTCGGAAGCTTCGATGATCAGCTCCAGATCGGAGGATTCTCGCTCGTGGCGAGCGGCAACCTCTTCGCCGATGCGTACATCGCCAAATTCAACACCGCCGGTGTCGTACAATGGGCCTATAAGATGGGAGGCGCCTCATCGGAGCTGGGGTGGGAGGTCATCGTGGACAGCAACGCGAACCCATACGTCATCGGCGATTTCTCCGGCAGCACCAATGTCGGTGGTTTCAGTCTCACCAGTGATGGCGGGGTGGACGTCTTCTTGACCAAACTGGACCCGGCTGGAAGCTTCCTGTGGGCGACCCGGATCGGTGGCACCGACAACAACCACGGCGC
The DNA here is from genome assembly GCA_016699575.1 of Flavobacteriales bacterium. NCBI lineage: Bacteria > Pseudomonadati > Bacteroidota > Flavobacteriia > Flavobacteriales > Flavobacteriales bacterium. The sequence continues at coordinate 2,233,679 of CP064979.1, read as the reverse complement.
CGGACTCGCCACCCACCCCAACGGGAATTGCTATGCCACCGGCACCTTTCTGGGATCGATGCTGGTGGGAACCGAACTGCTCGTCTCCGCCGGTGACGGTGATGCGTTCCTTGTGAAGTACGGTACCGACCTGGTGACCGGTGTGCCCCAGTTGGAGCGATCAGCCAGCAAGGTGGAAACGGGCCGCTACAATGTGCTGGGGCAACAGGTGAATGCGCTGTACAACGGCCTGCGGATCGTGCGCTACAGCGATGGCAGCAGCGCGCGGATGATGACGCTGGAGCAGTGAACGCGCCACCTGTAAGCAGACGGACCGGCAGCACATGCGGGATCCGGTCGCTAGGCGTGCAGGACGAATAGCAAGGACCGGCTGCTCCTGAGGCCGCGCGGTTCAATGGCCCACCGACAGCCGGTAGCTCATCCGCTCCGTGTCCTTCCCGGTCGGGATCAGGGCACGTCCGTCCCACCGCAGGTATTCACGGACCAGTGTGCGCGTGATCGACGGGCCCTCTTCATCTTCTTCCCGCTTCCTTTTCTCCTCGTCGGGATCCAAATAATTGCTCGTCTCGCGGATGATCACGCCCGGCAAGCCTTCGATGTTCGAGGGAAAGATGAAGTTCTCGTCCGTGCTGTAGTCCCCGTCGGGCGAACCGAGCAGATCGGCCACGTGGTGGAAACGGCCGCCGCTCCAGAACACCACCACCATACCCGTGGTGCAGCCGCAGCCGCCGATGCAGGGCACGTCCAGAAGGATCACATCGTCCACGTTCCGAAGACCGAGGTTGCCTGCGTTGCGCACCGCTTCGAAGCTCCATGCGGGTGATCGCACCACGATCCGGTCGATCTCCTTACCGTCCTTCACAGCCACGATGCGGAAGGAGACATCGATGCGCGAAGTGTCCGGCGGCACCACATGATCGAGGCCAGCGAAGAACTTCACCGTCGGGTCCGCAGTGCCGCCGAACGCTTGCCCCGTCAGGTTGCCGCCCCAGATCCAGCCAGTGCGGTCGCCGGCCGACACCCGGTACCAATTGCTGCGCACGCCATCCACCACCAGCGTGTCCGGGATTCTTTCTTCCACGATCACGCTCCGGCCCGGAGCAAGTGACATGATGAGGGGTGCATCCGTGGATGGGGCGGAGCGCAGCGCGGAAGCACCGCGCAGCACATACACTGGTGATGCCTCCTGCGGGAACATGTACTGGCTCCGCGGCGTGTGGTGTACGAAGGCCCAATCCCGTTCCTGGGCAATAAGGCCGAATGGTATCAGCGCCAGGAAGAAGAGTGAAAGGCGCACGTGGTCCATTGGTCCGGCTTTCGCAGTTCGACGCAGCTCACGCCGATGGCGGCATAGGTCAAGCACATACCTCACCAAAGCTCGCACATTCCTGGGGCAAGCCGCCCTCATGTCGCAAGTGTTCCCACCCAACGCATGATCCGTACGGTGCGCATGCTGGACCCACCAGCGGGGAACCTTACTGGCACTCGGGTCCGTGCCGATCACTGCTTCACCCAGCCGCCATCGAACAGCTGATAGCGCACGGTGGCGCTGAGTTCGACCCCTTCCGAAGGGATGCCATCGGGACAGGTGGGCTGCGGGGTCAGGGTGAATGCGCCTGTGGTGAAGCTGACCTCATGGTAGGTACACGAACGCTCCCCCTCACTGCCGACGATGGTGCGCTGGTCGTAGGGTATTGAGTCGGTGCCGGACCCGAAGGTGTTGGTCCATTCCTCGCGGCTTTGGCCATGCACCAACCGCAACAGGCACCGCCCCGCTTGCAGGTCCCACACGGTGATGGCCCGATCCCGCTCGTGGATGGCGTGCTCCCAACCGGTGTGGCCGACGTAGTGCATCGTGCGCAGCACCACCTGCAAGTGGCCGTTGCCGAGGATGTCGGCCGTGACCGCCTGAACCTCGTTCACGGCACCATCCATGAGCACAGGATGGAGTGCGTAGCCGCCATCCTGCTTCAATGCGAGCACATAGCGCCTACCATACCAGTCGCCCGTCATTTCAACGAGCTTCGCGTGGACCTCCGGCAATTCCGCCACCACGGCCCCAAGGCTGTCCAGGTCGGTCACCTGCTGCACATCGGCCGGAGCGCAGAAGTAGAGCGTGTCGGGAAAGACATGGTCATCCTGGGCGATCATTGAACCCGTGAGCAGCAAGCACAAGGACAGGGTTGTCGCGCATCGCATGATCGAAAGCTAACAACGGATGTTCCCCGGTGGCGCAAGATGCGGGAGCACGGCGGACACTGCGAGGCCCCGCGAAGCAGCGAGCCGCAGGCTACGCTCAGAAACCGCGACACCCTACCGGCAGTTGGAGGACGGATCACACTGCGCTTGACCACGTGCTAATCCATCGACCGGGCGCACAGCCCAAGCAATTCCCGACGTTGCCCGTCACTCATGCCGTATCCGGGTTGCGGCCATCCGCGCTTATCGAAATGGTCCAGCGTTGCGCGGATACTCTCCAACCGATCCGTCGGAACAAGCCCCAGCTCATCCTTGATCCGTTGGTTGCTGTACGTGAAGTGGTCCCCATCGATCCAGAGCGGCATGTCCAGCCAAGGGCGCACGCCATGCCCCTTCAAGAAGGAAGGCGACGCGTTGCGAACGGGGACCGATCGCTGGAGCAAGGCACTTGTCACGCGTACGATCTCTCCGATGGAAGTCTCCGGGACCGTGATCGTATTGTACACTTTGGATCGCGTTGGCTGCTCCATGGACCGTACGATCGCTCTCACCAGATCCTGGACATAGGTCACTGAGAATTTCCGTTCGCCGTTGTCCGGCAGAAGCAGTTCATCCTTGCACTTCACCTGGTGCAGCCAATAGTAGAGGCGGTCCGTTGGGTCGTACGGTCCATAGACCAAGGCAGGCCTGAAGACGACGTGGTCCAAACCCGATGCCGCGAGGATGCGCTCGCACTCCGCCTTCCGGTTGCCGTATGTCGCTGGCGAATCGTCCGCGTATTCCGCCCGGGTGCAGCCCAAGACCCTCGCCTCTTCGTTCCGGAGGATGTGGGTATCGTTCGGTTCATACACCGAACAAGTGGAAACGAACACATACCTCTCCGGCCGGCCCTTCAAGTTCCGCAGCGTTGACTTGAGGTCGTCCGGGAAATAGCAGGACAGATCAACCACTATATCCCAGTCCTTGGAAGCGATCCGCTCAATTTCCTTCGTGCGGCGATCACCGATGATCCGCTCGACACCGGGAAAGAGTTCGCCCCCTGTGCGTCCCCTGTTGAACAGCGTGATGGCGAAACCTTCGATCCCGAGCATGCGCTCCACCAGGTTGCGCCCGATGAACTGGGTGCCGCCGAGGATAAGAGCGGACTTCATGGTGGTAAAGGTCGCGGTCCGTGGCGAAGGATCCGGCTTGGGGATCGGTCGGCCATCGGCTCATCGCTTCGCACTGCTTCGCGGAGCCTCGCAGTGACTGCCTCGCGACAGCGGTTTGCCCCGGCGGAGGTTTGGGAGGTCACCCTGCACGGGTCAAGGCCGATCGAAGCGGTGAGCGATTCAGTGGACCTCCTCCAACACCGAATTGCCGCTCGATCCATCGCCACTGGTCCATCGCCATTCCTCGTGCAGGCGTATGCGCCCGTCAGGGAGGATCTCAGGCGTTGAACGGCAAACTCCGGTCATCAGCTCGGCGCGGTCGTTCACTTGGTGATAGCGCATGTCCAAGCGACCCATATCATCCACCAAGGCGATCAACTGTCCGCTTACGATGCGGCCACCGGAATAGCTGCACGTAACGATGCGCCCCGTTTGCTTGTAGTGGAACTCCACTTCGGGCGACACTTCTCCATTGGCGCTGTTGCTCACGGGCACGAAGCGGCGGTCGTTGTAGTCGATCATGGAGTTTGGGCGAGCGGGTGAAGGTCCGATATCCCAGCGATAGATGCGCACGAATGGATGCGAGCCGCAGGCTTGCTTGCCGGAGGCAGGGTCGACCGCTCATCGCTTCGCAAAAGCCTCTCGAGCAGCGGACAGACCCGGCGGAGGTTTGGGAGGTCACCCTGCACGGGTCAAGGGACGATGAGCACATTCCGTTCGAGCATGGCAGCGCGGTGATCGCGAGACCGCGCTCAAGGCCTACGCCGACCCGAATGACGAAGCCGTGAACGAAGAAGCGCTGAACAATTTCGGCTACACGCTACTCAGCGCGCACTTGACAGAACAGGCGCGCGATCTCTTCTTCATCAACATGCAGCTCTATCCAAAGAGTGCCAACGTGTACGACAGCTACGCAGAGGCGTGCCTGAAGCTCGGCGACAAGAAGCAAGCGTTGGATTTCTACAAGCGCACCCTGGCGATGAACCCGCAGAACGCGAACGCGGCGCGTATTGTGGCCGAGTTGGAGAAGGAACTGGCGGGCGCAGCGAAGTAGCGTGACGTTAGCCCTAGGTTTCTAGCTGACCAGTCGCGGATCGATCTGCCGCAGGTGGTGCTTCAGGTGCGCCACGTAATCGCGCATGAGCCAATCCAGCGTCGGGACGCCATCGGGTGGTAGTGCGGCGTAGGTGCTGCCCAGTGCGCATGATCCTTACGTGGCTTCAACGCGATCGCTTCCGGCACGCGGTCCATGACCCGGGCTAGGTGCAGGTTGAAGCGAGCCCAAAGCTCGATCAACTCCAACCAATCGGCCTCGGCATACCCGCTCGCACGCACCCATTCGTTCTGGTCGTAAGGCTCGAAGCGCAGGTGATCCACCGCCTGTAAGCGCACGAAACGCCCGAGGTTGTTGTTCGCAGAATCGAGCAGGTGGCCGATGATCTCCTTGGGGCACCACTTGCCAGGCGCGGGAGCTCGAGAAGCGCGTTCCTCGGTGAACGCACGCAGTCGCGGTAAAGCCGATCCGATGGCGTGGCGCAACTCATCTCCGACAGTCGTCATAGGGCGAATATCGTACCCGAGATCAGGACCCAGATATCCGGTCAGTGAAAGGCTGCTGCTGCCGCAGCGTGGTCGAACAAGCCAACGGCAATGGCACTCACGGCCTGCATGGCTCCGGACGTATTGCTCAACACGATGATGCTCGTCTTCTGTTCGGGTAGGAGCATCAGGAAGGTGGAAGCCCCGGTCTGAGCACCATTGTGACCGTAGACCGGACCATATTTTGGGTTCTGGCCGTATAGGTACCAGCCCATCCCGTATCCATTCCCGTCCTTCTTCAACGCCGGATCGATCCACATCGCGGCCAAGGTCTTCGGTTCGAGCAGCGTACCACGCAGCAGCGCGTCACCGAACCGCAGCATATCCGCAGCCGTGGAATACACACCGCCGCCGGGGATGCGGTCACTCAGGTCCGTATGGTCGGCGGACAGGACGCGACCCTTGCCATTGGTGTGGTAGAGTTCCGCGTGCTTTGTCCCACTGGTGTCACGGCCTTCCACTCCGGTATCCAGCATACTCGCCGGCGACCAGATGTGCCGCTGCATGTACGCCTCGTAGGACATCCCCGAAACGCGCTCTACCACCACCCCGAGCAGCACGTAACCGTAGGTGGTGTAGTGAAAAGCCGCTCCTGGCGCGCTGATGAGTTCGCGGTCCATGAAGATGCCCATCGCCTCGGTCAACGAGGTGAAATGGTTCCGATTCTCACGTTCCTTGTTCGACGCGTAGTCATCCAATCCCGCGCTGTGCTGCAATAGCTGCCGCACGGTCAGTCTTCCTTCCGGTTTTTCCGGAAACTCCGGCACATAAACACGCACGGCGGAATCGAGGTGCAACCTGCCTTGCTCAGCGAGTTGCATGATGGCGATCGCCGTCATTGGCTTGGTGATCGATGCGATGCGCGTGCGGGTGTCCGGCGCGAATGCGATCCGTGAACTTCGATCCGCCCATCCCGCACCATAATCCCACGTCGTATCGTCGACGACGGAAAAGCCCACTGCCACCCCTTCGAAGGCATTCTCTGCCCGTTGGTCCTCCACCAGTTGGATCGCTCCAGGAACCGCAGTCACAGTCGGACCTTGGGCACGAGTGACGGGCTTGAGCCCGATCAGCAATGCGCAATAGAGGAGGCCACGAACGGTATGCATGTGGAGGACAATGTACAACTCCTACCCAACGGCACCTGGGCATACGGTTCGAAGCGCAAGTGATCCACCGCCTGCAAGCGCACGAAACGCCCGAGGTTGTTGTTCGCGGAATCGAGGAGATGGCCGATGATCTCCTTCGGGCACCACTTGCCGGAAGCGGGCGTTCGGGAACCGCGTTCATCCGATACCGCGCGCAGGCCCGGCAATGCCTGAGCGATCGCGAGCCGCAACAACTCCCCTGGGCCCACGATGTCCTCTATCACGGGTTCACCACCCGAACGGCATCACCCGGCTGTGCATCGAAACGGACCATGTAGACGCCGCTCCCGTCACGCACCGATAGGCGCGTCACATCGGACTGCAGCACGCCGGCTTGCACCAAGCGTCCGCTCGCATCAAGGATGGCATAGGTGGTACCGATGAACGCTTGCGGCACACGAAGTACCAACTCGTCCGCCGTCGCATCGAAAAACACCTCCGCCGCCGCCTCCCGGATCTCCTCCACGCTCACATTGGTGTTCAGGTACAGGTCCAGCACCTCCTGCGCGGTGAGGCGCCGGCTCCAGATGCCGATATCATCCATGGCGCCCGAAAGGAAATAGGTGCCTGCCGGCGTGCTGGTATCGCTTCCGAACCTCATCGGCGACGTGCTGTTCGGGTTGTAGTACAGGCCGCCACTGGCCTGCCGGAATACCTCGACCCCGTTCGCGAAGAAGAGGATCGAATCCACCGTGGCGTCGTTCACGATCGCGAAGTGGAACCACGCGCCCGGCGCCAGTGCCGTATCACACCGGATCTCCGGATCGGCACCACCGCTGGTCTTCATCTCGATCATGTTGTCATACAAGCCGTTGGCCACCACCATCCAACCGTTCTGGGGCCCGGCGCCTCGCTTCACCACGAATGCTGTCGCGGGCGAATTGTAGGTGTCCACCAGCGCCCACCAAGCAATGGTGTACGAGTCGTTGTTCAACCGCAGCGCTGGTGCGTCGGGCACCTCGATGTACGCATCCGTGCCGTTGAAGGCGTAGGCGCTGCCAGGGTCGCCGAAGCGATCGTTGGTGATCGTGGCGCCATAGGCGGTCCCGTTGTTGTCATTCCCGCTCACATCATTGGCATAGCCATTGAACGGCCACCAGCCGGCGAGGTCGTCCGGTGGCACGTAGGGGGGCAGTTGAGCGCTTGTGCAGATGGGCCACGCTGCGGCCATGGACGCAACAAGAAGAGTGTGGAGTTCTTTCATGGCAATGATGTTCGATGAACGAATGTATCCATCGTGCATTGAAAACCGACCCGAAAGTCGCGACGTTCATCCATGATGTTGCTTCACGGACCTTGATACTGAAGGCGGCTGGATCACGAACATCACCTTCCACCTTCCGGCATCGCGCGCGAACGCGGTGCGACAAGCTCCCAGGTGTACAATCTGAGGCTGCGATCCACTGGGAACACCGCTCAGATGCTAGAGCGCATCAGCGGGCTGCCTCATGCATTCCAGTTGATCGTGGTAGAGACGACCGGTCCCTCTGGATCCCGTGGAGGCTGACGTGCTCGCTATGCACTACTCCCATGGCCCTTCGCGCGGCACATGCCGGAAGCTGGCATTCTCCTCCGCCGGCTCCAGTCGGAACAGTCCACCGCTGAAACCGCACCACAGGACGCCGTGCACATCTTCGCTCATGCCTTGCAAGCCGAAACTCGCGTTCAGGTCAGGGCGGTCGGTGGTGTTGAACAAGGTGAACGACTTCCCATCATACCGGTAGGCCCCTACCCCGGTGGCACCGATCCACAGCCTGCCCGCACGGTCTTTGAAGAGCGTGTAGAGGTCGTTGTGGTGAAGACCCTTCATGTCGCCGAACGTCGTGAAACGCGAACCATCCCACATGCACAGGCCGCCATCATGGGTCATCCCAGGTTGGTAAGCCTGCATGCAGATGAACCAGATATTGCCTGCATCATCCTCCTCGATGTCGTTGACCGTGTTGCTGCAAAGCCCGTCGTTCTTGGTGAACTGGGTGAAGGTCTTCCCGTCGTACCGGAAAGCACCGGCGCCATCGGTACGGAACCAGTAGTTGCCCTTGCTATCGTGCAATCGCATTGAAGCCCGACCCGGAACGATCGCGTATTGCATGATCGCTGAACGGTCCATCGGCACCATGAACGGGACCATCCTTCGCCCATCGTATCGGAACACACTATCACGCGTGCTGCTCCAGATGGCTCCCTCCCGATCCGTGTTCACCACGCTCTCGTGCTCCCAGAGTTGGATGAAACGCTCACCATCATAGCGCACCAGACCGGTACCATCATGCCCTGCGAACCACAGATCACCGTCCTTGTCCTCGGCGATGCTGGACACCACATTGCCGCCTTTGCCGTTGGCAGGGCTCAGGAAGGTGAGCGCTTCTCCATCGTAGCGCGCCGCACCATGTTCGATCGTGCCGAACCACAGCATGCCTTTGCTATCGATGAAGGACTCCACCACGTATTCGGCGATGGGTGTGCCATTCCCCGGCGCAGCGGTTCCCTGCACTGGCTCGCTGCTTTGGCCGTTGCAGGCCGTTGCTCCAAGAAGAAGTACGAGGATCAGCGGAGTGTTCTGGTTACGCATGGTGAACAAGGTATGGGGTGTAGCCTACGGGAATGGTCCGGCTTTGCACGTATTGTGATGATGCGCAGCCTGCCGGAATACACTCTCTTCACAGCTACGTTTTTGCGCCGGTGGGCGTGGCGGACCCGACCCTCCTGGTGCACCTCGACCGACGATGATGGATATGTTGGCGAGCTGTTGTGGCTCGGCAGGGTCCTACGAAACGGAGCGATGCCACACCTTCCACCCGGACTTACGAGTGGATCCCGAATGCGAGGTGCTCAGTCCCGTGTTGAGGTCATGAGCCGGAGGCAGAGAAGGACATGGATCGGTACACCGTTACCCTGATGCCACGGACCGGAGCGTGATCGACCCTAGCAAACGTGCTGTATAACGGTTGCGGTGATGCGGTCAGTTCGTGGCGGGTCGTCAACCAACGTTCTATTGCAGCCTGTGCGATACCCTGGTTGTTTCGCCCCATGCAATTGAACCACAACACCCCGGGGCGGGTCGAACTTGGTCGCAAACGGACAAGCACCCTGTTCTTATGCACCGCGTTGCTCCCGTCCCTGATGTACGCCCAGGTGGCCGAACGCCTGCTCGTGCATGATACGCCGGGGGCCAGCCTGACCTACGTATCCACCGCGTTGGATGGCAGCGGCAATGTGTACTCCGCAACAAGCTACAAGCAGCCGTACACGTACGAAGGCGTGTCGATCAACATGCTCTTGCCCACGTCATCGGAAGAGGTGTTGTTCTGCAAACACGGCCCTACCGGCGACCTGCTTTTCCACAAGCGTATCGCCGTTACCGGTGGGAACACGCCCACTGTAGGACGGATCGAATTCATGGCCGTTGACGGCGTTGGCTACGCTTACCTCAGTACACAGGGCACGCTGGGCAGCGGTTTCCTGCGAGTGGAAGATGACTCGCTCGCGCTCACGAACACCGGCAACATGGTCATCCAACTGCGCCCTGATGGAACCCTACGCTCGGTGCGCAGATACGCCGGGATCCGGAACGTGGCAGCCGCGGACACGTCGCTCTTCATGGCCTACACCGACGCGACCGATGGCAACAAACTCAAAATAGAACAGTACGACAGCACCTTCACGGTCCCGGCCTGGAGCGTGGAAGGCAACGCGAACCTGGGGATCGGCGCGGTCTCCAATGATCGGAGCCAGTTGGCCGTGAGCCCCGATGGTGAATGGATCGCCGTGCTCACCAAGGAAGGTGGCGGGGCCGGTCAAGTCGGACTGCTCAACGTGCCGTTCCAGACCGTTGGTGCGTTCGATGAAATGGCGGTGATCATCCTGGATCGCGAAGGCAACGTGCAAGGCATCCGTACCTTCTTCGGATCGTCCACCACAGCAGGGCAGAATGAACTACCGAACGCCGTGGCGATCTCGAACGACGGCCGCGTAACGTTATCGTGCTACATGCCTGGAACCACGCAGTTCGCGGGAACGACTTACGAGCAAGTCGCAGGGTTCTCATCGAACTACGGCCTCATCGTTAACTGGGACGATCAAGGCAACGAGGACTGGGCTGTGCAGTTCCTCAGTCAGACCCAATCACCGCGCATCGATGGGTTGGCCGTGACACCTGATGGCGACATCGTCCTGGGCGCCATGTGGGCCACCAGTTACCAGCTGGGTTCCGCTTCCGGCAGTGGAAACGCACAGCGTTCCCTTACCGCTCGGTTGGATGGTGCCACCGGCAATGTGGAGTGGACACTGATACCCACCTCAGTGGACAACAGCATGACCGGTCAACGCATCGTTGCCATCGACAACTTCCATTTCGTGATGAGCGGGAAGGCCCTGCTGGATTTCCAGTTCGGTGGGCTGCCACCCGCAGGCGTAGCCTTCAGCAGCCAATTCCTGCTGTTCGTCACCGACCCGTCCATTGGCATCGGCGAGATCGATGAAAGCACGGTCACTTATCCGCACTACCTGGACCCGACGACGGACCTGCTCCGCATAGAAGTGACCGATGACGGCGGACCGTGGATGCTGCACGATGCACAAGGAAGGACCTTGTTGACAGGTCGCGTTGTGCGGGGAACCAACTTCATCGAACTCGGTGCCTGTGTGGATGGGATATACATCATGCGGATCGGAGCGGGTACCGACCGGAAGCATCTGCGTTTCGTGAAGCACTGACTGCGCGGTCATTCGCGACATCACCAGCGGTACGATCTCCTGCCGGATCCATATCCCGTGATGCGATCGCGTGCCCACCATGCTCACCTCACTTGCACGCGCTTCGCACATTGAAATGATGTCGGAGTCGGGGAACGCTGATCCCCGGATCCTGCTCATGAACGCAATCGGATAGACCGACAGGAGGGCTACTGACGCTAAGCGCACAGCAGCTACATTCGCTCGATGTCTCAACGCACAGCGCTGCTGCGCCTGGTCCTCTTCCTCGGTATCGCGGTCGCGCTCTCCTGGTACTTCAGGGTCCACGTGCCTGCGTGGTTCAAGGCACTCGAACTCCCGCTGGGCTTGACACCATTGAAGTACCTGTTGGAAGGCATCGGTCCGCTGCTGGGTGCGTTGGCCGTGCTCATGCTGTTCCATCCTCCTCGTCGCGTGACGCTCTTCGGCAGTTCCCGAAAATGGAGCCTACTGATGGCCGCGTTACCGGTCGGCCTGTTCGCCGTGGTCGGTATCGAAGACCCTGAAGCGGTGTTGGACCCTCATCTCCATGGCGCCATCATCGGTGTGGTGTCCGTGGGCTATGTGGTGTTCGAGGAATTCGGTTGGCGAGGCTACCTGCTCGATGAAGTGCGCGGCATGGGCGTTGGCGGCATCTGGGTGCGTGCGCTCATCATCGGTGTGCTGTGGTATGCCTGGCACTTGACCCCGTTGAGCGCGGCCACCATTGGCGAACACGCGGTATTCCTGGGCATGCTCATTTTCGGCAGCTGGGGATTCGAGCGGATCACGGACACCACGGGCTCGGTGATCTCGGTGGCGTGCTTCCACCTCTTGGGCAGCTTGCTCAGCACCAACGCACTGATCCAGGACGGCATGAGCGGCACCTCGCGCATGGTGATCTTCGGGATCTGCCTGATCGCCTGGATCGCGATGGTGAGCAGATGGCCGGGGCGGGAACGTGCTGCAAATGGATGAGAGTTAGTTTCTGCAGCGTCCTTGCATGAAAATACGAACTGATCAGCGCTTATTCCATCCGTCGCACAGACCCGTTGATCCCCTGTGCGGATCCAAGATCCTTCGTTGTAGTCCAGATCAGTCTTAAAAGGCAGTCCGTCACTCTTATCGTACAGTGCGTTGAAAGGACGTGATCTTCTGTGACGAATCTCAAGGATCAGTTAGAGTGTCAATTTCCGAACCTGGTGTTCTTGTGGTCAGCATTGTGCTCACAAACGGATCGATCAGCGGACTGTGATCCGTCATGTATGGTTCATGTTGTTAAGGCGATCATTTCTGCACAAGGAACAATGACAACGAACGGTGCATCATATCCGTGTACCGTGATGAAATTGGATCGTGACCAATGATGCGATCAATATTTCGACCAGGTTTAGGATTCCTTTAAGTACCCCCGATACAACTCTTGAACGCGCTGATCGTCACAAGGACCATACGACCCACCCAAATGACAATTCGATACACACTCGCGCTATATGGTGTGCTAACGCTTGCGGCCGCATCGCATGGACAATGGACCGCACTCCCTGACATCACGATGCCGGAATTCGACGGCGGCTATTCGTTCGTGATCGATGACATGATCTACGTAGGGCATGGCAACGAACTCAGGATGTATGACCCGGCCGCTGCCATGTGGAGCGAGCGGGCCGATTTCCCGGGTGTAGGGGCAAGCCGGAACGGAGCCTGTTCGTTCGTTGTGAACAACAAGGCCTATGTCGGAATGGGCTTCGCGAATGGCATGTTCCACACCGACCTGTGGCAGTATGATCCCGGAACGAATGCATGGTCTGCGGAAACCTCGTTCCCGGGCCCTGCGCGAGGAGGTTCCGGGACCTTCGTCTTGGGAGGCAAGGGGTACCTCTGCGGCGGCACGAGCACGGGTCCACAGTTCGCAGATGTGTATTCCTACGACCCGGAGAGCAACATTTGGACCTTGGAGACGAGCTTGCCCACCGGCAATCGCGGGTTTACCACGGCCTGGTCCGTCGGCGGATACGGTTATGTCTTCGGGGGCTATACAGGGTTCGGCAACGAAACGGCACAGGTGCATCGATATGACCCTGTGACTGATAGCTGGTCGGCAATGGCCGACTACCCTGGAGGTGGCCGTCAAAGTTCTTTGGCATTCGTCTTCGGCACGCAAGTGATCGTAGGAATGGGGCATGTCGGCTTCACGACGGCAGGCACTATTTTCTATCAGTACGATACCGGAACAAACACTTGGGCACCTCATGGTGACTTCAGTGGTTGGCCAGGTGGGGCGCGAATAGCTCCAGTTGGGGCCGTTGTGGGCAGCACCGCGTACCTAGGCACCGGAGCAACACTCGCAACCTTCACTCCGAATGGTGATTGGTGGTCGAACAGCATCGCCGTCGGTCTGGATGAGTTGGAGTCGGCGGAGACCCGACTTCTGGTGCATCCGGTTCCTTCAGGCGACCAGGTCACGATCTCATGGGGTATGAACGGAATCGGCGAGATCGCATTGTTCAATACGACCGGCACCCTGGTGTTCAGCACTGCACGAACTGGAACCAGCACATTGCTTGACCTGAGCGGATTACCCGCTGGGCCATACATGGCACGATACAGGAACAATGAGGGCATTGTGCGCACTGGAAGGATCCTGAAGCACTGAACCTGCCGAGCAAACACATGAACCGATGTTGAACAGAACGATCACTCTATTTGCGGGCCTTTGGCTCTGCTCAGCTTTGAACACCTTGCATGCGCAAGCCGGAGAATGGACCTGGCTCAAGGGTAGTAGCTCTATCAACCAGACTGGCAACTGGGGGTCGATGGGTGTAACCTCGTCAACAACAACGCCACCTTCCTTGTTCCAGACCGAATTCTGGACAGCACAGGATGGAACCCTCTGGATGTATGGCGGGCGGGACACCGATGCGCAAGAGTATGCGGCTTTGTGGAAGTATGATCCTGTGGGCAACACTTGGACGTGGATCAAAGGACCGAACACGTATTCGTTCGAAGGCAACTTCGGGACCATGGGTGTGCCAGCCCCAAGCAATCTTCCCCCGGCAAAATCGTACTGCATGATGTCGTGGACCGACCTCGACGGGAACTTCTGGATGTACGGCGGGCGGAACGGTTCACAGTTCGGGAATGGAGTGGAGAACAACGATCTCTGGCGGTATGAAGTGGCCACGAATAACTGGACTTGGATGAAAGGGTCACAGGTAGATAACCCTTCTGCAGTCTGGGGAGTGAAGGGAGTCCCGAACTCGACCAATCAACCACCAGCTTTGACGTTGGCGTTGACCTGGACAGATGACGTAGGTGATCTCTGGATGTTCGGTGGGTACTCCACGCAATTCCTTGGCCGGTACAATGCGGTCTGGCGGTACCAGATCAGTACGAACACATGGACTTGGATGGCCGGTGAGGACACGATCAATCCACCGGCTAACTACGGCAGCATGGGAGTTCCGGCCCCGACGAATGCACCTAGTGGCCGCTATGCCCAAAGCCTGGGCAAGAGCAGCGATGGAAAACTGTGGTTCTATGGTGGTACTACGAGCGGCAATTTCCAGTACAGGGACTTGTGGAGTTTCAATACAATGACCGCATTGTTCACTTGGGAGGGGGGGGCACAAGGCTTCCCCAATTCACTTCAGAACGGTCCGGATTATGGAGTGCTTTGCACGTATAGTCCGCTTGACAGTATCGGAGGTCGCAGAGGGACAACTTGGCGGGACAGCCATGATCGGCTGTGGCTTTTCGGAGAGGCTACTGATGGAAGCAATCCTTACAGTCGGAACGACTTGTGGAGCTATTGCACGACAAGTGACCAATGGACGTGGGTAACAGGGCCCAGCGTAACCAATGACCCGGGATCGTGGGGCACCGTGGGCGTATCAAGCCCGAACAATAGACCGAACGGGCGACTGTTCGCGGCGAGCTGGACCGGAGCGGACGGAAGCCTGTACGTGTATGGAGGGCTGGAGGCGGGATCCTTTTTCCCTACGCATAATGACCTGTGGCGATTTGTTCCGGACCTGACTTGCGCGCCTTGCGCCACCACAACCGCGGTTGAGGATGTCAGTGCAAGTGAGAACCTGCGTATAGTGCGCGACCAGCAAGGACTCGGCGTATTGCTTCCACCGGGGGTATGGCAAGTGCAGGTACATGACGTGATCGGGAGACTATTGCACACACAGCAAGCTCAAGGACAAGTGTACCTTCAAAGGCTGACGACGGCGGCCGGCTTGTGCATCGTTTCCGCAACGGATGAAAAGGGTAATCGGCGGACTGCCCAGGTGAGAATAAACTAAACCCATGCCATATACTGTGCGCAATCAGGAACCATGAAAAAGGTGATCGGACTGGGCGGTGTGTTCTTCGAGTCAGAGAATCCGGCAAAGCTCAACAGTTGGTACAAGAAGCATCTTGGATTCAAGACGGGCGAATACGGGACAAACTTCTCATGGCGCTATGGGATGGACGGTACCCGCACTGGATACACTCAGTGGGTGCCTTGCGAGCGAGATGCTGAGCATTTCCATCCATCAGACAAACGGTTCATGATGAGCTATAGGGTGCATGATCTAGAAGCCCTGGTTGAACAGCTCGAGGCATCTGGTATCTCGCTCCTCGGGAAGGTAACCGCTTTACACCACGGCAAATTCGCCTATTTGTTAGACCCAGAGGGGAACAAAGTGGAACTTTGGGAACCGAACGATACTGAATACGCCAGGATCTGCGAGGGCGTGACCGGCTGACAGAGGTTGTGCTGAAGTTGACCCTGGAATACAGGCCGTTGGGCTTGAACAAAGCCCAGCATGCTCAGTCGGACGTTGCGCGTCCACTCGAGTGATCGGGTACGCGAGAGCAGGACTAATCCTTAACAGGAGCTTAAATGCAAAGAACGAAGCAGCACACTACGTTCAGAAAAGGTCAATTTGATGAAACCTGATGACAGTTACATGATTGACCATTACAGTGAACCAAGCAGGACCATGGAAACACCAAACGCTGGAACAAAGCGCCGAAATCTGAACGGTTCGTCAGTGCTACACTGCTTCGTTAAGCATTTCTCTTGCGAAACCGCACGGCCCACACGATCGGCGACAACTAGAACCACCACCAAGGAGTTCTCTTCAAAGCGCTGGTCGCTCAATGGGGCCATGTGGCTCGGGATGCTCACGGGACCCACCGGGGTTGGGCAGGTCGTTTACCATGAGGTTCTGATCGATCAGCAGAACCAGTCGATCACTTGTGTGCGCGCAACTTCTGACAACGGGAATATCGTATGCGGATCGTCGCAGGGGTCCGGTGGGCCTGGATACGAAGATGGGTTCATAGCCAAACTGGACGCCAACGGAGCTTTACAATGGAAGCGTGCATACGGAGTTGGCTTGGTGTATGAATTCCTATCGCGAGTGATCCAAACAGCAGATGGTGGCTACGCGGCAATCGGATACTCGGGGAGCTTCAACCCGGGTAATACACCGGAATTGATCGTCCTCCGATTCAACGCAGCAGGCGGCTTGCTGTGGTCAAAGGGGTACCCGATCACATATACTGAAGCCGGCTACGACTTGATCGAGACCAGTTCAGGTGGTTTCTATGTCGTTGGTGAGCACATTGCGGGTACTTATTCGCTCTACGTGATCGAATTGGACGCATATGGAAGCGTTCTGTGGAGCAAGATCTACAACTCAGCTTGGAATGAAACGCCTAGGGGTGGAGCCTTAGTTGCAAGTGACGGGGGTCTGTTGATCGTCGGTACAGCCATCAATGTTGGTGGATCGAGCACGCATGGGTTCGCGTTAAAGCTGACCAGTGGTTCCGGCATCGAGTGGTGGCGCAGTTTCGGCACAATAGATGACCAAGAAACCAAGATTACCGGGGCTGTGGAGGTCCCGAGCGGATACCTATTCTGTGGGTACCAGTTTAACGGCTCTGGATATGACGGATTGCTTGTTCAACTCGATCAATCCGGTAACCATGTTTGGACAAAGCGCTACTTAGGTGTGGCGCTCCAGTCGATCGCCCTGAAGCACATGGGTGATGGATCGGACGCATTGGTATTGACCGGGGAAGACTACAGTACGTCCGCCCCGGACATGGCCGGGCTACAAGTGGACATGAATGGTAACACGCTCTGGAGCTACGCCTATGGGACGACCAGTCCAAGTGCTGAGGAGGCAGGCTATTCTGTATGCGTCAATAGCGATAGTACGATCACCTTCGGTGGTTGGGTCTGGGACTCGTCGAACACTCCTTATGATGACGGATTCATTGTGCGCACGGACGCGGAGGGCCAGACTGCTGGATGCGAGATCCCGCTGGCCATAAGCGTGGACACGACCAGTGTGTCCGTTTCGATCCATAGTGGAAACGCGAGCGTTGTTGTGCCGACCGCCTCCGATCGCCTACTCCCCGAACTGAACAACCTGCAGATGAGCACGTCTTGCTCATCAAGTCCGGCTGCGATATCCGAGGACATCCTTCAAGCCAGGATCGCAGTGTTCCCAAATCCAGCAACGGACATATTGAACATCACCATTGCATTCAGCGAGGCGATAAGCGTTCGACCCCATGTAGAGATGTTGGATGCTACTGGACGAACCGTTCTTGGGCCGGTGGAGGTAACAACAACGACCCAAAGCGCGAGCACAGCGGAGCTGGACTTAGACTGTCATGGACTTGATGCTGGGGCTTATTACGTTCGATTGAGAGCCGGTAACGCTACCGCCCGATCATTGTCAGTACTCGTCATCAGGTAATCGTCAACAACAACTGCCAAGGATATGAGGACAGAACGTAAATGTGCGCTGCTTCTCGCAAGCATGGGGCCATTGTTGCTCCCAGTAAACGCGCAAGTCGTTTTCAGTGAAGTGTTCCAAGGTCCCTACATTGACCATTTCCATAGTGTATTTGCCACCGCGGACAATGGCAACGTGTTCTGCGGAAACACGTTCGACGCGATGAGCCAATGGGATGGCGTCGTGACAAAATTGACCTCGAACGGAGCGGAGCAATGGAACCTGACCATCGGCATAGGCGGTAATAGTGAGGAACTACAGGATGTGATCGAGACCCAATCGGGGGACCTCGTTGCGATCGGCAGTACCACCAGTTTCAGTGCGTTCGCTACACGAGAGATGTGGATCGTACGCATTAGTCCAACGGGGTCGCTCATCTGGAGCGAGCGGTATCCAAATGGTACGGGTACGGATGAGGATGGATGGAGGATCGTGGAATTACCGGCGGGTGAACTGATGGCGCTGTCCGGTTACGTGAGCCACGGACGCCTTACGAAGTTGACCGCAACAGGTACGGTAGTGTGGTCGAAGTCGTATGGAACCACACCGCTCACATATATGGGCTTCAATGACCTTACCCGGTTGTCGAACGGGAACCTAGCGCTAGCCGGAACCGCAGCCGGAACGGGTCAATGGTCGGGGGTCAATCGCGGTATACTGGCCGAGGTGGACACGTCAGGGGCCGTGCTCTGGTGGAAGGAATACGGGGACATGGACTTCACACAGTTCATGGCTGTGAAACAATTGGTCGGCAACGGCGGAAGCGAACATGCGGACCTGGTAGTATGCGGGATACACATGCCAAGTGCCGTGACGTACACGGACTCATTGCTTGTTGCGCGCTTGACCGATAGCGGCGACCTCCTTTGGGCCAAGGTGATCCCAGCCTCTCGAGGTTTGGACCTGGAAATCGGGCCAACAGGGTATGATGGCGTGTTAGTGGCTGGAGCGAACTACGACGCCGCAGACAGTAGCCTACTGGTGTTGAGCGTGGACGGCTCAGGGACGCTTCAATGGGGTCGGTCCATTTCATTGCCCGGACTGAACAACTGGGAGATCGGCAGGGGCATCTGTAGGAATGTGGACGGCACGTATACAACAGCCGGAAGCGCGCTATTCCCGCCTCCTGGATGGGGTTACCACGGTGGCTATGCTGTTCGCTTCAATGACCCCACACCCGCAAGCGCTTGTTGGGAACCGACGAGCCATGCCCTAGTGCCCATACCCATGCCGATGATCATCCCCAGCTACACAGTGACCAACCCGGCCGTTCAGGATATTGCCGCGCCGACGACCACGGGGATGACGCTACAGTTGACGGACACGTATTGCACGACAGTAGGGGTGAACGAGACGGAACAGCACACAACGTTGCTGGCAATCCCCACAGTGACGAGCGATATGTTGACATTGACCTACACCGGCCTGGACAAACCACTTCGCGTAGATGTGGTGGATGCTGATGGCCGATCGGTCGGTGTGCCGCTCTCGGCTGGCCGATCGGAAACGATCATGGACGTTCGCGGCCTGGCGGAAGGTGTATACAGTGCGCAACTACGTTGGGCAAGCGGATCGCAGACCGTGAGGTTCGTGGTGGCGAGGTAAGCGCGACGGGTGAACCCAGGATGTAGGACAGGGATCGGCTGCGTGTGATGCACTAATTGTTTCCTAATTGATATGAGCGGTGCAGAAGCAGCTCAGGTGGCCTGTTGCTTCGTGGGATGAGTACACCTGACCGTACGAACCAACGCGCAATGATGATCACCCGGACCTGTTCAACCACCCTCGCGGCTGTTCTGAGGACAGCAAACGCGCAACACCAAGGTCGCGCCAATACCGGGCGGCACGCGTTGACCTTGAGCCTGCTTGTCCTCGCGACAACGGCGATGGGCCAGGGTGGATGGACCATGATCACCGATGCAAGCAATCCGATCGTTGCGTTCACCTCGAACGGCTTGTACAAAGGAGCTGCTTGGGTGGACTACGACAACGACAACGACATTGACCTGTTCGCGGCACCAAACTTCCTGTTCCGCAACGACGGTGGGGGTGCGTTCATACAGGTGACCAGTGTGATCGGTACCGCTCCGCTCCAGTTCCCGGGAGGATCGAGCTGGGCGGATGCGGACAACGACGGTGATATGGATTGTGCGCTGGCTCAGTATCCATCCGGGCTGTACCTGAACAACGGGGACGGAAGCTTCACGGACGCGACGACCGCATTGGACAGTCTTTCTGAACTCGCCAGTTGGGGATGTGCCTTCGGGGAGACGAACGGCGATGGGTATCCGGAGGTCCTTTACGTACATGCAACGGGCTTCCATCCGGCCGGTGCTGCGCAGCGCCCTTGCCGCTTTTACCGCAGCGACGGAACATTCGCCCCCGAACCTGTTCGTGGATACGATTTCACTGAGTCGCTGGCCCCTTATACCGTGCCATACTGGAGCGACTACGACTTGGATGGGGACATGGACCTGTTCATCGCCAGTGGTCCCGGGGGATCACCCGGATACGACCACTGTTATCGGAACATGCGGATCGAGCTAGGCGAAGACACCTTGATCGAGATGACCACCGAGGCTTTCGCGAGCGTGCAGCAAGATGGACAGTGCTACAATTTCATCGATGCGGACAACGACGGTGATCTGGACCTGTGCCTGACGAACTATGCTGGCGCGGCCTCGCGCTTCTATCGGAACAATAGCGGCATTTACTCGCCGGAATCTACACCTTGGACAACAGGACTTCCACGACTGGCCAACTGCTGGGGGGACTATGACAATGACGGAGACCTGGACGTGGTGATCACGAGTGACTATGCTTCGGTGCGGTACTATAGCAACGATGGCACCGGAACCTTTACCCACGAAGCGGGTAGCATAAGTACAGCGAACGGCAGCACGGGCTGCGCGAACGGCGACATGGACAATGATGGGGATCTGGACCTGTTCGTCTATGGATCGAACGCATCAAAGGCCCTATTCCGCAATGACACGGTGGCGGGCAACCGCAGCTGGTACTCCTTAAAGCTTGTCGGCACGGCCTCGGGCACGACCGCGCTGGGCGGGCTGGTGCGGTTGAAGGCGACGATCAACGGTGTTCCGCGTTGGCAGATAAGGGAAGTGAACGCACAGAACAGCTTCCAGGGGCACAATGACCTACGCGCGCATTTCGGACTTGGCGATGCAACAAGCATTGATTCATTGGAAGTACGATGGCCTTCAGGCCTTGTGCAAAGCTTCGGAATACTAGCTGCAAATGCACGGCATACCATAGTAGAAGGAGATGCGCCCACCACAGCGGTGCCCGAAGCACCGAACACCACGCTTGATGAGGAACAACTCTTCACAGTTCAGATGGAAAGCGCCAATGACTTTATGCTGGTTACAACGACCGCAGAATGCCCGTCGGGCACCTGGACCCTTCACAGAACAAACGGCCAGGTATTGACCACCGGACGGCTTTCAGGATCTTTTAAGATACCTCTTGGCAATTTGAGCAACGAGGTGCTGTTAATGAGCGCTGGGTGCGGAGAAAGAAAGCAGACCACCCCAGTGCCATTGATCAACTAAGCACCTCACGCACTAAGCTACGCACGATGATGTCCACAGCCTTCAAGTCAACTTCAATTCTTGATACCACACCAGCACCCAAGGTATTCGCGATGGCGGTCGCCCTGGCAGTCGGAAGCGCAGCATTCGGGCAGCAATTAGTGAACGCCAATGCTCAAAAGTTGCCGTATGAAGAGGGGACCACGAGGAGTGCCCCAACAGGGCACCCCAAAGGAGCGGTCATCTGGTCCAATGATATTTCGGCTGCAGCCGACTGGACGATCAGCCACGACGCTGGAGGATTCGCGATGGACTGGGAGGTCGGGACTGGTCTGGTGAGCCCCGGCCCAACCGGTACACCTGCGATCCAGAGCACAACAGCGTCCAACGGGTACGCTATGCTGTGTTCAGACTGCGGGAACAATAACACGAGCACTTATGAAAAAAGCTACCTGACCACTGCCGACCCGATCGACCTGAGCCTTTACCCTAATGTGATCCTACAATTCGAAACGCAATACCGCAGATTCACAACCGAGCAGACTTACATTGCGGTGAGCACAGACGGCATCAACTGGCCACAGCCGCCAAGCGACACTGCTACGGTAGGACTACCCGTGGGTCTGTACGCTGTTTGGAAGGACCAGGAGTTGACCCAAGCCGTCTCACCCGGTAACCCAACCGTGAAACGCATCAATATCAGTGATGCTGCCGGTGGCCAGGCGAACGTGTGGGTCAGGTTCTACTGGTATGGTATCTGGGGCTACGCTTGGTACGTTGATGATGTCCAGATAGAGCAGCAGCCCCAATTCGACCTGGCCATCAGTGCAAGTCTTCTCTCGCATACTGCAAGCAGGGTGAACTATGGCCGCATTCCGGCATCACAATATACCGGGACCATGTACGCCACGAACACGTACGAGAACCGGGGTACTGGCGACCAGACCAACGTTTCGTTAACTGCGACGACCAGCGCTTTCACTATGAACGGGACCGAACCGAACATGCTTGCTGGAGATCAGTTCGAATCCGTTCTGAACACAACGGCAACATTGACCGAGCAGGTGTATGAATGCACATTCGCGCTCACTTCGGATCAATCGCCGTCCGATGATCAACCACAGGACAACCAGAGCGTACGTCGCTTTGAAATAACCGGTGATGTGTACTCCGTGGACGGGATCGGAAACCATCCACCGGGAACGGAACTATTGACCACGGTAAGAACGACAACTTTTGCCGGTGCCGCTGACGGATTATACGCCATGGCGTTGTACGAAGTGGCAGCACCATTCACAGCACACGGCTTGGAGGTTCTGTTAGGGAACGGCACGGAAACTGGCGGGGTGCTCATTGCGAGCATACATGACTCCGCGGCTGTGATCGCTGACGACATGAGTTCACCCTTCGTCGAGAGCGACGACTTGGAGATCGCACAATGGCATCTTGACAACGGCCGGATCGAAATACCATTCGACCCGCCGGTGACACTCGCACCAGGGGCCTACTACGCAGCAGTGCAACTGTTCAGTTCGAGCAACGCCAATGTGATCAGGATCATTGATGATGTCACATTCCCTCAACCGGGCCGGGCGAGCATGGTGAACTTCCCAGTAGATAATCATACGTATACCAATGGCAACGCTTACGCAATAAGGCTTAGCAGCAGTCCAACAGTCGGACTGTCGGAAATGCCCAACGACGTTGATTGGATCGATGTGTTCCCTAATCCGAGTGCTGGCGCTATCTCGATCCGTATGGAAAACAACAGTTCGTGCTCCCTTGAACTGTACGACGCAAGAGGAGCGTTGCTCATGAGCGACACGTTCACCGGCAAGGCGGAACTGCAGCTCGACGGCCTTGGCAAAGGCGTTTACACTGTGCGCGTCAAGGACGGAACCCGGACGACCGTTAAACGCGTGACCATCGACTAACGCCATTGAATCATGTATGTAACCAGTCCATGTGCTCCTACCAGTTCATCGCCGGACAACATGCAGGGACCCTTTGTCAAGCAATCCTGGCTTCCAGCCATTGCTTGCGCATTGAGCGTAGCCTTCAGCTCACCTGGGCTAGTTGCCCAACCAGGCAGCCTGGACAACAGTTTCGGAAGCTCTGGGATCTTGCCGATCGAACGACCCCTCGGAAGGGATCAGCCCGGGGCTGTTGCGATACAACCTGATGGCAAGATCATCGCAACCGCTGTTCATGAATACGCGCTGGATCCCGATTGGGAGTTCGTGGCGCAGGAGCACGAGATCTGGCGATTCCTAGGTGACGGGCAACCTGATCCTGCGTTCGGAACACTCGGCCGTGTTGTGCTGCCTGCCACGCTCAGGGTGGGTCGGCCGGATGCCATCCATGTGGACGACCTGGGGCGCATTTTGGTCGGTGGAAGTTGTGCGGGTGTTCCTATTGACCTGGGCGATGTTTATGTGGCACGACTGATGCCGGACGGACAATTGGACGCGACTTTCAACGGTACAGGTGTGGCGCACGCGACGAACACTGGAAACGGCTGGGACACCTTCGGTGATATGGCCGTTGGGCCCGACGGGAGCATTGTTGTTGGTGGGGCGACCAGGCTGCTCGGAGGGTATCGGAATTCGTTGCTTTTCAAGTTCGACCTGAATGGAACCTTGGATCCGATGTTCGGTACTGGTGGCGTGCTGGCGCAGTCGTTCAGTGCAGGACATGACCAGATCAGCGGTGTACGGGTACGGAACGATGGTAGTATCGTGGTCGCGGGAAGCTACTGGATACCGCAGACAAACGATGGCTTGTTCCTGCGCGCATTCGATACGCAAGGGGTCCAGGATGTGACGTTCGGTGAACTGCCCGGGGTAACGCAGATCACGCATGCCACACAAGGTATTGTGGTGAACGCTGTGGACCTGGACCCTTCGGGAAGACCTGTCACCGTGAGCTATCTCTCGATCACCTCTCAGGACCTGACCGCCGTGGAAAGGGCCGTAGTACATCGGTTCACGGTCAACGGCCTGATAGATGCGACATTCGGGGTGGATGGGGCCCGCGAGATCGTATTCGGGGCTGCCGATCGGTGCCGAGGGATGGATCTGACCGCGGCGATAGATGGCAGCATCTACGCCGTCGCGACGACAAGCTTCGGATCTGGATATGGGGTGGCGCATCTTCTGGCAGACGGCACCATCGATGCTGATTTCGGATCGCCTTCACCGGCACACATCGCTTCGATCGTTCCGGTTGACGGTGCTCGGGCAAACATATCTACACAGCCCGACGGGCACGTGGTGGTACTTGGCGGCACGCCTAACCCTGACTCCCTCTGGGTTTCGGATATCGTGCTCTTCCGTTTGGATGAATCGTTTTTGAGCGGAGTCGAAGACAATTCAGAAAGGTTGATTGGCAGTATAGCCTATCCTGTTCCAATAACGCCCGAGACAGTGCTTCAAGTGAATAGGGAACACTCCGGCGCGACGAACCTGCGGTTCTTGGATATTCTTGGAAGTGATGTACTCACACCCGCATTGTACCAGACCGGATTGAGGCGTGAGGAGCAAATAGGATTGCCCGATTTGGTCAGCCTACCAACTGGTGTGTACCAGCTAGTTGTAACGAGCGCCAGTGCTAGGGAGGTCATCCATGTTCTCGTACAGTGAGAACTAGAGGTATGGATGTCACCTTGTCGGAAAGTGACTCGCCTATTACCAAACAACACCAACTAAACAACAGATGAAAGCCCAAGTTGCCAATCGAAACACCCAGGCCTGTGATGGCAGGAAAGGAATTCAACATTTGTTCTGCGCGATGCTGATCAGCACACTTACCGCGCCCTTAGCGAGCGGACAGTCCGAGGAACTGCTGGTGCGAGAATTCGCCACTGGCATCATCGACACGGTCGATGCTTTCACATACGACACCGTGCCAACGTTCTACAGCACTGATTGGAACACAGGTTCGATGGGAAATGTGGAGCTACTATCCTTGGTGCCGCCCACGACGAACCTTTGGGCGGGAGCACAGTTCAACAAGCCTACCCCTGCTGCCGACTGGTTTGATGTAACGACGTTCCCAGCGCGCACAGCGGGGCACTTGTTCAAGTACGTCGATGGCGTTCGATCAAACCAGTGTTCAGCAAACCTGGTGGGCAGGCGCCACGCGCTTGTTGCTACTCACTGTTTACGCAGTTACGGTACTTGGAACATTGAAGGAGAATGGTTGGCCGACAGTTTTTCGGTGGCATTAGCCTATGACGAGGGCCTTGAGCCACTTGGAAACATAGTTGCCCAGAAAGCTTATATACCCATGCGATACTCGAACCACACAGGGTACCTCGATGCGGCCCTGCTCGAACTACGAGAACCCGTCGGTGACCAGACCGGCTGGCTTGGGTTGGCCAGTACAACAGATGACACCTACTTCACGGACAAAGTGTTCCACAAGTTCAGCTATCCAGGAATTACGGATCCGTTCGATACTACGCTGCACTACAACGGCGACACCATGTACTACCGCTTTGGATACGTGGATCCTACGTGGAGCCCTGGTGAGTTGAGCGTTCCGGGCACGGAGTCACACGGTGTTCCTGGCGAGAGCGGCAGCTCCTTGATCTACACCGATAATGCATCTTTTCTGGCCTTCGCAACATCAGCTTGGGCTACACGCGACAGACACCAGCGTCTTAGTCCTGAACTGCTCCAGGCTTATGCTCAGGTGATAGTCGACAATTCCACCGTCGGTTTGGATGAACATGTCAATGCGGAGTTCAGAAGTTACGCTTACCCAAATCCTGCACACCATTGGGTCACAGTTGTTCTGGAAAACATGCCTGGCCAAAAGGCAAAAGTCGAGATCATTGATGCTCAAGGGCGGATCGTATCGCATGCTGTTGTTGGCGGACGGGAGACCACAATTGATGTATCCGCGCTAGAGAGCGGACTTTATGTATACCGCTTGATTGCGGACGGAGTCATGAGGGCCACTGGGCGGTTCGTGGTGGAAGGCAAATGATGTGCGCTGCTCGGATGAGAACGACGAACCTTCGGGCCATATGCAGAAGCTCAATTGCATCCATCCTTGTCCTGCTGATACCGCTGACAAGTAGAGCGCAGGAAGTATGCAACAACGGACTTGACGATGATGGCGATGGACTGGTGGACTTGAATGACACCGCCGAATGTGCATGCGCTCCGACCCAATTGCTGCCGAACCCGTCGTTCGAGGCAACAAGTTGCACATTCACCCCAGGCTTGTACAGCGGTGGACCTGAATGTGCATACGGCTGGTTCCGAGGTACCCTGGCGAGCAGTGATTACTGGCCGACAGGGATGAACCAGCCCAACCAACCGGCACCAACAGATGGTGCGAGCATGATGGGTGGTCTTATATCCTTCCCAGGACAAGAAGACCTGTTCGGCTGCTGTTTGTTACAGCATCTGGAGGCCGGCACCACCTATGATTTCCGCATGGATGTGGCCGCCATGGAGTACATCAGCGGATGGCCCCCAACGGCCAATTGGATGACGACCAATGCGCCTCCCATCAACATCACACTCTTCGGCGCACCAGCTTGTATGGCGTTACCAATACCGACCACCGGTTGTCCAGTATCCAATGGGTTCATCGAGCTTGGGGCCATGGCCTACGCGCCTGATAGTGCATGGACAACCCTGAACCTCAGCTTCACTCCCCCGATCGATATCGCGATGGTCATGTTCGGCCCCCCCTGCACGCTGCCCGCCGGTTATCAGTACATGCCCTACCCCGACTCGACCATGACCTACTTCTTCTACGACGATCTATCTCTAGGTGTCGCAGCACAATCGCCTTCCATCAGCGTTGACGGCGCCTTATGCACGAATGACCTTGTGATGACAGGTACTCTCGGCGCACCTGGAGGAAGCATCCAATGGTATTTCGATGGGGTTGCACTCATTGGAGAAACCGATAGCGTTTTGAACATTTCTCAAGAAGGGCTCACCAGCGGAGCTTACTCCATGGTGGTCGCGAATGGCGGCATGGATTGCTTAGTTGCGACCCAACTGGTGCCGCCGCCCGCACCACCGCCAGTGAATGCAAGCGTAACACCTCTTGAGGGATGTGCTCCGTTGAGCTTCACTCACAGCCAAGTATCGCCCAACCCGAACACCAGTTGTTTGTGGAACTTCGGAAATGGGGTACTGAGCCCAACCTGCGATGGAACGTCCACCTTTCAGCATGCAGGAACGTATGCCGTCATCCTTCAATTGACCGACAGCTCGGGCTGCCGGACGGACACGGTTCTCGCGACCATCGAGGTCCATCCGAGCCCGGTGGCCGGGATCGCAGCGGATACGACCAACCTGAGCGTTTTCGATACCGAGGTACAACTCCAAAGCGTAAGCACATCGGATGTGGTGTCTTGGTGGTGGACGAGCGGCACGGGCCCTAACGAACAAATGAGCGATAACGAGGATGCGCTCTTCATCTTCCCCGATGAGGGAGGGATCACGCATGCCGTACAACTCATTGTGATGAACGAATGGGGTTGTCTGGACACGACTTGGTTCCAATTGACGATTCCTGGGTCCACCAGCGTCTACCTCCCCAATGCCTTTTCACCGAACGGCGATGGGATCAACGACCTGTTCGGCGCGGTTGTGCGCGACATGGACCCGGTTGGGTTCAGCCTGCAGCTATTCGATCGGTGGGGGCAGGTGGTCTTTGAAACTACAGACCCGGAAGCCACATGGCATGGACGAACGAAGGGCGTGGAGACACCGGTCGGAGTGTATGCTTGGCGCATGCAGGCACAGCAGCGCGGCACAACTGATCGGGTGGTCGAATACGGGCATGTGACGCTGATCCGATGAGCGTCCGTGCATGGTAAGCCTTGGCGGATGGGAGAAGCTCGCCGGCCACACAAAAGCCTAATTCATTCCTAAATGCACCGAGTGTATCCAACCAACCGTGCTGTTGGTGCGTGATGTGATATCGAGGGCCGTGCCGGCCCAATACAACGACCCATGCGAAACCGGACTTGTGTTTTTGTCATTGCCACGCTGATCATAGGTGCTTGCAACAAGGATGAGGAGCCGAGCCCCGCCAACAACGGTGGTGGAAATGCACAGATCGACGTGCCGACCCTCCCTGCCGACCACTATGATTACAGCACGCCCAACCTTCCTGCGAATGTGCTCGCGTATCTGGCCAACGAGCCACTATTGGACAACACGCCTGCGGACAACCCCATCACCGATGCAGGAGCCACTCTCGGTCGCGTGCTCTATTACGACAAGAAATTATCGGTCAACAATGTGACAGCCTGCGCCAGTTGCCATCATCAAGACAAGGCTTTTACTGATGGACTTGCCTTCTCTGAAGGTCACTTGGGGGGTGAGACACGGCGAAATGCCATGACAACCGTGAACCTGCGCTACTACAAGGGCAAGCACATGTTCTGGGACCTGCGTGCCGAGGATCTGGAAACGCAAGTAGTGATGCCGATCACGGACGCTATTGAAATGGGTATGCCATCACTGTCGGAGTTGGAAACCAAACTGAGCGGCATCAGCTATTACCCTCCTTTGTTCGAAGCTGCCTTTGGCGACGAGATGATCACAAGCGACCGTGTCTCGAAGGCACTGGCCCAGTTCATTCGCTCCATTACATCGTTCACGTCGCGATACGATCAGGGGTTGAACACCGGTTTCGCCGACTTTACACCACAAGAACTATTGGGCAAGACCTTGGTAGGAACCAAGTTCTGCACGGAGTGCCATGGCGATGTGACCGCTACCGGCACACAAGATCAGACCTTCCTTATTGGTGAGTTCTTCGGCAAGAATGAGGGCTTCGGATCGAACAATGGACTCGATCCGAGCTACACGGACAACGGGTATGGAGAGATCTCCGGGCTTGCGCAGGACCAAGCCACATTCAAATTCCCTAGCTTCAGGAACGTTGAACTGACAGCACCTTACATGCATGACGGGCGCTTTGCGACGCTCGAAGAAGTGATGGATCATTACGACATTGGCATAACAGCACACCCAAACGCTGGGATACAACTGCCGCCCGGCGGTATACCACTTACACCAGACGAGAAGTCGGCGATCATTGCCTTCCTCAAAACCCTGACGGATCATAGCCTTTTGACAGATGTACGGTATTCGGACCCGTTTACACAGTAGGAGCCTGAGCCATGGTGCAAGAATGGGAGCGGCTAGGAACACTTTGCAGGGCATGCAAACTCAGCCGCAAACACTTAAGCAGCTCCTAAATCGCGCTTGATGCGCTCTTAGGGAGCAACTGTTGTTTCACAGGCTTCGTCCGACAGTCTAGACCAAAGCGATACATGAGATGAACAAAAGACTGGTGTTTATTGCGGTGAGTGCCTTGTTAGCGGCTACGTCTACCTGCCAGAACCTAGTTCCCAATGGTGACTTTGAGGTCCATACACTTTGCCCTGGCGCGATCTCACAGATCCATTACGCTACACCTTGGTTCAACGCACGAACAGGAGCTCCGAACGGACCTGGGGCAACTCCGGATTACTTCAACCTGTGCGCAACATCGTCCATAGTAAGCGTGCCTACCAATGGTCAAGGCAACCAAGTGGCCTACAGCGGTGAAGCGTATGCTGGCCTCGTGGCGTACCTTTATGGAACGCCTGACTTCAGAGAGTATGCAGAGGTGCAACTCACAGAGGCATTGGTGGCAGGTAAGTGCTACGAGCTACGTTTCTTCATGAGCTTGGGTGATAGCCCGACCAACAGCACAGTGGACGGAATTGGGGCGTACTTCACCCAGAACATTGCAGTACAAGCCACGAACTCCGTGATGTCCGTTGTTCCTCAGTTGAATGGACTTGGTGCCTTCCTCACGGATTCCACTGGTTGGCAATCGGTGGTGGCCACGTATGAAGCCATCGGAGGTGAACGCTATCTGACTCTGGGCAATTTCAACGATGATGTGAGTACGACGGTACAACAACTCCACCCCTCGATATACCAGCCGAACTGTTATTACTACTTGGACGATGTGAGCCTCGTTGAGATCCCATCAGCGTGTGTTACTCTGGGTGTTGAAGAGTATAATGGAGCAGTGATCTCCATTTTCCCAAACCCGACCGATGACTGCTTGCATGTAAGTTCAACCCTACTCGGCAACTTATCGTTGACCTTGGTCGATGGCCTTGGGAAGACAGTGCTAGGTAGTATGTTCCAAGGTGCTGCGACGATCGATGTCTCGGCGCTACCTGCTGGTATGTACACCTGCGTGACCACGTCCGATCGCTTGCAGCGGATAGATCGCACAAAATTGGTCGTTCGCTGATCATGGAGCGCCACAGCTCCACCTGACGATGGTCTGGGTCCAAAGGTTCAATTGCATTGGCTGCTTCCTTGCATTCTCGGCTATGCGGGTTGCAGTGCATACCCAACAGACTTCCGTGCTCTTTCTAGGCAACAGCTACACGTCAGTGAACGACTTGACGACCAAGTACATGCACCGTGCTCTTTCAATCGGCCTGGGCCGACCAGTCCTTAGTGCATAGCAAAAGGATTGTACATAGGTCAACTAAAGCGTGCTTTCAAATGGCAATTTCGTGTCCGCAAAGACCTGCCATTCAGTGACCGATCTATCATGTACGTCCGCCTAGATCGCCACAGGGATGCGCCAGGAACGACTCTGATCGCCGAGGTATCACGCTCTCGCCTCGCCGATCAACACTACACGATACTCAGCGCAAAGTGCCGAACCGACTTCGGTGCGGTAATCCGGGAACATGGCGAAGTAGTGCCTCCATGCAGCCACTACCTCCGAAGTATCTGATAGTAAGTTACCTTGGCTATCAATGAACAGGAACCATGGGGCCATGAGGCTTGAGATCAGCTCAACATCATGCGTATTTATCGCCTCTATGAAGGCCTTTGCTACATTGAGAGTCTGCTTCTGACCCACCATCACAATTGAAGTACGATGGATTTGAGGCCTATCGATCAACGTTTCGTGTGACTGTAAGCACCCCCATTTTAGGCGCAGCGGTTTGTAAAGGTACTTTTGAGTGTGGTGGTGTTGTGGATGTCCTGTTGAACTGTGGGGAAGTCCGCGCGTGAGCCTGTGTAGTGGGCAGGGAGTTGTCCACATTTCAACAGGAACGCACGGGGCGATAAGCGCAGCAACGACCTGTGCGGGCGCTGGTTGTTATAGCGCCACATCCACTCTTGCGTGATGGTGCGTACTTGGTCCAGGCGTTCGAAGATCCACGCATTGAGCACTTCGGTCCGGTACGTTTTGTTGAAGCGCTCGACCAAGCCGTTCTGCATGGGCATGCCCGGCTGGATGTAGGTGAAGGCGATCCCGTTGGATGTGGCCCATTCCTGCATGGCGTGTGCGATGAACTCCGGGCCATTGTCCATGCGAAGGCGTTCGGGCTTACCACGCCAGGCGATCAGCTGGTCCAGCTCACGGATCACGCGTGCAGCAGGCAGAGAGGTGTCGACCGCTATGCACAAGGCTTCCCGGTTGAAGTCATCGATCACGTTGAAAGTGCGGTACTTGCGACCGGTCACCAGCGCATCGCTCATGAAGTCCATGCTCCAAGTGATGTTCGGGCCGATGGGCAGCACGATCGGGTCCTTCACCCGCTCGGGCACCCGGCGCTTCGTACGCCTGCGCAAGTGCAGGTCCGCCTCCTTGTAGAGCCTGTGCACCCGCTTGTGGTTGGCCCCGGTCCCCTCAGTGACCATCTGGTCGAAGGTCAGACCGAACCCCCATGTGGGGTTCTGATCCACCACTCGCATCATGTGCTCGATCACTTCCGCATCGTTCTTCTCCTTGGGCGCATAGCGATACACGCTCGCACTCAAGTTCAACAGCTTGCAGGCCCGGCGTTCGCTGTACTGGCGCTGTTCGACCAGTCGGCGCACGACCTCTCGTTTGTCGTCCGGGCCTACAACTTTCCCTCGATGATCTCCTTGAGCACCTGGCGGTCCATCTGGGCCTCGGTGTACATCTTCTCAAGGCGCGCATACTTGGCCTTCAGCTCCTTGAACTCCTTGAGCTGGTTGGCGTCCAGGCCGCTGTACTTGGCCTTCCACTGGTAGAACGTCGGCTGGCTCACGCCATGTTCCCGGCACACGTCCGAGACCTTCTTGCCTGCCTCATGCTCGCGCAGCATCGCAATGATCTGCGTCTCGGTGAATCTGCTCTTTCTCATCCTGATCAAGTTTAGGTGGTTCTACTTCCACCTGCACCTGTTTCAGGGGGTGCTTACATGACGTCCTGACGAAATGTAGAGGAGCCTTTCCCGATCGGACGCCTTGTGAATGTCTTAAGTCAATCCTAAATAGACAGGAGTGTGAATTCCGGAGCCACGCGTTGATCAGTTTTGGAGTCACGATCAGTGACATGATGAACGGGAGTTCGAACAGTGCTCTGGAGTCGCTTGGGAACTCGCGATATTTCCCAGTCACCAGGCCTGGTCAAGCATGATTCTGTCGATTCTAGACCATAGTAATCGACGCATTGTACATGGAAACGACTGAAGGCACGAACTCCAATCGTGTCGCTCCTTTTGAGCGGCGGATCAAGCGGCTTGAGCGTACGATTTTGTACATCATGGCCGCCGTATTGGGTCTTGCTGGCGCGATCTGGCATAATAGCCGGACCAGTGATGTGCTTCGGGTCAAAGGCGTGGTGATCCTTGATGATGAGGGCCGGGACAGAATTCTGATCGGTGCTCCAATCCCAGCTTCTATGGATCGGATGCGGACCGATATGGCAGCGGTGCGGCGCTCGTGGGCAAGCAGGATGCCAACTGAGTATATGAAATGGTACGAGAGTTACCGACATGACATGAATGGCATTCTAGTACTCGATGAACATGGGACAGACCGGATCGCGTTCGGCCACGACTATCCGGACCCTATCATAGGCCAACGCCTTGGACGCGGAACTGGGCTGGTCATTAACGATTCCACCGGCTTGGAGCGCAGTGGATACGGCCTACTGACAGTAGCGGGTGAAGACCGCGTTGTCCTTGGTATTGACAGGAACAATGGTACAGAGGGGGTTTCGTTGGTCGCGCTTGAGGATGGCACCACGGGCTTGGTCGTTAACGACAACATCCGGCAGGAACGCCTCCTTTTGGGGCGAGGACCGACCACGACCGTGGTATCCGACACAGTGCCACTAGGCCTGATCCGCGAGGATGAGACCGGGGTGCATCGTGGTGCATATGAGAACGACATAGCACGTTGAAGAAGCAACAAACTGATCAGGAGACATGAGCTGGTTCACAACAGACTACAACAAGTTCTTCAGCGATTTGGCCAAGAACAACAACAAGGAATGGTTCGATGCGAATCGCAAGCAGTATGAGACTCATGTGAAGAGGCCGTTCGAGGCATTCACCACTGAGGCCATATCACGTATTGGCAAGGTGGACCCGGCGGTCAGGATCCAAGCGAAGGATGCCATTTTCCGGATCAACAAGGATGTGCGCTTCAGCAAGGATAAGAGCCCTTACAAACTCAGTTGCTCAGCCAATATCTCACCGGCAGGCCGAAAAGACCATGCTACCCCGGGGATCTACTTCGAGCTGGGTCAGGTTGGGGTACAGATCATCGGTGGGGTTTACATGCCTGACAGGGAGCAGTTGGAGAAGATCCGGCGAGCATTGATCAAGGACGGCAAAAGTCTGCGCAAGGTGATCGCAGCACCAGCGTTCAAGGATTCCTTCGGAGAAGTGCGTGGAGATGTGAACAAGGTGCTTCCCGAGGAGTTCAAGAGCGCCGCGAAGAGCGAGCCGCTGGTTGCGAACAAACAATTCTTTGTTGCTGCGAAACTCCCGGTCTCTGCCATCACCTCCCCCAAGCTGATGGACATGATCATGGATCACCACGAGGCGCTGGTGCCGTTCAACCGGTGGATGGCGGATGCGATGCATCAGTAATGGACCTATGATGAGCCGACCTGCTTTTCGAGCACGTGTAACTGTGATGGGGATGGCCTTGGTGTTGATCCTTGGTTGCCGTGCGCAGCAGACACCAACAGGTGTTCTGCCTGGTGCCGAGTGTTGGTATTTGCCAGCCCCTGACGGCGTGTGCGAACTGTTCGTGATGGAATTCGGGACGGGGTCACCTGTTGTGGTTCTTCATGGCGGGCCTGGAGCCGACCTCACCTATATGTTGCCAATTGCCAACGGGTTGGATAGCACGCACAGGTTCGTCTTCTATGACCAACGAGGTTCGCTGCGATCTCCGTGCCCGACAGACAGCATCAGTATGCGAAAGCATGTGCTCGATCTTGAAGCCCTACGAATGGCCTTGGGTCTTGAGAAGTTGGATCTGGTGTCACATTCTGCCGGAACGCTGCTGGCTTATGAGTACTTGGCAGCCTTTCCGAAGCGTGTCGGCGCGTTCGTTCTCGTGGGAGGACTGCCACACAAGAACGGATGGGCCTATTTCGACAAAGAGTACTCGACCCTTTGGGAAGGACTTCAGGATTCTGCCTCGGCTTTCGAGAATCGACCTGCTGTAGCGAGTGTCCTAGATAGTTTGAGCCGCATTGGGAGTGCGAACAGAGCAAAGCGGGCAACTCAACTTGCCTTGATACGGCAAGTCGGAGCAGAGAGCGTACGGGTCGACAAGTGGGTCGAAGCGATGCCTATGAGGGTGAACGCCGCTGCATCTGACGCAACAAGGAAGACAACGAATTTCGACTATGACTACTCAGCGCTACTGGCCAACCACTCAGCACAGGTCGTAGTGATCAACGGCGACTTGGATTTCGTGGTTGGTCCTCGTGGCAGCCCACTCTGGAAGAGCCTCTCTGCAACAGCCAGCAACGTCATCGTAAATGTCATACCCGATGCGGGTCACATCGTGTGGCGCGATCGACCAGAGCTCTTTCGTCGATGTCTACGCACGGCGTTGGCGCGCAAGAACTGACAATTCCGAAAACACCAAACAACAACCTCAAACACCAAACACAAAATGAACGTAACCACCAACAGCATCAACTGGTTCGAGATCCCTACAGTTGACATCAAGCGTGCAAGGGCCTTCTACGAAAAGGTGTTCGGGATCAGTATGCATGAGACCGAGATGATGGGTATGAAGATGGCGTTCTTTCCATATCAACCTGGCAGCGGGAAAGCCGCTGGCAGCCTCGTTCAAGGCCCGATGCATAAGGTACATCAGGACGGATGCGTGATCTACCTGAATGGTGACCCGGATCTGAGCGCGGCGCTCGAGAAAGTGGAGACCGCCGGGGGGCGGATCGTGATGCCCAAGACAAGTCTCGGCGATTTCGGGAACATGGCATTCTTCATCGACACCGAGGGGAACAAGGTCGGATTGCACTCCCAGAAGTGATACCGGACGCATGTATGATCTTTAGGGTCTTTGGGCCCATGGTGAGGGTCAAGGCATAGCTGAACATGAAGTGCATGGGACGATACCTTGCCTGGATCGCCATCCTGATCACCTGCTTTTCGAAGCCGGTCTTCGCACAATTCTCTGCGGGGCATGTCATGGGTATTGGATCACACTGCGTCGGATACTCGGACATCGGTACACCCATCGCGCTCGACGTTGTAGTCGGTGAGCGATCAGCGAAGTTCATGATGGATTCTGGAGCTCCTATGTTCATATCGCAGGCCCTTCAGGAAGAATCCGGCTTCCCAGAGCTTCAGAAAGCTGTTGCTGTGGACGGCAGCGGATTAACGGATACGATCCTCATCGTCTTGGTCGACACCTTGCATGTTGGTCCGTTACAGTTCATCGGCCTGCCTTGTCTCGTGTTGAATGTTGAACGAACGGGTCTGGGTTGTCATGGCATTGAAGGGAACTTGGGAAGCAACGCGCTACGGTTCCTTGAGGTGGATATGGACCCAGGCGCGGGCCGAGTGTGCATTGCCAATCCCGGTGCGGTGGTAGATGCTGACGGACAAGAGGGTCATCGTATACGGCTGGATGATCAGTTTGATGCATGGTTGCCTTTGGTGTACAATGGCGAGTTCCTCGATTCGGCCCACTTCGATTCCGGGGCTTCAGCGACTTTGGAGATGTCGAGAGCCGCGATGCAGGGTTTCCTGGGCAAATACCCCACAGACTTGGTCGATAGCGGGCTTGGGGTTGTCTCATACGGAGTGCATGGCCCTGCCCCACCAAGTGAACAATTGATCGCTGCTCCACGAACCGTAATGATCGCAGGCGCGGAAGTGGCACGCCCACGCACGATCATCACGGAGGATGGCCGAAGCAGGATCGGACGTGGTATTCTGGCCTTTGGTCGAGTACGGATAAACTATCCCGCACAGCGGATCAGGTTCACGCCCTATCCGAGGCGGATCCTTCAGGAGCAGGCTGACTACGGCGTGCATCTGATCATCGACGGACCCAATGTTCATGTGGGAACAGTCTGGCGCAACACAGAGGCGGAGCAAGCGGGAATCAAATACGGTGACCGTGTGCTTCGTGTCGGCGATGTTGACCTGGCAACGGTGCTGGAATGTGACTTGGAACGTGTGCTGCGCCAGCTGCTCGGCACCAAGCGCATCGTAATGTCAATACAGTCGGCAGATGGAGGCGAACGTCAACGCATCCGGCTGAAGCGCCGAAGGCATTGGCAAGAATGATGTTACGCTGAACAAAAGATGATCGAATGCTCTCTAGACCATTCTAAGCAGATCATCGTTCACCACCATGAAGGGTGATTTCCTTGGAAATACGTGAGCATATCGCTGGTGCTGGCGCCTCCACGAGCACCAATTGAAGCAGCGCGAACAACTCAGACTTCAGTTCGTGATGTTCATTTGCTATGCGTGCTGCGACCGAAACGGCGAATGCCCGCTGTGCAATGGACCGACCACGATCAACGTGAGCATCCTTGTGAACACGACCGCCTTCCACCGGATGGCCAATGGAGCGTAATGCAACGACCTCACCGCAACGCGTTGCACGCTTTCGTGAACGTCTTGGTCCAAGAGCTGAAACAGCACACCTATGTGCGGGCCGAGCAGATGCGGATATCGCTCACCAACCAATTGCAGAACATGAGCGGCACGTTGTCCAGCCAATCGGTCGGTGCCATCCAAGATCGACATCAGCATGTCGAAGCGCTTCTTGTTGTCTGCAACAGTTGCGGCAAGCTTCTCAGCGTGCACTCGTCCGCGACCATCAAGAAGGACCTTCTTGAACTCGATGTGATCGTGCGCGGCTGCGCGCCGTTCATGGTGTTGCCTCATCGCGATCAGCGCCTATTCGAGGCAAGGTACACTTCGCTTATGGTCAGGAACGAAAGAGGCGTTGACTCGCGAATTGGGGGGCGCACACTGGATTCATGGTGCGTCAGGTGGCACTCGGGAAGACTCTTAAACAAACCCTAATTGTCCAATATGCTGGCGATCGTCATCATGCATTTCACCGCTTTTGTCCCTGTTTACTCCTGCTTCGGGAACATTGTCGATCATACTCGTGCGAACCATTGGACCTTGCATGCATCAAAACTAAACCTCATGCGATACGCCTTCATCATTGCCATGCTCTCCAACATTGTGCTTCCTGCTCAAGACCTGACCTCTCTACTGCACTACCCCACACACGCCTACAGCCGTATCGAGCTCTATCCTACCCCTTTGGGTGGCTATATGGCCGCTGTGGACCTTTGGGACAGCATCGATGTGGACCCTGGTCCTAATGCGGTCTGGTTGGAACCACAGGTCGGCTTACGAGAGAGTGCGATGGTGGCCTATGATGCAGCCGGGGCTTACCTCTGGCACAAGCAGATCAACAGCACCGAGACGGTTTGGATGGGCCAATTCTCGTTCACAGAGGACGGACAGTTCTATGCGAGCGGTGCGGCCAGTGGCACAGCGGATGTGGATCCTGGTCCCGGCGTGGCGACGGTGAACTGCAATTGCAATGGCGGAGTGAACGGGTGGTACGGAAAGTTCAACGCCACGGGCGACCTGCTGTGGCATGCCCAGATAGGTGACGGTACCGCGAGCACGCAGGCAACGGTGCGGCTGTTGTACAGTCCGCTCAGTCATGATCTGTTCATGTTCGGCGAAGCGCTCGGCAGCAACCCCACTGACTACGATCCAGGACCGGGGCTCGCCCAGATCCCGCCGCCGCCTGTTCCGGGGCAAAGCCGGACCAACTTCATTTATGCACGACTGGACAGCAGCGGTGTGTTCCAATGGCACAGGCCATGGGGCGCCAACGGCTTGCGCCACGTGACCCGGTGGGACGATGGCCTGAATGAGTACTTCTACCTCGCAGGCGCGTCCTTCGGCTCACCGGATCCGATCGATCTGAGTGACTATGACCCAGGTCCCGGCCAGTTGGTGCCTTACCGTGCCGTTCACACGATGCAGGACGCCTTCGCCAGCAAGTTCGATGCGAACGGTGATCTGGTGTGGTGCCAGTTCTTCTTCGGAGGCAACGGTTTCGGCCCCAATCATAACGAAGAGGCTGCGGATGTGTCCTTGGATACACAGGGCAACGCATATGTCGCCGGGTATTTCATGAGCAACTATTCAACAACCGCAGGTGGTAGTCTACTGTCATTGGTTCCCTACGGCGGCTCTGGTACCGATGCCTTCCTCGTGAAGCTCGCCAGCGCGGATGGATCATTGATCTGGGAGAAACAATTCGGTTCGCCCAACGATGACGACATCTATAACGCGATCTGTGCCGTGGATGAACTGGACCGCGTGTACATCGGATCCACCTTCATGAACACAGCCGAGTTGAACAGCGCGGGTGCATCAGTGCAGGTTACCGCGAATGGACCCATGTGGACCAAGGACGGCTTCGTGGCCTCTTTCGATGCGGCTGGCCAATACCTGTGGAGCGGCACGTATGGTGGCCCCGGAGCCGATGGACCTACACATCTTTTCCCGTCTGCGAGTGAATTATGCATGGTGGGCGTCTTCACCGGAACCGCTGATCTGGACTTGGGGCCGGGCGTGAACAATGTGGTCGCACAGCAAGGCGGCGATCCCTTCTTCGCCTGCTACGATCTGACCGTGTTAGCGCTAGGTGGATCAGAAGCACAGGATACTTCCCAGCAGGTCATGGTATTTCCCAATCCCGCGAGCAGCGTTGTCACGATCCGTGGTCTGGAAGCAAATACCGAAATCGAAGTACTCGATGGTGTCGGACGGCTGGTCAAGGTAGCGTCAACGAGCAGCCTGGACGTAAGTGACTTGAACAATGGGATGTACACGATCCGCTTCCGGGATCGATCCGCGATGCACAACATCCGATTCGTGGTAGATCATTGAGCGAGCAATAGACCAATGCTATGAGAGACCCGGCTATGGGCACGTTCCGCGTTACCCTCTACTTCGTAGCGATGCATTTCTTTGTAGTGATCACTACCGCGCAGACCGCGACTCAGTCAAGTATTGACGCGGTGTTCGTTCGTAACGATGGTCAGTGGCCCGAAGAAGTGCAATACCGAAGTGGCACGAACCTTAGTTTGTTCCTGGAACATGGTGGTATAACGTGGTCCCTATTGGAGGGAAATGCTTCCGTTCGGACACATGATCACATACACGCCGACAAGAATGCGTTGACCGATTTCGGTCTGAATGGACACGCATGGCGGGTGGAATTCGTCGGTGCAAACAACAAGGCGCGATGGCAGGGAACGGCTCCAGGGCCAGCCTATCTGAATTTCCTAGTGGGCAATGATGCGGCCAGATGGGCGAAGCGCGTTCCTGTTTACGCCGGCGTGCGGTGTACTGCTGTCTGGCCTGGTGTTGATATCGTGATGCATACCGAAGGAGCGGCGTTCAAGTATGACCTGTTCCTGAACAATGTCCAAGATGTCGAACGGATCAAGCTGCGATACACAGGGCCAGACCGTATGACACTACTACAGGACGGCTCATTGGAGATCGGGACGAGCGTGGGAGATCTGACCGAAGGCGCTCCTGTTGCCTACTATGCGGATGGAAAACAGGAACGTGTAGAGTGCCGGTATGTGGTGGAAGACCAAACGGTCAGCTTCGCTTTCGATGGAGCCGTTGACCCGCTAAGGCCAATTGTGATCGACCCGGTCATCCTGGCCGCCACCTATTCTGGTACGGGTGATATTGGATGGACCGAGAACTACGGAGGCAGCGCCACATATGGTGCGGACGGTTCGATCTTCACGGGAGCGCATTGTTTCTCCCAAGGATATCCAACAACACCCGGCGCCTTCCAACTCAATTTTCCTGGTGGGCCATACAGCATGGCCATAAGCAAATTGAGCGCCGACGGTACGGCCCTGTTGTGGGCGACTTACCTCGGTGGTGACGGGAATGACACGCCTGCGAGCATGATCGAGGCTGCTGATGGCTCGCTCGTGATCATGGGGACGAGCAATTCGGAGAACTATCCGTGTTCGCCCGATGCCTTCGATGATACGTGGGGTGGAGGACTCATCGAACGGGACATCGTGATAAGCCGGTTGAGCGCTGACGGAGCGGACCTACTGGCAAGCACCTATGTCGGAGGTTCTGATGATGATGGTTGGAACGGCGTTCAGGAGAACGTAGGAGACCATGTGGTCGGCGAAGTGGTCCTAGATGATTCAGGTGACGTTTACGTGTGCAACGCGACCTGGTCCACAAACTTTCCTACGACCACAGGTGCCATTCAGACGGCGAGCGCTGGAGCCCAGGATGCGGTCGTATTCAAGATGAGCGCCGACCTCAGCGCACTCATGTGGAGCACACGGCTTGGGGGTGAATTGAACGATGTTGCCTACGGTCTACATCTGGACGGCAGCGGTGGTGTGTTCGTAGTGGGGAGCACCGGCGACGGTAACATGCCATTCCCTGGCATTGGTCATCAGCCTGCGTTCGCAGGTACGCGAGATGGTTTCGTGGCGCATATCGTCGACAATGGAACAAGCCTCGCCGGATCGACCTACTTCGGTGGCGAGGACCTCGACCAACTTCAACGTGTGGATCTCGACGCTCAAGGCAAGGTTCATTTACTTGGACAGCATGCGTCACTGATCACCGTGCAACCAACCGGCACCTTCAGTACCGGCAACTCAGGTGTCGTGGTTGCCCGGTTCAGCGAGGACTTGGCCACATTGGAGATGTCCACATGTATCGCGAGCGGTTACGCACCGAGCGCCTTCCGTGTGGATCAATGTGGCAGGGTCTATACTTCCGGCTACCTGCCTTCCTCCGACATTCCGGTCACATCGGATGCGGTTCAGTCCAACCCAGTGGGGTATTACGTTGGGGTGTATGACACCGGATTATCCAGCCAGCTCTTCGGCACCTACTTCGGCCTGGACGGGGACCACCAGGATGCTGGCATGAGCCGGTTCAACGAAGAGGGCGTTCTATTTCAGGCACTGTGCGAGGACGGTTGGCCTGGGCCATTCCCTACAACCGTCAACGCCTGGAGCACAACCCCTGCGGAGAGCTTCGATGTACTCGCATTCATACTGGATACCGAACTTGGTTCAGCAGAAGTCACAGCCTCTTTCACGCAGGTAACCGCCGATACCTGCGCCCCCATGACGTGGAGTCTTTCCAGCATCGGCACAGCGGATAGCTGGGTCTGGGACTTCGGGGATGGCACAGCGGCCACAACGGGCGCCGATCCAACGCACACCTACCTTACGCAAGGCTCCTATACGATCACATTGATCGCCAGTTCAAGTAATGACTGCGTGGCATCGGATACGGCACTGGCGATGATCGATGTTCCTGAGTGCGTCTTGGTAGTTCCGGAAGAGATCGTCGTTCCGAACGTTTTCTCGCCGAACGGGGACGGCACCAACGACCACTTCCACATATCGGGCCTTGAGGGAGTCGACCATCAGCTTCGTATTTTCAATAGGTGGGGTCAGGTCATATTCGATTCGTCGAATTACAAGAACAATTGGGACGGCGGAGGTGTGAGTGATGGCACGTATTACTATGTACTGCAGTTGCCGGCCAGGGCATCAACAATGACAGGATATCTTACGATACTCTAAAGTGGCGCGCACCGGTAAATTCGTCACAGCAATCCTTTTATGTTGAACTTGTGCTTATATGCCGCTTGAGTGCCATGCAGATGAAGCTTCGTCATCGGTCGGATCGACATGGTAGAAGTGCGCTCGGCTGGCTTGCAATAACTACTGGCATAGTGCTGATATTCGGCTGCGTGGGTTGGATGGCCTACGTCATGGATCAAACGGAGGGGCACGAGCGGATCACACAACAACGCTTGGAGCGGTTGGCACAGGCGATCGCTGAGGACGGGGTCTGCGTTCGGTTGAAGGCGAAACACTACTTCTCGGGTGAGGTTCCGTTCACCATCATGGTCCCGAGTATGACGAACGAGAGCGGCGTCGATACGATCACCGAATTTCTCGGTGAGCGCATTGACGGCGACACGCTGCTAAAGTTCGCCCAACTTCCGCTGGACCGGCCAGCACTTGCAGAGATCTCGCTGCTGATCAGGTATGTCTCGCCGGATGACCCCCGTTCGCCTTTTGTGGAACGAGTCGCCGAGGCCGATCAAGCAGAGCGGACCATCGGATCACCATACGATGATTTCCTCGATACGGCGCGGATCGGTTCTTACGTTGATCAGCGGTTGATCAGCGCGCCTTTCCGCACGATCAATATGGCGATCATCGATACCCTGACGAATGCGGTGCTGTTCCGGCGCGGAGCTATGGATAGGACACGCGCTCGTACAGCACGTCATGCGGTCACCATCTTCTCGGGTCGGCTATCGGGAAAACCACTCCGCATATTTGTCGATCACCCGCATGCCCTCTTCACTGTGGCAGTATCCCAGGTCCATAAGATCCTGATCTTCCTTGGCGCATTGTTCGCTGGGTTCATTGTGGCCTGGAAAGCGATCCGCCTCAGCGTTACCCAGACCAGATTGGCTCAGATGCAGATGGACCTTGTGAGCAACATCACCCATGAACTGAACACTCCCATCGCCAACATCTCATTGGCGCTTGATACCCTTAAACGATCTCGCCCGGAAAGCCCGGGGATGAACGACGATGAACTGTGGGATATAGTCACCGTGGAGAACCTGCGTTTGAAGTCAAGCATCAAGAAAGTATTGGACGTCAGCCTGCTTGAAGGTGGGCAATTGTTGTTACGACTCGAGTTACACGATGTGCATACTTTATTGGAGCGTACACTTCAAGGCTTCAAACTATTAGCGAACAGGGACCGGATCGATCTCGTGCTCCACTTACGTGCTCATACGAATTGGATCA
The DNA here is from genome assembly GCA_016699575.1 of Flavobacteriales bacterium. Classification (NCBI taxonomy): domain Bacteria; kingdom Pseudomonadati; phylum Bacteroidota; class Flavobacteriia; order Flavobacteriales; species Flavobacteriales bacterium. The sequence goes on along the minus strand of CP064979.1, from coordinate 2,190,294 downwards.
TGGTCGATGAGACCTACCTCACCAACGCCATGCACGCCCTGATCGATAATGCTATCAAGTATTCCGGTGAACAAGCCCAGATCGTGATCAGCACTTCAGACGCCCAAGATGGCATCCTTGTGCGCTTCAGTGACAATGGTCCTGGCATCCCTGAAGCGGATCGCGAACTGGTATTCGAGAAGTTCTACCGGGTGCGTAACCCAGACCGTTATGCTGTGAAGGGGACTGGCATCGGCCTGTACTATGCCAGGCAAGTGATCCAAGCGCACCACGGGTGGGTACAACTTGGTGTGCAGACCACAGGAACCCTGGTGGAACTCTTTCTTCCAACGGAAATACGAACAAATGGCCAAGATCCTCATAGCTGAGGACGATCCGAACATGGGTCGCCTGCTGGTAGAGAACCTCAGGTTGTCCGGATATGAGCCCACATTGGTCGCGGACGGTTCCGAGGCCAAACGCCTTTTCGCCCTTTCCGCGTTCGACCTCTGCATACTTGATGTGATGATGCCAAGGAAAGACGGGTTTCAGTTAGCAACCGAATTGCGTGCGATCGATCCAAGAGCTGCCTTCATATTCCTCACTGCAAAGAACACGCAACAGGACAAGAAAGAGGGATTTCAGCGCGGTTGCGATGACTATATGACCAAGCCGTTCGACTTCGAGGAACTGCTCTTGCGCGTCAACGCGGTCCTGGACCGAACGATGGGTCCTCGAGTAGAAAAGGAGGCCGTGCTGCAATTTGGTGGCTTTTCGCTCGACCTTCGAGAACGTGCGCTGAACTTTAAGGGGAAGCGTTCTTTACTCACGGAAAAGGAGGCTCGCCTTCTGCAAATACTAGCACTGAACATAGGTCGAACAGTGACGCGAACTGAACTTCTTACGCGCGTCTGGGGAAAAGACGATCCCTATCATAGCAAGAGCATGGATGTTTACTTGACCCGTATCCGGAAGCACTTGAGAATGGATGAGCGCGTATCGCTGCACAATGTGCATGGGAGAGGATATCGTTTGGAGGCAGGTGAATAGCGCAATCCGCTACTAACTCAAGAGAACTTTGGCATTCAAAGTCGGCTGTTTGGTGATGGTTGCAGCCCATAGGCCAGTATGCATGACCTTCGTTCCATTTCATTCCAACCAACGGTATATGTTATATCGTTGAAGGGTTGTCGCAGGCCAGCGCGTCGGCTCGTATGTCGGGGCTTGCGAAAACCCGATGTTCTTGGTGGCGGTTCTTAATCAAGCATAAAGCAAAGGCGATGACTGACGCGGAGAAGAGACCAAGGCGACCACGTGCACCATCGATGAAGGTGTAAGCACCCCCATTTTAGGCGCAGCGGTTTGTAAAGGTACTTTTGAGTGTGGTGGTGTTGTGGATGTCCTGTTGAACTGTGGGGAAGTCCGCGCGTGAGCCTGTGTAGTGGGCAGGGAGTTGTCCACATTTCAACAGGAACGCACGGGGCGATAAGCGCAGCAACGACCTGTGCGGGCGCTGGTTGTTATAGCGCCACATCCACTCTTGCGTGATGGTGCGTACTTGGTCCAGGCGTTCGAAGATCCACGCATTGAGCACTTCGGTCCGGTACGTTTTGTTGAAGCGCTCGACCAAGCCGTTCTGCATGGGCATGCCCGGCTGGATGTAGGTGAAGGCGATCCCGTTGGATGTGGCCCATTCCTGCATGGCGTGTGCGATGAACTCCGGGCCATTGTCCATGCGAAGGCGTTCGGGCTTACCACGCCAGGCGATCAGCTGGTCCAGCTCACGGATCACGCGTGCAGCAGGCAGAGAGGTGTCGACCGCTATGCACAAGGCTTCCCGGTTGAAGTCATCGATCACGTTGAACGTGCGGTACTTGCGACCGGTCACCAGCGCATCGCTCATGAAGTCCATGCTCCAAGTGATGTTCGGGCCGATGGGCAGAACGATCGGGTCCTTCACCCGCTCGGGCACCCGGCGCTTCGTACGCCTGCGCAAGTGCAGGTCCGCCTCCTTGTAGAGCCTGTGCACCCGCTTGTGGTTGGCCCCGGTCCCCTCAGTGACCATCTGGTCGAAGGTCAGACCGAACCCCCATGTGGGGTTCTGATCCACCACTCGCATCATGTGCTCGATCACTTCCGCATCGTTCTTCTCCTTGGGCGCATAGCGATACACGCTCGCACTCAAGTTCAACAGCTTGCAGGCCCGGCGTTCGCTGTACTGGCGCTGTTCGACCAGTCGGCGCACGACCTCTCGTTTGTCGTCCGGGCCTACAACTTTCCCTCGATGATCTCTTTGAGCACCTGGCGGTCCATCTGCGCCTCGGTGTACATCTTCTCAAGGCGTGCATACTTGGCCTTCAGCTCCTTGAACTCCTTGAGCTGGTTGGCGTCCAGACCGCTGTACTTGGCCTTCCACTGATAGAACGTCGGCTGGCTCACGCCATGCTCCCGGCACACGTCCGAAACCTTCTTGCCTGCCTCATGCTCGCGCAGCATCGCAATGATCTGCGTCTCGGTGAATCTGCTCTTTCTCATCCTGATCAAGTTTAGGTGGTTCTACTTCCACCTGCACCTGTTTCAGGGGGTGCTTACAGAGTTTAACAGCGATGCGGCATACAAGGATGCGTGTCGAGTTTGTAGGAGGCAATCCGATGAGAAGGACTTGTCGATGTACCGATATGGGGAGCTCAGTCGCGGAGGTCCATCGTTCAATGATCGACGCTTTCCGGTTGCTAAGAACCGTGTACTTCGATCATTTGCTCGCAAGAATGTGGCTACCCTGTGTCTATGATCCCGCCTCGTTCCTGACATTCCATCCATAGGTATGGATCAATGCTCTGAAATGCAAGGTTGAATGGCTAAGACCTATGGTGATAGCTTATGAATACCTTGTTCCGTCCACCACAACGCGTTACGCTCTTCGGAAGTTCCCGGAAATGGAGCCTGCTGATGGCCGCGCCACTGGTCGGCCTATTCGCCGTGGTCGGTATCGAAGACCCTGAAGCGGTGCTGGACCCTCATCTCCATGGCGCCATCATCGGTGTGGTGTCCGTGGGCTATGTGGTGTTCGAGGAATTCGGTTGGCGAGGCTACCTGCTCGATGAAGTGCGCGGCATGGGCGTTGGCGGCATCTGGGTGCGTGCGCTCATCATCGGTGTGCTGTGGTATGCCTGGCACTTGACCCCGTTGAGCGCGGCCACCATTGGCGAACACGCGGTATTCCTGGGCATGCTCATTTTCGGCAGCTGGGGATTCGAGCGGATCACGGACACCACGGGCTCGGTGATCTCGGTGGCGTGCTTCCACCTCTTGGGCAGCTTGCTCAGCACCAATGCGCTGATCCAAGATGGCATGACCGGGACCACGCGCATGACCATCTTCGGGATCTGCCTGGTAACGTGGATCGCAATGGTGAGCAAGTGGCCGGGGAGCAAGGACCGGTCGGCGATCCCGTCCTAAGGGGCTATGCATCCGCACGGAGCGATCCACACGATCGGCCTTCTCGGAATTACCGATCGATCGGTCCCGAACGCACTGCGCATTTATGCTGAGCCGCCGAAGGACCTGACGCAGTCGCCAGTACGGTGAAGATCCGCTCTTCGCATTCTGGAAGTACGATACCTTTCCGCATGCTCCTCCTCTTCCGCCAACCATCGGGCCCGATCGCCCATGCGGTGGAGCACATCACCTTCCACCAGGGCTATCGGCCAGCGCATGCGCGCGAGGTCTTCGTGCCCGATGGCGGTTGTGAGGTGGTGATCGACCTGAGCGAAACACCCAAACAACGCTGGCACGATGAGCACGGTGAGCGCTGCGACATGCACAAGCGCGGCTGGGTGAGTGGCATGCGCACTTCGCGGATCGTGATCGGCGTGGGCAGCGGCGCACCCATGCTGGTGCTGAGGTTGCGTCCGGGGACATTGCCGACTCTTGTCGGTCTGCCGGCTCACGAGTTGAACGATACCGTGGTGGACCTCGACCTCCTGCTCGGCGCGCTCTTCGCCACCGTGCGCGACCGATTGGGCGAGCGCTTGGAGCAACGTGGCGCGCAAGCCATGCTGGATGAAGCAGAGGACATCCTTGCGCCGCTCTTCCCGATGAGCGCGGTGGAGCGCCGGGTCGGCATCGCCCTGCAAGCGCTTCATCGTCGCGGTGGCATCGGAACCGTGGGCGTATTGAGCGACGAACTCGGTTGCTCGCAGAAACATCTGAACGACCTCTTCCACCGCCACTGCGGGCTTGGCCCCAAGCGCTACGCGAGCCTTGTGCGCTTCCAAGCACTGTTGCGGCGTCTGGAGCATGAGAGCGCTCCCGACTGGACACAGCTCGCGCTGGAGCATGGCTTCTACGACCAGTCACACATGGTGAACCAATTCCAGGAGATGACCGGCCACTCACCCACGTGCTACATGCAAGTAAAGGGTCCATTCCTGAACTGGCTGCCCGTGGATGGGAGGTGAATTATTTCCAAGCGGATCCGCTCGGCGATCGGTTCCTTCGCGCTATACCTCTTGAACATGGACGTCCAGCTCAACCACCTCGCCATCATCGTTGCCGCGCTCAGCGACCTGCTCGTCGGCGCGCTCTGGTACTCGCCGCTGCTCTTCTACAAACCCTGGCGCGATGCCAACGGCTTCACCGATGAGGGCATCAAGAAGGCCCTGAACCCGGCGAAGACCTACGGCCTCACCTGCCTCTTCGCGCTCATCATCAGCTACAACCTCGCCTTCTTCCTTGGTTCGCCAGACATGAACGCATCTCAAGGCGCCCTTTACGGCCTGCTCACCGGCGTGTGGGCCGCGTTGGCCTTCATGATCGTTGGGCTCTTCGAGCAGCGCACATGGGGCTACATGCTGATCAACGCGGGCTACATGCTGGTGGCCTTCACGCTGAAGGGGCTTATCATCGGGGCATGGCGATGAAGAACACGATCCTGCTCGCGTCACTTGTGCTGGTCGCATGCGGCGAGAATCCAGCCCAGATCGAGGAAGCTAATGCACCATCCGATCTCCGCATAGCTTTCAACGTGTACACCAACACGCCCGAGGACAACTACGAGGTCTTCATCATGGACCTCGATGGCAGTAACCGCAAGAACATCACCAACACACCCGGCGTGGATTGGGTGTATTCAGCCTACGGCGATCGGCTCCTCTTCCTCAGCGACCGCGACACCTGTCACCGCTGCTACTTCCTCTACGAGATGGACGCCGACGGCAACAACGTCCGCCGGATCAGCGACCGGCAATTACAGGACAGCTGGATGGGTTCGCGCTTCAACGGCGCCGAGTTCATCGTGGATCCCAAGGGCATCAATGACACGGCCTTCTTCCGCATCAGCGCGGACGGCGCGATCCTCGACACGCTTTACCACGGCCTGGCCTACGCGAACGATCCGTGCTTCTCGCCAAATGGTGAACGCATCGTCTTCCGTGGTGCGAAGGAGAAGGTCAAGCACGGCTATCCCGCCGAACTCCACATCATCAACACCGATCGAACGGGGCTTAGGCAGTTGACGCACTATCCTGCCAACGATACCACCGCCGAATGGTGGGCCTACCACGCGGGTCCACCTCAATGGCGGAGCGACGACCGCATCACCTATTGCTCCAAGCGCAAGGGCAACCTCAGCATCTTCAGCATCAAGCCCGATGGCACCGATGAGCAGCAACTGACTCCTGATGGCTTCGACGAGGACTGGCACGCGTGGAGCCCGGACGGAAACCTGCTCGTGTACAGTGGCACGCCTGTCGTGAGTGAAGAGGACCGTCCCGTCTATGACATCTTCCTGATGGACATGCGCACCAAGGAGGTGAAGCCCCTGGCCACCGATACGCTCAGCGAGCAGGCGCCGGTGTTCGTGCGAGCGGCACGGGAATAGTCCGCTGAGCGCACAGGCCGGGTTGATGCGCGCGAACTCGAACAGCGCTCGGTGACATCCTTTAGTTTAGCTGTTCATTCCAAGGTCCATGCGAGCCCTCTCCTCTCTCCTGCTCCTTAGTTCCATCGCGCTTACCGCCCAAACGCCCCAGCACCTCTGGAGCACCAGCATGCCCAACGCGCCCAATGTGGGCTGGGAGGCGGGCTTCAGCGGCATGACCGTGACCGACGACTACAATGTGTACGCGTACGCTCTGAGCAATCCTGGGCAGCCGCAGCAGACCTTCTTCGTACACGATCGCCTGGTGAGCAACCCCAGCCTGGTGCGCTTCGACAGCATCGGGCAGGTGGCCTGGGCACGGCCCGTGAGCGGCTGGGGGCAGCACATGGACAGCGAGGGAAGCAATGCCATCTATGTGGCGGGCTTCTTCAGCGGCACGCAGGATTTCGATGGCAACCCGCTCACGGCGCAGGGCACCGATGCCTTCCTCGCGCGCTACGATGCGCAAGGCAACGTGGTGTGGGTGCGGCAGATGGGCGGGCCGGGCGATGAGAACACCTGGGGCGTGAGCGTCGATGGCCTCGGCAACATCCATGTGGCCGGCGACTTCAGCGGGAACAGCATCACATTGGGCGGCACTACCCTCACGGCCACCCACGACAGCACCACCGGATACCTGGCCACGTATGACCCCAGCGGCAACCTGCAATGGGCCGTCCGCGCGGGAGGTTCGGACGAACCACAGGTATTCACCATGACCTCCACCTATACCGCGAAAGTCCATAGCGACCTGAACGGGAATTGCTATGTCTTCGGGCGCTTCAGCGGAACGGCTGATTTCGGCGGCATATCGCTCAGCACTATCGGTGCCGATGATCTCTTCCTCGCGCGTTTTGAACCGGACGGGACCTGTTCTTGGGCCAAACGCTTCGGCGACATCTCGGACCGCTCGTTCGTGGGAAGCGTGGGCGCCAACGGGAATGGAGTCTTCGTGCACGGTGCGCATGATACCACCTTGGAGATCGACGGGGTTAACCTCATCACCAGCGTAGGCACGGATTGTTTCCTCGCCTACTTCAATGCGTCCGGAGTGCTGCAGTGGGCGCAAGGGCTGGCTCCCAGCTCATTGGGAACTGATGTAGGGACACCGGGAGACCTGGCCATCACCACGGACGGCAACGCATGGGTGGATTTCAACTACGACTGCGCCGCACCGTGCGCCATCGGCCCGTTCGATGTGGTCAATGGCGGACTTGGCAACGATGCCATCGCCCTGTTCAATGCGAGCGGAACATGCCTTTCCCTCGACTCGCTGATGGGTGGCAGCGGTCCGTCACGACTCTGCTTGCAGCCCAATGACGAGCTCACCCTATTGGGCGGCAGCATACTCGGCTGGGGTTCGATCCGTGTGGACTACGAGCCCAACGTAGTAACCGGTGGCGATCCCGCCGGAAGTGGCCTGGCAGCGATCGCCAGCTACAACGGCCAACGCAACCCGAAGTGGTACCGCACCGCCACGGTCCATCGCGGAGCAAGTGATGGAGTGTCCAGCACGATCCTGAACGCCGACGGTACGATGGTCCATTCGGGGCAGTTCGAAGGGAGCCTTGTGGTCTGCGACGACACGCTGCTCGCCTATACCAGCGCTCGCGCGGCCTACCTGGGCAAGCGCGATGCAAGCGGGGATTGCGCGTGGATCGTGATGCTCAACAGCCGTAACGCGTTGAGCGATCAACCTGAAACGGGGATCAATAACCTGACCGGCGTGGCGGTAGCCCCGAACGGCGATGTGCTGGCAAGCGGTTCATTCTCCGACACAACCGCATTCGGCACGATCGATCGCGTTAGCGATGGTGGCACGGATGCGTTCGTTTCGCGATTCGACGAGAACGGACAGTGCATCTGGGCGAATAGGGCGGGCGGAACGGGTGTCGACGCGTTCAGCGAAGTGCGGATCACTAACAGCGGTGATGTCATCACTACCGGTTCCTTCAGCGGCACATTAACGATCGGCACCAACTCGCACACAAGTCTTGGCAACACGGATGGCCTCCTGGTTCGATACGATGCGAACGGCGATGTGCTATGGTCGCAGCAGTTGGGCGGGCCGAACGCCGATGCCGGTCGCGACCTTGGTCTCGACTCATCAGGCAACATCTATGTGCTGGGCGAGTTCCGCGCCACGGCGGCCTTTGATGGTTTCACCTTGGCTGGTACCGGTGGCCTCACAGCGGACATCTTCCTCGCCAAGTACGACGGGACAGGCGTTTTCCAATGGGCAAAGGCATTCACCGGAGCTGGGTACAAAGTCAGTCCCAGCCTACTGGTGCTGCCTGACGGCTCCACCATCATTACGGGTTCATTCACCCAGGAGGTGGACCTTGGATCGACCACACTGAGCGGTGCCAACTTCAACTATCGACTGTTCATTGCCGCCTTCGATCCACTCGGCAACGACCAATGGGCCCAGCAATTCCAAACCACTGGAAGCAGCAATGGTTATGCGCTGGCTCGTCGCCCTGGGGGCGACATCGTCCTTGCTGGCACCTTCAGCGGCAGCATTACAATCGGGAACACAACGCTGAACAGTACTGGGGTCTCGGACCTCTTGGTGGCATCATTCGACCCTGCGGGATCGCCCTTATGGGCGTTGCAAGGCATGCACCCGAGCAGTACCATGGTCAGTTCAGCCACCGCGATCAGTGCGGATTGGAACACCGTGCTTGTCGGCGGGAACTACGGATCGAGCCTGTACTCGTTCGTTGAGCACGAGGTCGGCATCGTCACGCTCGACCCGAACGACGCGAGCAGCACGCATGCCGCGGGCAACATGAACGACGCCTTCCTGGTGAAGTACGCCATCCCCCAAAGCACCTCCATCGCCGACGAGGAAAGTCCCGTGCTGATCATCGCTCCGAACCCGGTACGAGACCAGCTCATCATCTCCGGTCCCATGGTGGAAAGCGACGCTTCGTTGCAGGTGATGGACATGAGCGGTCGGGTGCTCAAGACCCAATTCGTCAACGCGAACGGCAGCATGATCCTCGGCGTTGCTGAACTCGCTGCGGGCAGCTACCTCGTGCGTTCCAATGCTGGTCGGGTGGCGCGCTTCGTGAAGCAATAGCGACACGCCCGCACTACGGCATCGGGAACTTCATCTCCGTCAGCCCGAGCCCTTGGATGTGCTCCAGTAACTCCTTCGCGGGCTCGCCTCCACGTGCTGCGTGATGCAGGAGCGTCAATCCGTGCGGTCCTTTCGAGCGAAGCAAGTGCGGGTAAAGCGCCAGCAAGCCTTTTACGATCGCTGTGTGACCGAGCATCGTGAGCACGAAGATGTTCGCGCGCGCTCCCTGGCCGATCAGGTATTCCGCGATCTCGCGGTCTCCGACATGCCCCGCTCCTTCCAAAGCCGTTTCAAAGTCGCCGCCGCCGACATCCCAGCTCGCGTTCAAGAGGCCGGGCTGCTCCTTCAGCATGCGCTGCACCTCCGGAAGGTTATTGTGGCCGACTCGCACGAACTCCTTCACCAGCTCCGGGGGCAATTGCGCGGGCTTGGCGGGTTTCATGGTGTCCTGGGCGAACAGCGTGGTTCCCCCGAGGAACGGGAGACCGAGGGCGGTCGTGGAGAGGAAGCGGCGGCGTTGCATGCGACGAAGGTGGATCACCGATGGGCAGGGCCATGAACCACATGGCACGGAAGGAACCGTCCGGACCGGAGGCGGTCCTGCAGCGGTTCCGACCTCCTTGTGCGATCTGCCTTATCGTACCCTTCGGCCATTGCCCAACTTTGCGGCATGAAGGCGATCTCGATAGAACAGTTCTATGCCGACGTTCCTCCTCTAACGAACGGCAGGTCCACGGCGAGCGGACCGCAGCCGTTCCAGGTGTACGACATGGCGGAAGTGCTGCAGCGCAAGGAAGGAAAGCCGCCGATGACCTACGACCGTAGGGCCTACTACAAGGTGAGCCTCATCATCGGCCGCAACCGGGTGGAGTACGCGGACAAGGTGATCGACGTGGAGGATCGCGCGCTGCTCTTCGCCACGCCCAAGGTGCCCTACCGATACGTTCAGCAGGGCGGGGATCAGGCCGGCCACTTCTGCATCTTCACGCACGAGTTCCTCTTCCAGAACGGGCGTGGCATCATGCCGGACGCCCTGCCCTTCCTCCAGCCCGGTGCCTTTCCGGTGCTGCGCCTGACACCCGAGGAGGCGGAGGAAGTGCGCATGATCTTCGAAAAGATGAAGCGCGAACAGGTATCCGACTATGCGTACAAGGAGGACCTGTTGCGGACGTACCTGATGGAGCTGATCCACTGGGGACAGAAACTGCGGCCGATGGCAGCCACCCCGGTGGTGCACACCGCGGCCGAACGGGTATCCGCTCTGTTCACCGAGCTGCTGGAACGTCAATTCCCGATCGAGCACAGGCACCAGCGGCTGGAATTGCGCACGCCCTCGGATTTCGCCGCCCGTCTGTCCGTCCACGTGAACCATCTGAACAAGGTGCTCAACGGAACGAACGGTGTGCCCACCACGGACCTGATCAATGCGCGCGTGGTGCAGGAAGCGAAGATCCTGTTGAAGCGCAGCGATTGGACCGTGTCGGAGATCGCCTTCGCCTTGGGCTTCCAGGAGGTGTCGCACTTCTCGAACTTCTTCAAGAAGCACACGTCCATCTCCCCTTCCGCGTATCGCGCTTGACGTTACCGGGGATCCGTGCAACGATCGGATCGATTTGCGCAAACCGCCGGCGAACGGCCCCGGTACGTTTGCGCCCTCTACCGATAGCGCGACAGGTCGACACCGGGACGCCGGTGGCCTGAACGAGGGCGGAGCCCGATCCTCCCCGTCCGCGCCGGTGGGGCTTTCCGCGAAGACGATCGCGGCGGCGCACTGAACGGCCGATCACGGTTCAACGCACGCATTTCCAGCAAGTCATTCCATGAAACCGACAAGTAATACCATGCTCATCACCGGCGGCACCAGCGGCATCGGTCGCGCGCTCGCCGAACAGTTCCATCAGGCGGGAAACCAGGTCATCATCACAGGCCGCCGCCAGCAAAAGCTCGATGAGATCACCGGCGCCCATCCGGGCATGCGCGGCATGCAGCTCGACGTCACCGACAGCCGTGCCATTCACGCGTTCGCGACCCGTTTGCAAGGCGACTTCCCCAAGTTGAACGTATTGATCAACAACGCCGGCATCATGGCCCAGGAGGACCTGAGCGCGGGCACCGAGGCACTGGCCGTGGCGGAGGACATCATCCAGACCAACGTCACCAGCGTGCTGCAGCTCACGGCCGCGTTGATGCCTACGCTGCTGCGACAGCCCAGCTCCACCATCATGGCCACCACCTCCGGCCTGGCTTTCGTACCGCGCGCCGATTATCCTGCATACTGCGGCAGCAAGGCCTTTCTGCATTCCTGGCTGCAGTCGCTCCGGCACCAGTTGCGTGGCACGAATGTGGAAGTCCTGGAGCTCGCTCCGCCCTACGTGCAGACCGAGCTCACCGGACCCGCACAGGCCACCGACCCGGATGCCATGCCCTTGGCCGAATACATCGCCGAAGTGATGCAGCTCCTGCGATCCTCGTCCTTTCCCCACGGCGAGATCCTCGTGGAGCGAGTGAAGATGCTACGCGATGCGGAGCGCAGTGGGAATTACGAGATGGTGTTCGGGGTGTTGAATCAGGGGTGAAGGGGACTTGGCCAACAGGCTACCTAGAGGACGGTCCGAGTGGATCGGGTATTCGCCGCCGACATGGTTCGTGTTGGGCACGGCCATGTAGGTTAACGGCGTTCAAGACCACACAGCAGAAAGACCACCGCACAATACACCCACAGCGCAGAGAACACTACGTGTATCCCGGTCTCGAACCGTCGTCCGCGCCAGAGCTCCGTTGAGTACACGAACCACTGCACCAACGCGCGGATACCCCAGAACACACCAAGGCCAAGGCATATGCGCCGTCCCAACGGTGTGGCGATAAGCTCCTCCCCAGAACTGGAGCACAGCAGTCCGATCAGGAAGACCACGAACGCGATGAAGAAGGTATGTACCTGCATCATCTGGCGGTTGATCAGACTGAGCGGGGCCAGCTGTTTTTTCCATTCGAAATAGCGCGGGAAACCAACATGGATGAGTGCCAGCAACATGAAAAGCGATCCGATGATCTGCAGGTGGATGGTCATGCCGCTTGAAGAATGTGGGTGGTGATGAAGCCCGCAGTGCTGTGGGTGGAGGCGACGCGAAATCCCGCTTCTCCAAATGCTTCCGACCACGTCCTGCGGGAATGGAAATGGAACACGCCGACCGTGAACGCAAGGATGTTCGGCAGGTCACGGAGATGTTCGGTCACCACCAGTCGGCCCTCAGCGGTCAAGGTGCGTCGGATGTCTTTCAGCAGAGCGACGCGATCCTTGTGCGCACGCAGCTCATGAAGTGAGAGGAAGCACACGGCAAGGTCGACCGATGCACACGGGACCGGAAGCGGCCCACCTGGAGCGGATACCGTGTCAGGGTATGGGGGATAGGTCTTGCGTGCCCGGGCTATGGACGGTTCGCTGTACCGAGCAGCATCGAAGAGATCGATCACGACCAATGCGCTGTTCGGGTATTGGTGGCGAAGGATCCTGCTTGATTCATCGAAGCCAGCATTGAGGTTTAGTACACGTCGGGGGTGTGTCGGCCCAAGGTCACCCAGCCATGGCATGGCGTAGAGGTCGGATCGATCATAGATGATATACGAGACCACCAGCGGAACGATGAGCATGATCGTAACGACGCAGCAAGAGGCTCCGAACTCACTTCGCATTGCGGGAACCAACCAAGCACCGGTCAACAATAGCAGCACCACGGCCAGTCCGAGCGCGTACTTCGGCCAGTTGAATCGCACCACGTTCCACATCCCTTCGTACGTGCCTCTCATCGTTCGAGCGATTCCAGGATACCCGGTTTCCAGTGATAGGGAACGCGGTCGATCGTGAAGGCATTGGACAGCCGGAGCTCGCTTAGTCGGAGGTTGGTGATGAAGTCGCAGCGATGCTCAACTACCGAGACAGGTCTTGGGTGCCAGTTCGTGCGGGAGCCTTCCACGATGAGCACGTGGTCCTTTCGCACATTATGGCTGAAGGTGAATGGCAATGGCCCAACGAAACGTCTCGCCTCGATCCAATCCGCGAAAACGGAATCCGACGGGAGCGCGACCGCCGCGCCATCGTCCTTCACGACCACCGCGGTCGATCCATCCTTTGCACGCAACGAAATGCCGTGCGGGCCAAGTGCAGCCGTCATAGGTTTGTATCGATAGCCGTAGTGCGTGAAGCGGTTCCCGAGCACAGCCATAAGTCGTCGATCCGTTTCGGAGCCGAGGATGTAGAGGCCCCGTAGCCTCTTTCCAACCGCGTTGGGGTAGCGAACGAAGATGCGGTAGCCGATCAACCAGAAGTCTTGTCCGCACCACTTGGGAAATCCCGATGGGCGAAGATCGCGAGTGCGTACCGCCGCCATGGCGACAAAGCCCCACCGCTCGTTGAACGTGTCCGGTTCCAGAAAGGAGGGCAGCAGAGCGGCCAACTCTTCCGCCGGGGCCGCAAAGGCGAGGACAACTGTGCGCTCCAGGTCGGCGACCACCCCGAAAGGATGGTTCTTCAGCACTTCAAACATGGGCCGTGCGTCTTGGGGAGAAACCGTTCCAAAAGATCAAGCCACAAAGAAGCGTGGCGAAGACGATGTTCAAGCGGCCCCATAGCAAGAGGTGCGGCACAGCGAAGAATTCGATCACGTTCATGAGCAGGATGATGGCGATCTGCGACGCGGCACACAGCTGGTAGCGCCAACCTGCGATGATCCACCCGGCCATACCGATCTCCGCGATGCCGATGGCGATCGTGAATTGCGGAGCAAGATCCCTATCCAGGATCGCCCCGACGATCACTTCATGGCGCGGCACCCCGCCGAGCACTTTGCACCAAAGTCCGTTCACCAGCCAGACCAGTGCGAAGAAGTAGCGGAATGCGCGTTGTTGGACGAAGCGGACCACGTTCATCGTTCCAAAGCAACGAACGACGGTCGAACCGTGAAAACACCCGGCCTATTCATGCCGCAACGCCCGCACGGGATCCGTCTGCGCCGCCCTGATCGCCCGGAAGCTCACCGTGAACGCCGCGATCAGCAGCACCACCAGACCTGCACCGATGAACACCAGCGGCTCGATGTGCGTGCGGAAGGCGAAGTTCTCCAGCCAGCGGCCCACGCCGAACCACGCGAGCGGCACTGCCACCAGCGCGCCGATGAGCACGAGGAAGAGGAAGTCGCGCGTGACCACCCAGGTGATGCGCACGGTGTCGGCGCCCATCACTTTGCGGATGCCGATCTCGCGTGTGCGTTTCTCGGCGGTCCAGGAGGCGAGGGCGAAGAGGCCGAGGCAGGCGATGAAGACCGCGAGCAGCGAGAAGATGCCGACGAGTTTCGCCAGGCGGCCTTGCGCTTCGTACTGCATGTTGAGCTGATCGTTGAGGAACTGGTACTCGAAGGGGAATTGCGTGGTGCGGCTGTTCCACTCCTTGCGCGCGGCCTCGATCACCGGCGTGGGGTCGCCGCCTTCGGTGCGGATGTAGATGTATCGGAGCCATTGCCCGATATCGGTGGTCATGTCGAACACGAAGGGTTGCACGGCCTTGAAGAGCGGGTCGAACGCGAAGTCCTTGGTGACGGCGATGATGCGTTCTTCGCCGTGCGGCGTGTCCATGCGATCACCGATGGCCTTGGTGGGATCGTCAGGATGCGTTTGGCGTGCGAACGTTTCGTTCACGATCACACTGAGCGAATCATCGCCGGGGAAGTCGCGGGAGAACCAACGGCCAGCGAGCAGCTCGATGTCCATTGCGTCCTGGAACTCGGGGTTCACGTAGAGGCACGGCAGGTAGGTCCACTTGCCCTGCTCCATGGTGCCCCAGTTGAACTCGTGCGTGTTGTGCTTCTTGCCGATGATGTCGTTGGCCCAGCTCACGGCCTTCACGCCGCTGATCTTCTTCAGCTCGGGGAACACGGCCAGGTACACATCGCTCATCGGCGCGCGCACGGGGATGAGGATCACCTGCTCCTTGTTGAAGCCCAGGTCTACGCTCTGCAAGTGATCGTGCTGGCGCTTCACGAATACGGTGCCGATGATGAGCACCAGCGCGATGGCGAATTGCACCACCACCAACGCCTTGCGCAAGGCTTGCCCGCGTGAAGTGCCGCCGCTGTTGCCTTTCAGGACGGTCGCGGGTTGGAACGAGGAGAGGAAGAAGGCCGGGTAGATCCCGCTGAGCAGACCGACGACCACCGCGATGCCGAGCACGTAGGGCACGAGCAATTGCGGCAATTTCATCGCTTCACCTGCGAGCTGGTTGAAGGCGGGCATCAGCAAGTGGATCAGCGCGAGGGCGATCAGCGCCGCGAGCAAACTCATCAGCACGCTCTCCAGCAGGAATTGCGCGATCAATTGGCCACGCGCCGCACCCGCTGCTTTGCGCACACCGACCTCACGCGCGCGGTACGCACTTCGTGCTGTGGCGAGGTTCATGAAGTTCACGCCCGCCAACACGATGATGAAGAAACCGATGGCCCAGAGGATGTTCACGCTGCCCGCATCGCCGTTCTGCCGCATCTCGAAATCCAGTTTGCTGGTGAGGTGGATGCCCGCCAGCGGCTGCAGCTCATGCCCGATCTGGTTCTTGAGGAAGTCGGGGTAATACTTCTGGATGAAGTCGGGGAAGACCCTGTTCACTTCAGCCGCGCTGATCCCTTCTTTCAGGCGTACGTAGGTCCAGCACGGGTTCCAGACCCAGTTGTTCTTCTCGATCTTCTGCCAGAACTGCGTGATGGTGTAGAACGAGACCAGCCCCTCGAATTGGATGTGCGAGTTGCGCGGGATCTCGCCGAGGATGCCTGTGACCTGCACATCCATCGCGTTGTCCCACTTCATCATCTGCCCCATGGGATCCTTGTCGCCGAAGTACTTCTTCGCCAGTTCCTGCGAGAGCACGATGCTGCCGGGCTTGGTGAGCGCCGTCTTCGGATCGCCCACCAATAGCGGGTAGTTGAAGATGTCGAACACCGTGCTGTCCACCAGGTAGAGGCCGCTCTCGGTGAACATCTTGTCGGTGCTGAGGCTGTCCCCCACCTTCAGCGTGTGCTGCGGATCCTGGAAGTCGAACCAGCGGCAATAGCGCTCGATCAACTCGGGATGGTCGCTGAAGAGCGTTGGTCCAAGACCGAAGACCATGCTGCTCGAGTGCTCACCCTGGCCTTCCATCTCGATCTCGCCCACCACGCGGTACACGCGATCCACATGGGGCACGAACCGATCGAAGCTTCGCTGGTGCTGCACGTACAGCCCAATGAGCACGAAGCACGCGAGCCCCGTGGCCAGGCCCATCAGGTTGATCAGCGTGTAGAGCTTCTGCTTCCAGAGGTTGCGGAAGCCGGTGAGGAGGAGGTTCTTGAGCATGAGCGCGCAACGAGGGGTGATGCAAGGTGCCTCCTCCTGTTGAGGAAACCTCAGGTCCGGTGTGCTGGCGTTGGGGGTGTGATGAGTGGTTGGGCGTGCCCCGGCTCAAGTGCAGCCGGGTCGGGCCAACGCTTCAACTCTAGACTTGCCCGCCTCGAAGATGGAGATCTTCGGGGAGCGAACGATCACTGAAGGAAACTGAGCAGGATCGCGGGTGAACCATTCCGCTGCATAGGCGCAAGGGCCTAAAGGACTTATTGGCACCCGTGATCCACTCGGGTCTGAGGCTCGGATAGAATTCCAGGCGTAGTGGCCTAGTAGAGTTGTCGAGCACAGGGCCCATTGCTCAGTCCCTCCAGCGATCACTTGTCTAACCCAAAGGTACACGGACATGAGACACTGGATCGGCATTGATGTGAGCAAGGCGACCTTGGATGTGGCCTTGCTGGACGAACAAGGCAAGGTCACCGCCGAAGAGAAGGTGGCCAACACGGAGAAGGGACTACGCAGCATGTGGAAGCGCTGGACCAAGATGTACGGGCTGAAGAAGGACCAATGCCTGGTGTGCCTGGAGCCCACCGGCCATTACTCGCATCTTCCGCTGGAGACACTCGTGCGGTTGGAGGTTCCCACCTGGCTTGCGCACCCCACGGACATCATCAAGAGCATCGGCACCACGCGTGGCAAGAACGACCGCATCGATGCACTTCGGATCGCGGATTACGCACGCCGCTTCCACGACAAGGCCAGGCTTGTAACCGCCGATCACCTGCGCACCAACAAGCTCAAGCAACTGCTCGCCCGGCGTGAGAATCTGGTGCGTCGCAAGACCATGCACCACACCCAGATCCGCAACCTGGACCATTGCGTGGACCAGTCGTTGCGCGCGGCCTTCACACGCATCGACAAGGCGCAGATCACCGCGCTCGACAAGTCGATCAAGCAGATCGAGACCATGATCAAAGAGGGTGATCGCGGCTGAGCCAGAGCACCAGCGCATCTACGATCTGCTCTTGTCCATCGATGGCGTTGGCCCCGTGTTGGCAGCGCATCTGCTGGCACTCACCGAGGGCTTCCTGCGCTTCAAGACCGCGCGCGAGCTGGCCTGCCACGCCGGGGTGGCACCCTTCGAGTACAGCTCCGGCTCCAGCATCCGAGGCAAAACGCGCGTCTCCAAACAAGCGCAGCCCACTTTGAAGTACCTGCTGCACATGGCGGCTGTGGGATGCACGGCACGCAAAGGCGAATTGCAGGACTACTGGAAGCGCAAGGTGGCCGAAGGCAAGCACAAGATGAGCGTGCTCAACGCCATCCGCAACAAGCTCATCCACCGCATCTGCGCCGTGATCGAACGGGGTACGCCATTCGTGCGCAGAACGGAACCGGCCGCTGCGTAGACTTGTGCGTCGGGCCGAAACGGAAGCAGGCTCTGCTGAGGAGCAACCTGCCAGGGATAGGTCCGATGTACGACAGGCATAACATGGGTCGAGGGCATCAAAAGCTCTTGACCCATGCCTGGAGTTCCTCATGCCTGAAAAAAAACCTGCCCATTGGCTTGCTCAGGTCATAGAATAAGTCCTCGCTCGTTCCTCGCTCCGGGCTTTCCGCTCATGTCCCTCACGCGGCTCCCTGGACCAACAGTCGGGTAAAGCCCTGCACCTCCAATTTCCCAACTCTTAACAATATGCAATTCAATCGTGAACAAAGCATTCGTTTCATTTGTAACCATTACGAACGCAACGGTCATGCCCACCTCCTCCCTTGGCTACTGGTGTTCCATCGCGGCGCACCAATACTTCGCCCGGCTACAGGAAAAGCTGGCGCACCTGGACATCACGCACTGGTTCTACGTGCTGTTGACCATCGAGGAGGCGGAAGGCAAGCTGAGCCAGCAGGAATTGGCCGACCGCCTGAACCTGGACAAGGTGGCGATGACGCGCGCGCTGGACCACCTGGGCGAGAAGGGCTACGTGGAGCGTTGCGATTGCGAAGGCGACCGCCGCAAGTACCTGATCAAGCTGACGCCCAAGGCGCGCCCTGCGGTGAAGGCGATCCGCAAGGCCTACGAGGAACTGAACGAGGAGGCGATGAAGGGCCTGAAGAAGGCGGACCGCACCGTGTTCCTGGAACAACTGATGATGACGGTAAAGAACCTGCGTGGCGAGAACCCACCTGCCGTGGTGACCACCAAACGCGTGAATGCATGATGCGCACAACGACGATCGGATTGGCCGTTCCCTTGCTGCTTGCAGCGTGTGGTGGAAGTGAAGAGCAAGCGGCGGGGGGCGGACCAATGCCGCCGATGGCCGTGCAGGTGCATGTGCTGAAAGGCGAGCCGCTGGACAATGCGATCACCACCACCGGCACGTTGATGGCGAACGAGGAGGTGGAACTGGTGAGCGAACTCGCCGGACGTATCACGCAGATCGGTTTCGAGGAGGGCGGCAGCGTGGGCGCCGGGCAGGTGCTGGTGCGCATCAACGACGATGAGCTACAAGCGCAATTGCGCAAGGCAGAGGCCAACCTGAAACTGGCCACCGACGACGAGGGCCGCAAGAAGCAATTGCTGGCGGTGAGCGGCATCAGTCAGGAGCAATACGATGCGTCTCAAGCGGCCTTGGCGGGTCTGCAAGCGGATGCCGACGACCTGCGCGCGCGCATCGCGAAGAGCACCATCCGCGCGCCGTTCAGCGGCAAGGTGGGCCTGCGCAGTGTGAGTGAAGGCGGCTACGTGGCGAGCAACACCATCATCGCTCGATTGCAGCAAACGGACCCGATGAAGATCGAGTTCGCGGTGCCGGAGCGTTATGGTCGCACCATGAGGCCGGGTGCCGCGATCACCTTCACACTGGAGGGCGATACCGCGACCTATGCTGGCGCCGTGTACGCCGTGGACCCCAGCGTGGATGCCGCCACGCGCACCGTGAAGGTCCGTGCCCGCAGCGCGAACAAGGACGGCAGGCTGATCCCCGGCGCCTTCGCGAAAGTGGATGTGCGCTTGGAACGCATCAACGACGCACTGGTGATCCCCGCCGAAGCGCTGATCCCCGACATCCAAGGACAGAAAGTGCTCCTGATGAAAGGCGGCAAGGCCGTGAGCGCGCGGGTGCAACTCGGCAACCGTTCAGCGAACAGCGTGCAACTGACCAGCGGCGTGCAAGCCGGTGATTCCGTGATCGTGACCGGTCTGCTGGCCTTGCGCGATGGTGCCGCCGTGCGGGCGTTGACAAGACAAGCAGAGACCAAAGAAGTGAATGGCGAATAGTGAATGGCGAATAGTTGCACCATGAACCCCATTCACCAATTCCCATTCACCATTCACCCTGAGCTGCGCCGTTCATGAACATCAGCTCCGTCAGCATCAACCGCCCGGTGCTCGCATCGGTGATCTCGATCCTGATCGTGCTCTTCGGCGCCATCGGGTTCGGGTTCCTCGGCGTGCGCGAATACCCGAGCGTTGATCCGCCGATCATCACGGTCACCACCAACTACGTGGGCGCAAACGCGGACATCATCGAGAGCCAGATCACCGAGGTGCTGGAGGAGAGCATCAATGGCATCGCGGGTATCCGCACGCTCACCAGCGTGAGCAGCGATGGTCGCAGCACCATCACCGTGGAGTTCGAGCTGGACGTGGACCTGGAGGCCGCCGCCAACGACGTGCGCGACCGCGTGAGCCGCAGTTTGCGCAACCTGCCGCTGGATGTGGACCCGCCCATCGTGGCGAAGAGCGATGCGGACAGCAACCCCATCGTGTCGATGACCATCCAGAGCGATCAGCGCAACTTGCTGGAGCTTTCGCAGATCGCGAACGATGTGTTCAAGGAGCGCCTGCAGACGATCCCCGGTGTAAGCGCCATCAACATCTGGGGCGACAAGAAGTACAGCATGAAGCTGCTGCTGGAGCCGCTGAAGATGGCCGGGTTCAACGTGACGCCCGTGGACGTGCGCAACGCGCTGAACCGCGAGAACGTGGAGCTGCCCAGCGGACGCATCGAAGGCTTCAACACCGAACTCAGCATCCGCACGCTCGGTCGCCTCACCACCGCAGAGGAGTTCAACAACCTCATCATCCGCGATGACGGCGGCCCCGTGGTGCGCCTGAAGGACATCGGCAACGCCGAACTACGACCGGAGAACGAACGCTCGCTCCTGCGCGGAAACGGCGGCGTGGCGCAAGTGGCCGTGGCCATCACCCCACTGCCCGGGAGCAACTACGTGGCCATCGTGGACGAGTTCTACCAACGCGTGGAACAGATCAAGAAGGACCTGCCTTCGGACCTCCGTTACAACGTCGCGCTCGACACGACCATCGGCATCCGCAAGGCCATCCTCGAAGTTGAGGAAACCATCCTCATCGCCTTCGGGCTGGTGGTGCTCATCATCTTCATCTTCCTGCGCAACTGGCGCACCACCTTGATCCCGGTGCTGGCGATCCCGATCTCGCTCATCGGCTCGTTCTTCATCATGTACGTGTCGGGCTTCAGCATCAACATCCTCACGCTGCTGGCCATCGTGCTCTCCACCGGCATCGTGGTGGACGATGCGATCGTGGTGCTGGAGAACATCTACGCCAAGATCGAAGGCGGCATGGACCCGATGAAGGCGGGTCACGAAGGATCGAAGGAGATCACCTTCGCCATCATCAGCACCACCGTCACGCTGGCGGCGGTGTTCCTGCCCATCATCTTCCTCAGCGGCTTGACCGGTCGCCTGTTCCGCGAGTTCGGTGTGGTGGTGGCGGGCTCGGTGATCATCAGTGCGGTGGTCTCGCTCACGCTCACACCCATGATGAGCGCACGCTGGCTGAAGCGCAAGGACAAGCACAGCCGCTTCTTCGAAGTGACCGAACGCTGGTTCAATGGTCTCGCCAGCGCGTACGAACGTTCGCTCGGATCGTTCATGCGGCGCCGATGGCTCGTGTTCCCTGTGATCATCGTTAGCCTGGGTCTCACCGTGCTCGCGTTCTTCAACCTGCAAAGCGAACTCGCACCGGCCGAGGACAAGAGCCGCTTCATGGTGCAGAGCACCGCGCCGGAAGGCACCAGCTTCGAGCTGATGAACGCCTACCTCGCGGACATCATCGGTGTGGTGGACACCATGCCCGAGCGCCAGGCGTTGATCAGCGTAACGGCGCCCGGCTTCGGCACGGCATCGTCTACCAACAACGGCTTCGTGCGGGTCACGCTCGTGCAACCGGAAGAGCGCACCAAGACCCAGGATGAACTGGCCAAGGATGTGATGAGGAAAGTGCAGCGCTTCAACCTGGCGAAGAGCATCGTGATCCAGGAGCCTACGATCGGTGGCAGCCGTTTCGTTTCGTTGCCTGTGCAGTACGTGATACAAGCACCGGACTTCGAGCGGCTGCGCGCGATCATCCCCAAGTTCATGGAGAAGGCCGCGGCCGACAAGACCTTCCGCGTCACCGACCTCAACCTGAAGTTCAACAAGCCGGAGATCAACGTGGAGATCGACCGCGACCGCGCGCGCGCCATGGGCGTGAGCATGCAGGACATCGCCGAGACCTTGCAGCTCTACTTCAGCGGCCAGCGCTACGGCTACTTCATCACGCAGGGCAAACAGTACCAGGTGATCGGTCAGGCCACGCGCGACAACCGCGACGCGCCCGTCGACCTGAAGAGCGCGTACGTCCGGAACGACAAGGGCGAACTGATCCAGCTGGACAACCTCGTGCGCATGAGCGACCGCAGCACGCCGCCGCAGCTCTTCCGCTACAACCGTTACGTGAGCGCCACCGTGATGGCCGATCCGGCCGAAGGCTACACCATCGGCGACGGCATCGAAGCCATGGACCGCATCGCGAAAGAAGTCCTGGACGACAGCTTCAGCACCTCGCTCGCCGGTGTGAGCAAGGAGTTCGCCGAGAGCGGAAGCAGTGTGCTCTTCGCGCTGTTGCTCGCGCTGGTCCTCGTGTTCCTCATCCTCGCCGCGCAGTTCGAAAGCTGGCTGGATCCCTTGGTGGTGATGTTCACCGTACCGCTCGCGCTCGCCGGTGCGTTGATCAGCCTCTGGATCGGCGGCCACACGCTCAACATCTTCTCGCAGATCGGCGGCATCGTGCTCATCGGCCTCGTCACCAAGAACGGCATCCTCATCGTGGAGTTCGCGAACCAGCGCAAAGAGCAAGGGCTGAAGAAGCTGGAAGCGGTCGTTGATGCTGCCGGCCAGCGCTTCCGCCCGATACTCATGACCAGTCTCGCCACGGTGCTGGGCGTGCTGCCCATTGCGTTGGGTCTTGGTGCTGCCGCGAAGAGCCGGGTGCCCATGGGTGTTGCCATCATCGGTGGGCTGCTGTTCGCGTTGATCTTGACACTGTATGTGGTGCCGGCGTTGTACAGCTACATGTCACGCGAAGTGGAACCAGTTGATACCGACCGTAGCGTCGACCCACCGGGTCGACCGGAGGAGGGTACAAAACCCGCGCACGCATGAGAACGCTACTGGCCTTCTTGTTCCTATTGCCTTCGCTGATCATTCCAGCACAGGTACTCACCGCCGAAGAAGCCGTGGGTATCGCTGTGGAGCAGAACCACGGTGTCCGTCTGGCGCACCTCGATGCCAAGAGCGCCGAGCTGCTGAACAGCGCGGAGAACGCGGGCATGCTGCCCACGGTGGATGCCGTCGGGCAGTACAGCATCGACAACAGCAGCACGAAGCAGACCTTCTTCAGCGGGGAAACACGCGAAGCTGACAATGCCGACCAGCGTGTGCTGGATGCCGCCGTGCAACTGAACTGGACCGTCTTCAATGGCCTGGCGATGTTCGCGACAAAGGACAGGCTCGAAGCGTTGGAGCTGATCGGTCAGACTCAACTGAAACAGCAGATCGAGGCCACGACCTACAACGTGCTCGCCGCTTACTACCAGCTCGTGCAGGTGCGCAAAGCCATCGGTGTGCAGCGCGAAGGCGTGCGGATCAGCAGCGAACGCCTGAGCATCACCGAGACCGGCGCGCGCATCGGCAGCGCCAGCGGATTGAACCTGGTGCAGGCCCGCCTCGACCTCAGCACCGACAGCGCCCTCGTACTCGACCTGCACGTGCAGGAAGCCGTGACCGCTTCACGGCTCAACGCGCTCATGGGCCGCGATCCATCCACGCCGGTGGAAGTCGCTGCGGAAGTGCCGGGTACTGAACCGCTGGACCTTGCACAGATCCAGCAAGCCGCACGTCAAGCGAACAGTACACTGCAACAGACCCGTCAACAACAGATCGCGGCGGACCTCAGCGTGAAGGAACTGCGCGGTGCGCTCCTTCCACAGGTGGACATCTTCGCGAACTACAGCTACACCAAGAGCACTAGTGCAGTGGGCATCCTGCAAAGCAACCAGGCGCTCGGTCCGGATTACGGCGCGCGCTTGAGCATCCCGTTGTTCCGCGGCTTCCAGGCGCGCAGTGCGATGGAAGTGGCCAAATTGAGCCGCGAGCAGGCCGCGCTCACCACCCAACAGGCGGAACTCAATTTGGAGGAGAGCATCCTTAACGCGTGGACGACCTACACCACTGCCAACCAGCGCGTGGCCCTGGAAGAGCAGAACCTCACCGGTGCGCGCACGCAGAGCGATGTGGCACTGGAGAGCTATCGCATCGGCTCCATCTCCGCCGTGGAGTTGCGCGATGTGCAGCTTGGTCTGGTGAATGCTGAACAGCGCTTGCTGGTGGCGCGCTACGAGGCGAAGCTGGCGGAGCTGCAACTGAAGTGGCTGGCAGGAAGGTTGGTGTGAACGGGGACCAGATCAACATCACGAACGAACAACTGAACATGGCACACATCGCCCTCATCAGCGCCAGCGTGCGCACCGGTCGTAAGAGCCACCGCGTGGCCCTTCATCTCCAACGCACCATCGAGCAGAGCGGCCACACCGTGGATATGCTCGATCTGCTCGCGTTCAACTTCCCGCTCTTCGATGAGCGCATCAAGAACATGAAGGAACCGGCCGCTAGCGTTGTCGATTTCGCGGAGCGCATCCGCAAGGCCGATGGCGTGGTGATCGTAACCCCCGAGTACAACGGGAGCGCACCCGCCAGCCTGAAGAACGTGCTGGACCTGCTCACCGACGATTGGGCCAAGAAGCCCATCGCCATCAGCACCGTGAGCGGTGGTGCCTTCGGCGGCATGCAGTGCATCACCTCGCTCGTGTTCGCCCTCTGGAAGATCAAAGGCTGGGTGGTGCCCGCCATGCTGCCCGTGCCCAAGGTGCAGGAAGCCTTCGGTGAGGACGGCACGCCCGCCGACCCCGAGGGATGGGCCAAGCGCACCAAGGCCTTCATGGATGAGCTACTGTGGGCCATTGAGGCCAAGAAGAGGATGCAGGCCTGACCCGACCGGGATCGTTGAACCTTTTCCTCTCGTGCACGTCCCAACCGGTAAGAACTTCCACATGCTTAGACTTTCCACGTTCATCTTCGGGCTCTGTGCGCTACAGCTATCCGCTCAACCGGACAGCATCCTCGTGGGTGGCCTCCAACGCACATACACCGTGCGATTGCCTTCGGTGTACGACGGATCGGCCCAATTGCCGTTGGTGATCGCCATGCACGGCGGTTTCGGCAGCGGCCCACAGCTGGAAACGCAATCGCTGTTGAGCGACAAGGCCGAGCAGGAAGGCTTCATCGTGGTGTACCCAGATGGCGTGGCCAGTCCGCTCAACATCCGCACCTGGAACGCGGGCGGGTGCTGCGGCTACGCCATGAACAACAACGTGGACGATGTCGGCTTCATCGATGCGCTGCTCGATACCCTAATTACCGAGCTGGCCATCGACACCCTGCGCATCTACGCCACCGGGATGAGCAACGGCGGCTTCATGAGCTACCGGCTGGCGTGCGAACTGAGCGAACGCCTAGCGGCCATTGCACCCGTGAGCGCAAGTATGACCATCGACGCGTGCCAGCCCGCGCGCTCCGTGCCCGTCATCGGCATCCACTCCTACCTGGACGAAAGCGTGCCCTACCTGGGCGGCATCGGCAACGGCGTGAGCAACCACTACAACTCGCCGCAGGACAGCGTGCAAACGGCCTTCGCGCTGCACGCCAATTGCGCCGTGCTGAACGACACCGTGCTGGACAATACCGACCTTACCGTGGTGCGCTGGCACCAATGCGATTGCCAGCAGGAAGTGCTGCTGTACATGACCCACGACGGCGGCCACAGCTGGCCGGGCGGCGCGCAGACCGGCATCGGCGACCCGCCCTCGCAGGTGGCGAACGCCAACGACCTCATGTGGGACTTCTTCCAGCAGCACACGCTGGCGTGCGGCACGCTCTCCGTGGCACCCACGGCCGCTGTGCAGCGTCCGGTGCTGTACCCGCAACCGGCCTCCGATGCCGTCACCGTTTCCGGGCGGGGCATCACCGGTGTGGCCATCTTCGACCTGTCGGGGCGCAAAGTGCTCGCGGTGCACATGGCGCCCAGCAACACAACCACACTGGACCTGGCACTATTGCCGCGCGGCAGCTACGTGGTGTGCATCGCGGACGAAAGTGGCGCCCGGTCCACGTTGAAGATGGTCCTCAACTGAGCTCACTCATACCTCAACGCCTTCACCGGATCGGCGACGGCGGCGCGGTAGGCCTGCACGGTAACGGTGAGCACGGTAACCAACAGCGTGAGCAGCAGCGCAGCGGCGTAGAGCACCGGTGAGATGGTGGTGTGGTACGCGAAGGTTTCCAGCCAGCGGCCAATGGCGTAGAAGGCGAGCGGGAACGCCACCAGCAGCGCCAGCCCCAGCAGCACCACGAACTCGGTGTTCAGGCGCCGCACAATGTCCAGCACCGGTGCGCCCATCACGCGGCGTATGCCGATCTCGCGCGTGCGTTGCCGTGCCGTGAAGTAGGCCAGACCGTAGAGTCCCATCACCGTGAGCAGGATGGTGAGCACGGCGAAGGCGGAGAACACGCGGAAGAGCTTGTCCTCGGCCTGGTAGAGCTCGGCTATGCTGGCATCCAGGAAAGTCGCGTCCCATTGCGCGTTCGGCTGCAGCGCCTTGAAGCGGCCTTCCAGCGTCTTCAGCTGCGCTTGCACATCGCCGGGGGCCAGGCGCAGCAGCAGGTTGTTCACGCCGTAGCGCGGGTTGCCCTGGAAGATGGCGATGGGCTCGATGGGCGTGTGCAAGCTGGTGTAGTGGAAGTCCTTCACCACCCCGATGATCTTCAGTTCCTGGTCCACGCTGTCCCCGGGCACGTAAAGCTTTTCGTTCAGCGGGTCCGTCCACCCGAAGGCCTTCACCAGGGCTTCGTTCACGATGATGCTGCCGTCCTGGTCGGTGGGGATCTTCGGATCGAAGGTGCGCCCTTGCGTGAACTCCATGCCGATGAGCGCGGGGTAGTCGGCATCGCAGCTCATGGCCGGCAGCGGCTTGTCGATGTTGCCTTGCGGGCCTTTGGCGCGCAGCACCCAGCGTTGGGTGCCGCCGCCCGGCGTGTTGTCGGCGAACGACGCGGCCGTTACGAAGCTCTCGCGCATGAGCTCGGTCTTCATGGGCCGTAGGGCGTCCCACTTCAGGGTGTCTTCCGGATGCGGCGATGGCATCTTCACCAGCAGCACGTTCTCCTTGCGCAGGCCCATGTCGTTGGTGCGCAGCCAATGCAACTGCGCGAACACGGCCAGCGTGCCCACCACCATGAAGAGCGCAATGCCGAACTGCGCGGCCATGAGCACTTTGCGCACGCGCCCCTTCCCTGCCCCACCGGCCACGCCTTCCTTCAGCAGCAGCTGCGGCGCGAAACGGCTGAGGAAGAACGCCGGGTAGCTGCCGGCGAGCACGCCGATGGCCAGCACGATGAGCATCACCACGCCCGCGAAACCGCCGCTGAGCACGTGGCCCATGCCGATCTCCTTCCCGCTCAGTTCGTTGAACACGGGCAAGGCCAGCTTCAGCAGAACCAACGCCACCACAATGCCCAGCACTGCAATGAGCACGCTGCCGCCGATGAACTGCACCACCAGTTGCCCGCGCTGCGCACCGCTGACTTTCCGCAAGGCCACCTCCTTGGCGCGGCGCGTGGCATCGGCCGTGCTCATGTTGATGTAGTTGATGCACGCAATGGCCAGGATGAGCACCGCCACGATGCTGAGCAAGGTGACGTACGCGCGGTTGCCCTTCCTGGGCGTGTCGTAGATGAGGTCGTTGTTGAAGTGCACATCCTTCAGCGGTTCCAGGTTGAAGCGCATTGTGCCCTTGAAGCCCGCGTCCTGTTGCCAGAATGGCAGGATGTACTTCTTCATGAAGGCGTCCATCTTGGGCTGGAAGGTCTCGGCCGTGCTGCCCGGCGCCAGCACCAGGTAGCCGTAGCTGCTCACCTGGCCCCAACCGCTCATGAGTTGCTCGCGCGCCTGCGGCGGCATGCCCAGCAGACTTAGGAAGCAACCCGGCACGATGTGCGTGTTGTACGCCTTCTCGTCGATGACGCCCGCCACCTTCAGGGTGCGGCCGTTGCGTTCCACCAACTTGCCCAAGGGCTCCTCGGCGCCGAACATCTCGTTGGCCAGGCGCTGCGTTATCACCAGGTTGTCCGGCTCGTCCAGCGCGTGCGGCCCGCCGCTCAGCCAGTGGTAGTCGAAGGTGCGGAAGAAGGCCGTGTCGGCGTAGTAGCCATCGTCCTCAATGAAGTTCTGGCCCTTGTAGTTGAAGCTGCACTTGTTGAGGGTGTAGAGCCAGCTGCCGCTCTCGATCTCCGGGTACTCCTGCAGCAGCGTGGGCACCATGGCGAACTGCGTGAGGCCGAAGTCGTCGCTCTGGTCGCCGAAGTTGAAGTGCGACTGGATGCGGTAGGTACGGTCGCTCTTGGCGTGGTGCGCATCGAAGCTCAGTTCATCCTGCACGTAGATGTAGATGAGCATGCAGGCCACCACACCGATGGCCAGGCCGATGATGTTGAGGGCCGTGAAGAGCTTGTCGCGCTTGAGCGTGCGCCAAGCGATGAGGAGGTAGTTGCGGAACATGGGGTGCGCCAAGGTGGCCAAGCCAAGGACCCGCCGTAAGAGCAGGGTGCGTTGGCGTTGGGGTTGTGATGGATGGTTGGGGGCTGCGCCCGACGAAAGTCCTACGTCCGCCTGTTCGCCAGCAGCAACCGCGCTATGCTCATCCGTGGAGCCCGACTTCAAAGACCTGTTCCATGTCGCCCACCAATGTTGTGTTCCAGTTTCTGTCCCATCGAAGAGGTAACGTATGGGGCTACGATTTCCCGCTTGCGTGTTCCATTGGACAAAAAGTCGACGGCTATGTCGCAATCGCCCGAGATGCTTATCCAGACGGTCCGGCTTTCCCCAACCTCCAATTCGTCGATGTGCTCGGCCTCGCATCCCTCGATGCTGATGTCAGTAATGGGCGTGTTCGTCATATTGGTGAACGTGATCCGCATCGTATCCAGCAGTGTCACCACCAACAGCATGTACCCGACCGCAACAGGGATGTTCAATAGCATCAGTCCGCAAGTGATCAGCAGCTTCTTCTCCGTCCTCGCTTTGGATGCCTTTACCAGCAGCGCGGTCAGAACAGCGACGTTGACCAGTGCTGCCACAACGATGAACCAATAACCCGCGATGAGCAGTTCGCTTGATGAAGTCCAGTAGTAAAGCGCGACAATGATCGTTCCCATCAGGAACGACATCAGGGCTGTCCCCCGTCCGAGTTTTATGCACTGCTCAACTGTCAAGGCGCGTGTGATCCACCTCAAATATGTGGCTTCCCTGAACGTCGCCCGCCTACATCACGTCCGCCTGTTCGCCAGCAGCACGGGCGCCTGCCCATCGAAGGGATTGTCCATGCGGCCTATGCTGCGCGCCTCCATGCCGCTGGCGCGCATCACGGTGCGGTCGCCGAAGCGCTGGCGGATCTTGTCCATGGCTTGGTAGAGGTTCATGGCCTCCTGGGTATCGGTGAAAGCATCCATTTGGTGGCCGCCGCCCACCAGGTGGCTGAAGCGCACCCCGATGAGGCGGATGCGTTGGCGCCGGTCATAGAGTTTCCTGAAGAGCTCATGCACCAGCGGCAGGATGATGTGATCGCAGGCCGTGTAGCCGATGCGCTGTTGCTGCGTGTGCGTTTCGAAATCGGCGTAGCGCACCTTCACGGCCACGCAGCTGGTGAGCTTTTGTCCCTTGCGCAGTTGGAAGGCGAGGCTCTCGGCCATGGCGGTGAGCATGCCGCGCAGCTTCACCACATCGATGGTGTCGCGCTCGAAGGTGCGCTCCGTGCTGATGCTCTTGCGCTCGTGCCACGCGATCACGGGGCTGTCGTCGATGCCGTTGGCCTTGCGCCACAGCACGGGGCCGTGCTCGCCCAGCACCCGTTGCATCAGGTCGATGGGCAGCTCCTGCATGGTGTGGATCTTCATCACGCCCATGCTGCGCAGCAGGTGCGCGGTCTTCTCGCCCACGCCGGGGATGGCCTCGATCGCCATCGGCGCGAGGAAGGGCTTCTCGGTGCCGCGTTCCACCTGCCTGAAGTTGTTCGGCTTCGCGGTATTGGTGGCCACCTTGCTCACCGTTTTGTTGATGCTCAGCCCGAAGCTGTTGGGCAGGCCCGTTTCCTTGCTGATGTACTGGCGCAGTTCGGTGGCCAGCTTCAGCGCGCCGAAGAATTTCTCGGTGCCGGTGAAGTCCACGTAGAACTCGTCCACGCTCGTCTTCTCGAACAGCGGCACCTTGCTGCGGATGATCTCCGTCACCTCGTCGCTCTTCTTCATGTACTCGCCGCTGTTGCCGCGCAGGATGATGGCCTCCGGACAGAGCTGCTTGGCCATGCGCATGGGCATGGCGCTGCGGATGCCGAAGGCGCGTGCCTCGTAGCTGCAACTGGCCACCACGCCGCGGTCGCTGTCGGCGCCGATCATCACGGGCTTGCCCTTCAGTTCCGGGCGGGCGATGCACTCCACGCTCACGAAGAAGCTGTCGAGATCGAGATGGAGGATGTTGCGTTGGTCGAGGGCGTTCATGGGCGGCGGACGGGTTTTCCGTCGATCCGTGGGCCTAGAAAGTAGCGCGGGCGAGCATTGTCTCCACGATCGAAGTTCATCCCCCATGGAAACTGCCCCCTTCCTAGGTACCTTTGCGGGCCGGAACGGTTCGCTTAGAATCATTCCACACAAGCCAATGATCAAGGTCAGCGAGAACGCCAAGAGCGAGGTCACCAAACTACTTGGCACGGAAGGACGTGGGCCCCAACACTTTGTACGCGTAGGCGTGAAAGGCGGAGGTTGCTCCGGCCTCATGTACGACCTCGTGTTCGACGACCAAATGAAAGACGGCGACAAGGTCTTCGAGGACAACGGGGTGAAGGTGGTGGTGGACAAGAAGAGCCTGCTGTACCTGCTGGGCACCACCCTCGATTTCAGTGGCGGCCTCAACGGCAAGGGCTTCCAGTTCGTGAACCCCAATGCTTCACGTACCTGTGGGTGCGGGGAGAGCTTCAGCATCTGAAGAACACCAAGAGAAATGGATACCGCAAAGAGCGCAAAGGGAAATGCACAGGGTGGCTGGGCCTCTTTGCGTCCTTCGCGCCCTTTGCAGTATGAACTCTGAGCCATGGCCCAGGACACCGACGATATCCTCCGCGAGGTCACCTCGAAAGAGTATGCCTACGGCTTCGTCACGGACATCGAGAGCGAGAAGGCGGCGAAAGGGCTGAACGAGGACATCGTGCGCTTCATCAGCAAGAAGAAGGAGGAGCCGGAGTGGATGCTGGAGTGGCGGCTCGAGGCCTTCCGCCTGTGGCAGAAGATGGAAGAGCCCTCGTGGGCACATGTGCACTACCCGAAGATCGATTACCAGAACGCTTACTACTACAGCGCGCCGAAGAAGAAGCCCACGCTCAACAGCCTCGACGAAGCGGATCCCGAGCTGATCAAGACCTTCGAGAAGCTGGGCATCAGCATGGAGGAGCAGAAGCGCCTCGCTGGTGTGGCCGTGGACATCGTGTTCGACAGCGTGAGCGTGAAGACCACGTTCCAAGCGACGCTGAAGGAGAAGGGCATCATCTTCTGCTCGTTCAGTGATGCGGTGAAGGAGCATCCCGAGCTGATCAAGAAGTACCTCGGCACCGTCGTTCCCCGCACGGACAACTACTTCGCTGCGCTCAACAGCGCGGTCTTCAGCGACGGCAGCTTCTGCTACATCCCGCCGGGTGTGCGCTGCCCGATGGAACTCAGCACCTACTTCCGGATCAACGAGGCCATGACCGGCCAGTTCGAGCGCACCCTGCTGATCGCCGATGAAGGCGCGTACGTGAGCTACCTCGAAGGCTGCACCGCACCGATCCGCGACGAGCACCAACTGCACGCCGCTGTTGTTGAACTCGTTGCGTTGAAGGATGCGGAGATCAAGTACAGCACCGTCCAGAACTGGTATCCCGGCGACAAGGAAGGCAAGGGCGGCATCTACAACTTCGTAACGAAGCGCGGCATGTGCCTCGGCGATCGCAGCAAGATCAGCTGGACGCAGGTGGAGACGGGCAGCGCGATAACTTGGAAGTATCCGAGCTGTGTGCTGAAAGGCGATCACAGCACCGGCGAGTTCTACAGTGTTGCCGTAACGAACAACCGCCAGCAAGCCGACACGGGCACCAAGATGACCCACATCGGCAAGGGCACGAAGAGCACGATCGTGAGCAAGGGCATCAGCGCGGGTTTTTCCAACAATAGCTACCGGGGCTTGGTGAAGATCGGCAAGGGCGCAAAAGGCGCGCGCAACTTCAGCCAGTGCGATTCATTGCTGCTCGGCGATCGCTGCGGCGCGCACACCTTCCCGTACATCGAGAGCGAGAACCCCAGCGCCATGGTGGAGCACGAAGCCACCACGAGCAAGATCGGAGAGGACCAGATCTTCTACCTCAACCAACGGGGCATCGAAACGGAAAAGGCCGTAAGCCTCATCGTGAACGGCTACTGCAAGGAGGTGCTCAACCAGCTACCGATGGAATTCGCGGTGGAAGCGCAGAAGTTGCTGGCAGTGTCGCTTGAGGGAAGCGTTGGATGATCCGCCCTCTCCTCTGCGTATCCGCTTTCGTTGGCCTTGCCCTGTCTTGCACTCCACCCAAAGATGATGACCCGACACCGGTTCTCGTGTCGGCCTACAACGAGGGCACGTTCAGTATCCGGATGTTCGAACTGAAAGTGGACTCCACATTTCGGTACGAGCGACATATGGCTGGTACGAACTATGACACTCGTGGTTCATGGTGCGTCGTGAACGATACGTTCGTCCTGCATGCGAAGGACGATCCGGAATACACTTATGGGCGCATCGTTGTCCAGGATCCGCTGCCAGTGTTCATCTGGGATCCGAGGGATTCGGCTTTGTTGGACATGGCGAACCCAGCATGCCGACTGCTCGTTCATGACCCACCGGAGAACATCGATTTCCGGGTCAACCGCCGTTGATCCGACGTCGAAGTCCAACTGCCGTAGTGTTCAGCGCCCCGCAGGCCTTATCAACGGCACCAGCACCCTCGCGTACCGGACCAGCTTTCCCTGCGGGCGAAGGAGCCCTACTTCTTCTTGGTCGCCGGCTTAGCCGCCTTCTTCGGCGCAGCCTTCTTGTCCGCAGGCTTCACCGCCTTCACCACCTTCTTCACCACAGCGCTCACGGCCTTCTTCACCGGACCTGCTTGTGGCTTGGCCACTTTGGCGGGGGCGGGAGCAGGCGGTGGTGGCGGCGCCAAAGGGCCTGTTTGTCCTTTCGCCAGGCGCTTGATGTACAGTTCGATGGCGCCCGTCATGCTCGGCGCTTCGGGCAGTGGTGCTTCGATGTCGAGGCGCAGGCCTGCATCGCGCACAGCCTTCACCGTCGTGGGACCGAACGCGGCGATGATGGTGCCGTTCTGCGTGAAGTCGGGGAAGTTCTTCTTCAGGCTTTCGATACCGGCCGGGCTGAAGAACACGAGCATGTCGTACTTCACTTCCTTCAGGTCCCGGAGGTCGGCGGCCACCGTGCGGTAAATGACGGCCTTGGTGTAAGCGATACCCGCCTTGTCCAGCAGTTCTGGGATCTCCTGCTTCTGGATGTCGGTGCACGGCACGAGGAACTTCTCGTCGCGGTGCTTTTTGATCACGTCCATCAGATCGCCGAACGTCTGCTTGCCGATGAACACCTTGCGCTTGCGGTACACGATGTACTTCTGCACGTAGTAGGCGACGCTCTCGCTCACGCAGAAATACTTCATCATCTCGGGCACGTTCACGCGCACCTCCTTGGCGATGCGGAAGAAGTGGTCCACCGCATTGCGGCTGGTGAAGATCACCGCGCTGTGGTCGAGGATGTTCACTCGGTCCTGCCTGAAATCCTGGCCCGCGATAGGCTCGATCTTGATGAAGGGACGGAAGTCGATCTTCACGTTGGCCTTCTTCGACAGATCATGGTACGGCGACTTTTCGCCCACTGGTTCCGGCTGGGTGACAAGGATGGTCTTGATCTTCAAGCGGGGCGCGTCTTAAACAGGTTCAGGGATCGAGCGGGCGTGTTGCGCGATGGCTTGTGCCGCCAAAGCGGCAGGTAGGATTTCGAGGGCGCAAATGTAAATTAAGATGGCACGGAGACCCACCCCCTGGGCCAGGCCGATGACGGCAGCCCTGAACCATCGGTAAACCACCATGATCACCAGGATGCCGGCACCCACCAGCAGCGCACCGTTGCGTGCCGCTGGCAAGTAGGCGGCCACAATGCTCACCGGAAGCAGCAACAGTGCAAACGCGATGAACAGCAACAGGCAGGTGTAGAGGTACTCGCCCAGCCCCTGATCCATGACGAAAAACCAGCCGGTGAGGCGGATGAGCAGGAGTTGCGCTGCGGTGATACAGACCACGCCACCCAACACGATAAGGAACGCGGACCAGCCCGAAGCCACACCGCTCCATGCCGTCCATTGGTGCACGAAGAGGCCCACCAATAACATGGCCGCCACTTGCAAGGCGATCCAACCGCGGTCGCGCAGGCTGATGTCGTCGCGCATGGTCTGCTGGCCGAGCCGCAAGCGTTTTACGCTGTCCCATAGAACTGCCCACTTCTTGTGGTCCCGCACGTTGGTCCAGGCCAGCACCACAAGGACCCCGAGGAGCACCAGACCGGTCCAGCCCTCGCTCATGACGTCGTGCGTTCGTAGCACCGGCTCCATTTGAGCCGCGAAACTAGGCGGGGTGCCCGCGGAAGCACTGCGCTACTTTCGCCGCGCTTTCAACAGAACCATGAGCACCGCCACCGCCACCAAGAAGAGTTCCGCCACCGACCAGTTCCAAGCCCACGACCACTACTTGGTGGACGAGCTGCTCACGGAAGAACAGAAGCTGATCCGCGACACGGCACGCCAGCACGTGAGCAAGCACCTGAAGCCGATCATCGAGGAGCGGTTCGAGAAGGCGGAGTTCAGCAAGGACATCATTCCCGGCTTGGCGGAGATCGGGGCGTTCGGTCCCTTCGTGCCGGAGGAATACGGCGGTCCGGGATTGGACCAGATCAGCTACGGCTTGATCATGCAGGAGATCGAACGCTGCGACAGCGGTTTGCGCAGCCTGTGCAGTGTGCAGGGTTCGCTGGCCATGTACCCCATCTGGAAATACGGCAGCGAAGAGCAGAAGAAGAAATGGCTGCCCGACATGGTGCAGGGCAAGAAGATCGGATGCTTCGGCCTCACCGAACCCGATCACGGCAGCAATCCGGGCGGCATGGTCACCACGTTCCAGGACAAGGGCGACCACTACCTGCTGAACGGTGCCAAGATGTGGATCAGCAACTCTCCCTTCGCCGACCTCGCCATCGTGTGGGCGAAAGCGGAGAACACCGAAGGGCGCATCCACGGCCTCATTGTGGAGCGCGGCATGGAAGGCTTCACCACGCCCACCACGCACGGCAAGCTTTCGCTGCGCGCCAGTCCCACGGGCGAGCTGGTGTTCGACAACGTGAAGGTGCCCAAGGCCAACCTGCTGCCGAACAAGAGCGGCCTCGGCGCGCCGCTCGGCTGCCTCGACAGTGCGCGCTACGGCATTGCCTGGGGAACGCTCGGCGTGGCCATGGAGTGCTACGACACGGCATTGCGGTACAGCAAACAGCGCGTGCAGTTCGGCAAACCCATCGGTGGTTTCCAGCTCACGCAGAAGAAGCTCGCCGAGATGATCACGGAGATCACCAAGGCGCAACTGCTCACGTGGCGCTTGGGCGTGCTGCGCAGCGAAGGCCGCGCCACCACGCAGCAGATCAGCATGGCCAAGCGCAACAACGTGCACCTGGCGCTCACCGTGGCCCGCGAGGCACGGCAGATCCTCGGCGGCATGGGCATCACCAACGAGTACCCCATCATGCGCCACATGATGAACCTGGAAAGCGTGGTGACCTACGAAGGCACGCACGACATTCACTTGCTCATCACGGGCGCGGAGGTGACGGGACTGGCGGCGTTCAAGTAGGTCCTGAATGGACAACCTCGCTCTGGTTCGTCGCTTTGCCTGTCCACATTGCACGCAAGCCCTACTTGCAATGGAGTGCGCCGCATGCAAACGGGGCTTCATCATTTGCGCGAGCAATGTTCGCGGGGAGCCGAGAACGTACGAGGACGTGGCCTATATCGCGCCTCTTCCCGTTGAGTTTGTCGCGAAGTCGACTTCTGTCTGCATTCCGGAAAAGGGCTGGGAGCCATCAACGCCGGACTGCGTCAACGGACATGCGCAGCCTGTCACACCGAGTGCCTTTCCTCTGTAGGTCTCTAATGAAGGTCGTTCTTGGGGTGCAGCACCCGCGATCCTGAGCCAAAGGCTAGTCAACTACTCCCTGGCCTACATTTGAGCACCATGCGCAACATCCAGTTCACCGCACACATAGAGCGCGACCCCGAAACAGGGTTGTACATCGGCATGGTTCCGAGCATCCCCGGTGCGCATACGCAAGCGAAGAGCTTGGACGACCTGCAGGTCAACCTGAAGGAAGTAGTGGAACTCTGTTTGGAAGAGATGAGCGAGGACGAGATCAAAGCCCTCCCTGAGTTCATCGGTCTTCAGTCGTTCTCCATCGCAGTATGAGCAAATTGCCCATCGTTGATGCGCGGACATTTGAGCGCATCCTGCTCAAGTGGGGCTTCGTTATTGTCCGTCAGAAAGGAAGCCATGTCTTCTATCGACATCCGGATGGGCGATACACCACCATTCCACACCACAAAGGGCAGGACATCTCTCGACCACTGATCCGGAAAATCCTGAACGAGATCCAGGCGACACCGGAAGAGTTTGTTGCCGCACTCAACGGCTGACCAGTTCGGCTTCACCCTTTTTCACACGTCTCTGGGGCACGCGACGCTGTTCCACCCGGTAGCTTCGTCCTCCTCAACAAAAACTCCTGTTGCCATGATCGCCAAACTGCTTCTTCCCATCGGTGCCGCTGCCTTGCTGGCCGCCGCCCCGCACGAGATCGTTACCCTTTCCGTTGGTGCCTCGCTCCCACTGCCCGACCAAGCCATGCAGGACGTGAGCGGCAAAGAGGTGACCCTGAAACAAGCCGCGGGCGCCAATGGCCTGCTCGTCATCTTCAGCTGCAACACCTGTCCTTTCGTGGTGGGCAGCGATGGCAGCGAAGGCTGGCAGAACCGCTACCCAGCGCTCGCCACGTTGAGCAAGAAGAACGATGTGGGCTTCATCCTCGTGAACAGCAACGAAGCCAAGCGCGCAGGCGATGACAGCTTCGATAAGATGAAGGAGCACTACACCGCCAACAACTACAAGGGCCTGTATGTGGTGGACAAGGACCACAAGGTGGCCGACGCGTTCGGTGCACGCACCACGCCGCACGTTTTCCTCTTCGACAAGAACATGAAACTCGTTTACACCGGCGCCATCGACGACAACGTGGGCAGTGCCGCAGCAGTGAAAGAGCATTGGCTCGATCGCGCCGTTGAGAACATGGCGGCCGGCAAACCGATCGATCCGCCCACCACGCGCAACCAAGGCTGCAGCATCAAGCGCGTGGCGCACACGCACTGATCGTTCGCAGCGATCTTCCACGAAGCCCTTTGTCAGTTCGAGCGCAGTCGAGAACCGACAAAGGGCTTCGTCTTTTCCGCCCTTCCACAGCCTGTCGATAAGTTGTGCGGTGCGCGGCGGGCGTTGCGGCTTCCTTTGCGCGAAAGAAGGAAGGCATGAACGTCCTGTTGATCGGCTCCGGCGGTCGCGAACACGCCATGGCGTGGAAGATCGCGCAGAGCTCCCTGCTCGATGAACTGTACGTGGCCCCGGGCAATCCGGGCAGCGCGCGCCACGGCCGTGCAGCCGCAGTGGACATCAACAACCACAAGGCGCTGCGGTCCTTCCTGCTGGAGAAGAAGATCAAGATGGTGGTGGTGGGGCCCGAGCAACCACTGGTGGACGGCCTGCACGATCGTATCGCCGAAGACCCGCAGTTGAAGGACATCACGGTGATCGGCCCGCGCAAGGCCGGCGCGATGCTCGAGGGCAGCAAGGACTTCGCGAAGGAGTTCATGTTCCGCCACAACATCCCCACTGCCGCGCACCGCAGCTTCGGCAAGGACGAGGTGAACGCTGCAGTTGAGCACTTGGGCAAGGTGGCAGCGCCGTACGTCATCAAAGCCGATGGACTTGCATCCGGCAAAGGCGTGGTGATCACCAGCGACCTGAAGGAGGCCGAGAAGACCGTGAAGGGCATGCTCAGCGGCAAGAGCTTCGGCACTGCTGGTGAGCGCGTGGTGATCGAACAATTCCTGAAGGGCACCGAGGTGAGCGCCTTCCTGATCACCGATGGCAAGTCGTTCAAGATGCTGCCCGCAGCAAAGGACTACAAGCGCGTGGGTGATGGCGACACCGGCCCCAACACCGGCGGCATGGGAGCGGTGAGCCCTGTGCCCGCGGCCGACAAAGACTTCATGCAGAAGGTGCACGACCGCGTGGCGGCGCCTACCATCCGCGGCCTGGAAGCCGATGGGATCCCGTACCAAGGCTTCATCTTCATGGGGCTCATGAACGTGAACAACGAGCCGTACGTCATTGAATACAATGTGCGTTTGGGCGATCCGGAAACCCAAGTGCTGCTCCCGCGCCTGCGCAGCGATCTCCTCGACCTCTTCGAGGGCATCGCTTCCAATACGCTGAGCGAACGCCACATCGACGTGGATGACCGCACCGCCGTGACCGTGGTGCTGGCCAGCCAAGGTTACCCCGCCGCACCGGTCACAGGCAAAGCCATCAGTGGCCTCGACATGGTGCGCGATGCGCATGTGTTCCAAGCCGGAACGACCATGAAGGGGGACCGCTTGGTGAGCAATGGCGGCCGAGTGCTATCGGTAACCGCCTTCGGAAAGGACGTGGAGCACGCCATTGCGCGCGCCTATATGGCCACCACCGTGATCAACTACGAAGGCAAGATGTGCCGTAGCGATATCGGGCACGACGTGGTGAAGCGTCCGGCACAAAAAGCCGCCACCGCCCACTGAACGGTAAGACTACAGATGACCGCCGGTCTCTTTCGCCTTGCGGTTGTACCGGCCTTGGAGCATCATCCAATAGATGGCACCAATGGCCATGATGATGCTGAAAAGCACCACCGGGCCCCAGCCCATGACCACCAAGCCTTCCAAAAGCCATTGTATTCCGTGTCCGAGGCTGTGCCAGAATTGGGTCATGACGGGTTCCGTTGAACGCGGGCAAATATAGACGCGCCCCAACACCGGCATGGTCAGTCCCAAAGTCCTCGCAGCACCCTTCCGCACCGACCAGCCGATCGTGCTGTTCCTGCTGCTCCCTGTAATGGCCGTGCTGTGGTGGGTGCAGCCCTTGTACCCGGCGGCACTGGGCAACGGCGCCAGTATGCCCTTGTTCAGGGCCTTGAACGGGTTGACCGCGCATGCACCTTGGCTGCAAGGCGCCATTGCCATTGCCGTGGCCTCGGGCCTTGCGGTGCTTCTGGCCAGCACGGCCAACAACGCCGAGCTGTTCGACCGGCGCAACCGGATGCCTGCCCTGCTCTTAGTTCTTTTAATGGGGACCGTGCCCGGACCACTGTTCCAACCTGCGCTCATCGGTGCGGTCCCACTGGTCTTCTCGTTCCGGCTCGTGTGGGCCATCCAAGGCCGACCCATTGTCATCGGCGCCCTCTTCCGCAGCGGCATGCTCGTTGGCTTGGCGGCGCTCTTCTACTTCCCTTATGCGTTCATGGTGGTGCCTGTTTGGGCAGCAGTGAGCGTGGCGCGTTCCTTCAACTGGCGGGAGTATGCGATGCCCTTGGCGGGGACGCTATTGGTATTCTACTTCTGCTGGGGCGTGTTGCGCCTGGGCGGGTGGGCGCCAATGGAACCCGTGCGGAGCATGGTGCCAGCCGCGCATCCCGCACTTCCAGGAGGGCGTAAGGCCGTACTGCTCCTGCTGGTGCTTGTTCCGCTGGCGTTGAGCGCCGTGCTCCGGTTCTTCCGCAGCTACCAGAAGGCCATCATGCGCATGCGCAACACCCGTTCGGCCTTCCTGGCGCTGTGCTGGTCGGTGCTCGCCATCATCGGCCTGGAGGCATGGGTGAACGGGACCTTTCCCTCCGTGCTGTTGGCGATGCCGCTGAGCGTAGTGCTGAGCTACCCGTTGCTGAACATGCAGCGCGTCTGGCTGGCGGAGGTGACGTTGCTCACCTTGTTGGCCATCGGCTGCGCCGCGCAATGGACGGCCCCCACGCTCCCCTGACGGCACCTACTTTCGCCGCGTTTAACCGAAGAACATGAAGTGCGGCGTGGTCACCTTCCCGGGATCGAACTGCGATGAGGACATGGTGCACGTGCTGGCTGCCATGGGCGCCACCGTTGAGCGCCTCTGGCACAAGGACCACGACCTGCGCGGTTGCGAGCTGATCGTGCTGCCCGGCGGCTTCAGCTACGGCGACTACCTCCGCAGCGGCGCCATCGCGCGCTTCTCGCCCATCATGCAGGAAGTGAGCGCGCATGCGGCCAACGGCGGTCTGGTGTTCGGCGTGTGCAATGGCTTCCAGGTACTGTGCGAAGCCGGTCTGCTCCCGGGGGCGCTCCTGCACAACGCCGGACAGAAGTTCGTGTGCCGCAACGTTCATATAACGGTGCAGACCAACGATACCGCGCTGACCAGCGCACTGAAGCCCGGTGCCCTGAAGATCCCCATCGCGCACGGAGAAGGGCGCTACCACGCTGATGAGCGCACCATCAAGGAACTGAACGCGAACAAGCAGGTTCTGTTCCGCTACTGCAACGAGCAGGGAAAAGTGACCGCCGACGCCAACCCGAACGGAAGCTTGGAGAACATCGCAGGTGTTTGCAATGCCGGTCGCAATGTGTTCGGCATGATGCCGCACCCGGAGCGCGCCGCCGATGCACGGCTGGGCAACACGGACGGCAAGGCGCTGTTCACCGGCCTGCTACAAGCCGTTGTTGCTTGAACCGGCTGAGCGTCTGAAGACCGCGATCACCTTAGGCTGATCTGCAGGGTCCACAACGAGCACGGGATCATCGTCACCGTTCTTCCATCCTACGAACACCCAACCCTCCGCAGGCAAGGCTTGCAGCTCAAGAGGGACCTTGGCGAACGCCTGGAACCGCGTCTTCCCGTTGGCAAGTGCCAGCCCTTCCACATGAACGGTTCCGCCTGCCGATGGTGAAACGGCAACCTCCATCGGCACAAGTTTCCTCCGCATTCGAGCTGCCAGCATGGCCATCACATTCGTTCCGCGTTCCGTGCAGAACCTCGAGAGTTCGTTGTACGTGTCTTCCGGCCCGGGCATGTTCATACGCCCGGACCACAATGCGTGATCCGTGGTCAACGCGGCGTGATGTGCTTCGAACAGACTATCCGCCAATGCCAGGCTTACCACTGGCGAAAACACCGTCGCTTTGAGCGCCACAATACGCGCAAGGAAGCGGTCGCGCAGATCCGGGTGCCTTAACAACTGCGGCAGATAGGGCGCAACAGGCACGGCCTCGCTGCACATGCGCATCAAGCTGTTCTCCTCCACCGGCGCCCATAGGTCCATGTCGTACAATACCCAACGCCAGCGGCCACCGGGTTCCTTGGGGCGATAGCACCGCACGTTCAGGTCATGGTCGGCGCGGCCGGTCCACAGGTCGAAGCAAGCGAGGTCGATGAGGCTGGCCACATCGACCAAGCGCTCCAACGTGTCCATTGACGAGCCGGCCAGCAATGCCTCGTACGCATCGTGAAAGTGCGTGCGGTCGCCGTCCACCTTGCGCAACGATGGGCCATGCAGGACATCGAATGCCTCGGCGTTGTGCAGCGTGCGCAACCAATCCTCGTCCTTGGGCGGCATGGCGCGATAGAGACCGTGGTAGCGCCCATTGAGGTAGAGGTCCACCGGCAAGGAAGATTGTACGGCAACGTTCGCCCCGGTCTTGGCCACGATGTGCTCCATGAACGTGTTGCGCATGAAGGCATGCGGGCTTGCGTCAGCGCGAAGCATCAGTTCGCGGCCGTTCCATCCGTTCGGCAGCTTGAAGCGTTGGTGGCTGGTGGCAGCAAGCTTGAAGTTGCGTTTGGGCAGGCTTCGCGATCCGCTTCCGCTTTCACGCCAATCCACCATCAGGGATGGAGCGCCCACTCCTTCAGTGGTTCCGCGGCCGGGCTGCCTGCTCGTGAGACAACTGTCCGGCACCGACAACGCGATCACGGGCAACACCCCCTCCTCGACCACATAGGTGAAGGTGATGACCTTGCTCGGCAATGCATCATCGCTGAACACTTGAACGCGCACCGCAGCACTCTGGCGGATGACAACCTCCTCCGACGCTGATCGGCCATCCTCGGACAGCGCCGCTCCGGCATCCAAGGACCAGCGCACCTCGCCCTCACCATCGGAAGAAAAACGGACCCGCGTGCCTGGTGGCACCCGACCGGCCGGCACTGATGCCAGCGGTATGGGGCAGATCCGACGCAGGCGTGGCGCAGCAGCATTGGCTAGGCCCAACGAATGTTCCACGAAGAAGCTCCAACCCGTGGTCCCATCTGGTTGGCGGCCAATGGACGCGCCGGAAGGCATGGAAGGCCAAGCCGCAACATCGAGAATGTGTTGGCCATCCGGCGCGATCAATAGCAGCGTGCCCCCGGTAGCAGGCAATCCGAACGGGACGGTATCCGTGCCCGCTCCCTTGCCGGAGAAGACCACCACGCACCGCTCACCGGCAGCCAGCACGCGTTCGGTCCGCAGCCGCGCGCTACGTTCCTCCATGGAAAACCGTAAGCCCTCCAGCGCGACGGGTCGAGCAG
This sequence comes from Flavobacteriales bacterium, assembly GCA_016699575.1. NCBI lineage: Bacteria > Pseudomonadati > Bacteroidota > Flavobacteriia > Flavobacteriales > Flavobacteriales bacterium. The sequence goes on along the minus strand of CP064979.1, from coordinate 2,147,704 downwards.
CCGCATTGAGCAGTTCGACACGGTCCGGCCCAGGGCCAGTGCAATAAACCTCATTGATCAACAGCCCTTGAGCGGCCGCAGCCGCACCCAAGAGGACCAAAAGCAACGTGGCTATTGACCGGGGGGTGTTCACCGGCCGAAAGTAGCGGGTGCACCCTCGTGCTGCCTCCCGCTACATTTGGGCTCCTTACACGAAAAACGAAGCCCCATGCTCCGATCGCTACTTCCGTGCACTTTGGTGATCATGCCGCTCATTGGAAGCGCGCAGAACATCAACAACATCACTTGGAACCCCGGCACGCCCGACGCATGCGACCTGGTCGGCATGAACGTTATCGGGAACTTCCCCGGGGCGAATTACATGCCCGACAATTTCACCATAACACCGAACGGCTTCACCCTCACCGTGGTGCTCAACTGCAGCGGTGGCGGCGGCGGCGGCGTCACACCGTTCAGCCAACCGCTCACCCAATCCGGGCCGTACCCGGCCGGCACGTACACCGTGATCGGGGAACTCAACATCAACGGGGTGCTGGTGGACACGTGGACCGGTACCAAGACCGTTACCGCAGCAACCACGCCCGACCCCGGCGGCTATGCCGAGATCTCGGTATGCAACAGCGACGCGAACATCCAGCTCATCACTGTACTGGACGGTTCTCCGGACCCCGGTGGTGAATGGCTCGATCCGAACGGAGTAACGATCACCAACGGCATTTTCGATCCTGGGCAAAGCCAAGCGGGCTTCTACACTTACCAGTTCGATCAGAACTTTCCATGCATTGACACTGCCCAACAGGTGCTGATCACCTACCAGATCAACTCCAACGCAGGCACAAACGGCACAGTGCAAACCTGTGCAACAGCAGCCCCATTCGACCTGTTCAGTTTCCTGGGGGGCGGTCCTGACACCGGTGGTACTTGGACCTACCAGGGCAACACCGTACCGAGCACCTTCACCCCGGGCACAAGTCCTGCGGGGGCTTACACCTACACTGTTCCCGGCATCCCCCCATGCGGCAACCCATCGTCCGTCGTTTCAGTATCCGTGGTGCAGCCGGGCAACCCCGGAACAGGCATGGCCGTGCAAGTTTGTGAGACCGACACTTCCTTCCAGTTGAGCAGTGCCCTGACCGGCAGCCCTTCCCAAGCAGGTTCGTGGTATGATCCGCTAGGCTTCCTGATCGGTGGCTATACGTCCACCTTCGATGCGCTGAACGATTTCCCCGGGGCTTGGCAATACCGTGTTACGGTTCCACCATGCCCCGCTGCGATCGCAACCGTTACCATATCGCTCACCAATGCCGAGCCGCCCTGCGGCAATGTGGACTGCCAAGGCGTATCCGGCGGAACGGCGTTGCCAGGCACACCGTGCAACGACAACAATGCGAACACGCTCTGGGATACTTGGAACGCGAACTGTGTGTGTGTCGGCTCTCCCATCGGCATTGATGAACCCACCGCCGCAGCCGCCATGGTGTTGCAGCCGAACCCCGCTGCCGAGAACATCACCTTGGACAGCCCGGCCGGACTCGTTGTTGGTTACGACCTCTACACGCTTGATGGCCGACTGGCGCGCGCACAAACCGTGAATGCTTTGCGCACCGTTGTTGAACGCGGCGATCTTGCGGCTGGCACCTATCGCATTGTGGTACGTTTTGCCGATGGCCGTGCGGCACGCGCCGTGGTGTTCGAATAGTCCATCAGCACGAAATGACGAACGGCCTCCATGCGGGGGCCGTTCGTCATTTCGACAGTGAGCATCCGGTGGGGCATGTTGCTTTGTGCCGGCATGCGTCTGCAACACATCGACCGGCACACAGTGCGCGTGGTTTCCAGCGATGGCCACGAAATGGGCCGGCTGGTCCGCACCGGGTACTGGCGTCCGCTGGTCGAGATCACCACATCGGACGGTGTATACAGGGTGAGGAACAACCTCTTCACCGCCATGGAAGTACTGTTCAACGGGCACTGCGTGGTTCGCATGCGCGCCCAATGGCATGGCGCCATCGAACTCCACGACCTGTCGCGGCCCGATCGCTCGCTTACCGTGAAGAGGCCCAGCATCTGGCGCCACGAACATCACTTGGTCGACGCCAACGGTCACGTGCACGCCGTGATCACCAGCCGCTACAATTGGAACACTTGGCGCATGGAACACGCCCTGTCCGTTCCGGTGGGCGAAGAGGCCCCCAGCGTCGTAGCGCTTCTGGCAGCCGTGCACGCCATCGATGAGCGGCGACGACGAACAGCGGCGGCAGGTGCGTGAAGGCGGCTCAGTGCTTGTGGCGCCGCTGCTTGATCATTCCACCGCGCGTGTCCTTGATGCTCGTCATCACAACGAACGCGTTGGGGTCGATGCGGCGGATCTCACCCGTCATGCGACCAACCTCCAAACGCGTGATCACGCAGTAGATGATCTCCGTATCGTTCGGGTGGAGCCCTTTGCCGTAGCCGCGCTTACCGTTGTACACCGTGACGCCGCGTCCGAGCTTGTTCACGATCATGTCGCGGATCTCTTCGCTGTGCGGGCTGATCACAGTGACCCCCGTGTATTCCTCGATGCCCTCGATGATGAAATCGACGGTGCGGCTGGCGGCGAGGTAGGTGATCATGCTGTAGAGAGCGGTCTCCACGCTCAGCAGCCATGCGGCCACACCGAAGATGATGACGTTCACCAGAAGGATCACGTCACCAATGGTGAGCCCGGTGCGGCGGCTGATGGCGATGGCCAGTACTTCGGTGCCGTCGATGACCGCCCCGGCCCGCACTGCGAGGCCGATACCCAGACCGAGGAAGAACCCGCCGAACGCCGCCACCAGCAGCTTGTCGTGCGTGACCTCCGGGAAATGCACGGTGCTCACCACCAGCGCAAGGGTGGCGATGCCCAACACCGTTTTCATAGCGAACTCTTTCCCGATCATGCGGTAGGCCATGACGATGAACGGGATGTTGATCAGCAGCAACCAGGTGCCGAGCGGAAGTCCACTGTACGCGGTGATGAGCAGTGCTATGCCCGTTGCACCACCGTCGATGAAGGTGTTCGGCAGGAGGAATCCCTCCAACCCGAAAGCCGCGCTCGCCACACCCGTGGCCATCATGAAAACATCCTTGGTCGTGCGCCATGCTTGGGCCCGCAGTTGCTTATAGCCTTTGGCTAGCGCGAACGCGGAGAACTCCTCGTCGCGCATCATGGCGGCCTGGCCACGCAGCACGGTGCGCAGCACGAGACGTTCCACGTAGGCCTTCATCGGCGGCAAGGTAGCCGCTCACTGGAAGATCGACCGGTCATGCCTCGATAGGTCGTTGCGGCATCCGTACTCGCAACGCGCTTAGCTTGGCAGTAAAACCAAATCCAATGAAAACCGAAAACCGAAAACCGCGAACCGCGCGACCGGAAGGCCAAGGTTCCTCGTAGCCGCGCTGCTGACCTTTGTTTGTGCAATTGGCCAAGCACAGCCGAACATTCCATGCAGCTCGCTTAATCCTGTTCCACCTCCGAACGGCGACCCTCCTGCCTACACGGTCTCAAACCTCTCTCCGTACGATCTGAACATGCGGTTCTACTACCGCACCAACACGAACACGATTTCCAGTTGGTTGACCACCGTGAACAGTGGCACGCAAGAGATACTGCTAACGCTTCCCGGCAACGCCGACCGCATCGAGCAGATCAGGGTGTACTGTGCGGGGTCGAATACTTCCACTCTACACTACATGACCGCGTTGCCTGGCGCTACTCAGGCGTGCGCAAACCCTAACAGTGGTCTAGTTCCTCGCGGCGCAGGTTGTTCGCTTGTGTGCCTGAGCTGGTCCGGCGCGACCTGCACCTACCCCGCCGAGCAAAACTGTTTCGACGACGGCTCCATGCGGATCGTGGCGTACAGCCCCGGATGCAATTGAACAACCCCAGCAGAACCATGAAAACGATCAATTGCTGGTTCGCACTCATGTTGCTGAGTGCTGCAGCCCAAAGCCAGATGCCCTTGGGCAACTACTGGGACACTTGGTACATGCACGATCAGGTTTCCTTGGAATTCACTGCGGGCCTAATGCCTGTGGTTGTATTGGATAGTTGCCCGATGAGCTTCGGCGATTTCATCTACACGGTCACGGACCCGGTATCGGGCAAGGTGGCCTTCAGCATCAGTACCGATGAGGGCGTGTTGGACGGGAACGGGGACCCTGTGGCCGGTGGTTCCGGGTTCATTGATCACGGAAGCACGCATGTGATCCCGCATCCGGGGGATGCGACCCTGTACTACCTCTTCTGGAGCGTCAGCAGCATTACCTATTCGCTGCTTCAAGTGGATGTGCAAGCCGGAACGGCCGCCTTTGTTCCGGATGAAACCGATGTACTTCTCGCTACCGGGGTGGGTTCTGATGTGGGGATCTGCTCGGCCCCCGATGGGATAGATCATTGGTTACTCCTGCATCACTACAGCGATAGCACCCTGCTCACGTACAACGTGAATGCCGGGGTGGGGCTCGTCACCACTCCTGTGGTGCAGAGTCTTTCGCAAGCACTGCCGGTGAATGTCCGGTTCAAATGCAGTCCGGACAATACCAAGCTGCTCATCAGCAAAGGGAATGGAAACTTCTTGCTGCATGCACTGGACCCTGCAACGGGCCTGCTTGGCGAGGCGATCAGCATTTCGGTCCCCGGCGGTGGGGCAGGCGGCGAATTTTCGCCCAACGCACAGGTGCTCTATGTTACTCGCTTTGTTCAACCCGATTCGGCACGATGGCTACAATTCGATCTGAGCTCGGGAGACGAGACCACCATCAACAATAGCGCAGTGCTACTGGACCTCGACGGCATCGCTTGTGCGGACGGCCCACCTGGCATGCAGCTAGCTCCGGACGGGCGCATCTACTGCATCCTGGCCGGCGGCCCACCGCCGAACTACAACTACTATGAGACACACCTCGCTATCATTCATTACCCCAACACGATCGGTGTCGGTTGCCAGCTCGACACCGTGGGGTTGAACATGATGCGAACGGGTATGATCCCCTATAGTCCACCAAAGGCACATTGGTTCGGTACGCCTTTGAGCGCTGTGGAAGCCGATTTCGTACAAGCGAATGCCTCAGGCAGCAGTCTTCGGATCAACGCAGTTCCCAACCCTGCCTCAGCTTGGCTCGACATCTCACTGCAGGACGCCGCGCCCAGCGGAACGCGCGTGGAGCTGTTGAACACCGCCGGTCAACAGGTGTGGAACGAGCGATGGCGCGGTGGTTCACAGAACAGGGTGGTGCTGCCGTCCCTCTCAGCAGGCATGTACACGCTACGCATGACCACTCCTTCAGGCGTCAGTGGAAAGACGCGCATCACGATCGCGCACTAACCTCCTAGGGCGAGCGGGTTCCGAACTAACATCGGTGCCCGCTCGCTCCAGGGGTGTTGTCTTAATCTCCTGAAGTGTCTGATCTGCCTGCCACGCACACCACCATTTCCCCTTTCGGTTCCTTCGCGCTGAAGTGCGCGTGAAGTTCAGCGAGCGTGCCGCGCACATGTTCTTCGTGCAACTTGCTCAGCTCACGCGATACGCATGCGCGGCGCTCTGCACCGAAAGCCGAGGACAGGTCGAGCAGGGTGCGCACGATGCGGTGCGGGCTCTCGTACAGCACGATGGTGCGGGCTTCGTTCTTGAGTTCGCCGAGCCTTGTCTGCCTTCCCTTCTTCACCGGGAGGAAGCCCTCGAACACGAACCGATCGCACGGCAGGCCACTGGCCACCAAAGCTGGCACAAAGGCGGTCGGTCCTGGCAAGCACTCGACTTCCGCACCGGCCTTGATGGCCTCGCGCACCAGCAGGAAACCGGGATCGCTGATGCCCGGGGTACCGGCGTCGCTCACCAGCACCAGTCGTTCACCGGCCAGCAGCCGTTGCGTCAGCTGCGCCACCATACCGTGCTCGTTGTGCGCGTGGAACGGAATGAGCGGCTTCTTGATGCCGAGTTTGTGCAGAAGGGCACCTGTGACACGCGTGTCCTCGGCGATGACGGCATTGCACTCGCTCAAAATGCGTTGTGCGCGAACGGTGATGTCCTCCATGTTGCCGATGGGCGTCGGCACCAGAACGAGGCGCGCCATCACTTCAACTTGTGAACGAAGTCCACCAGCGTGTGATGGATGTCGGCGAAGTCGGTGAGCGGGAGCGTGTCCGGCTTGTCGTTCACATCGTGGTAGTGCGCCCCGCCGCCGAGCGTGTAGATGAAAATGGCAGGGATGCCCTTCTGCACGAACGGGCAGTGATCGCTGTTGCAGGCCGGTCCGCGGCTCTTGATGTCCGCGAGACGCGGCTTGTCCGTGTTGATCTGCGTCAGTAGTGCGAACTCATCTTCCTGCACCGTGGCGTTCACCACCATGATGCCATCGTCGCCGGTGCCGAGGATGTCGAGATTGATCATCAGCTTCACGTCACCGAAGTCGATGGGACGATCGGCAACGCACCACGATGAGCCTTGCAGGCCCGCCTCTTCACCTGCGAAAGCGATGAAGAGCACGTTGTGGTCCGGTGGCTCCTTGGCGAACTTCTCCAGCAACGTGAGCAGCATGGCCACGCCGCTTGCGTTGTCGTTGGCACCGGGGAAGAGCGCTTCGCCCATGCGGCCCAAGTGATCGTAGTGCGCACTGATGATAAGCGTGCCTTTGCCCGGTCGCTTGCCCTTTACCATGCCGAGCACGTTGCGCGCTTGGTGGTTCTTCTTCATGGTGTTCCGCACGCGCAGGTCGATGGCTTGCGCACTATCAGTGATCGCTTCCGGCAGCACTTCAAGCAGCGGATAAGGCAATGCTTCGTGGCTCACGCTCCAGGTGAGCTTCTTGCTGCGCTTGATGACGGGCGCGTAGTACATGAGCTCACGTTCCATTTTGGCAAACAGAGCGAGTGAATCCGCGTTCTTTGTTTCCGGCACCTTGAAGTGCACGGCCTTGCCACTGATGACGCCATAGGTGCGTGATGCGTTCTCGCCAGTGAGGTCGGCCGGTGTGATGTGCGCGATGCCGAACGGTCCGGCCGCCTTGCCGCTACTGGGCGACACGATGAAGTCCACCCCTGCTTCCAGCGCGGTGCCGTCCACCACGGCGTACATCGCATCGGGGAAGGTGTTCACGTTGAAGGTGAACGGCTCGAAGTAGCTTCCGTTGACAGGCTGTGCACCGAGCGCCTTGAACTTGGTGGCGAGGTACTCCGCAGCGAGACTATCACCCCCGTTCACGTAGCCGCGCCCGTGCATCTCCGGGGAACAGAGGTCGTTGAGGTAGCCGCGCGCTTGGGTGACGAGTGGATCCGGGGTTGCGGTCTGTGCAGCGGCACAGATGGGCAGTGCAGCAAGGAACAGCGGTAGGGATCTCTTCATCGGTGGCGACGTTCTATGAGTTCAGTGAATGCGGCGAGGACCTCTTCGCCCGGTGGGTTCTTGAGCTTCGCTACCACTTCGTACTGCACATAGGCCTTCGCTTCGGCGCGTAGTTGCTGTTTGTTCAGGTGCTCGATGGCTTTGTCGTAGGCGGCACGATCGTTATTGAAGAGCTCGGCCACGAACCAGAATTTCTGGCTCAAGGCAATGGCCTTGCCAAGGTCAGCGATGGGTGCCTTCTCGATCTTGTCGTGGATGGATGCCGGAGACGCCTTGGCCGCAGGTGCCGGGGTTGCCTTTGCCGGCGCCTCAGCGACAGGGACAGGCGGAGGAGCGGGACCCGTCCGGGCGGGCGGTTCGACAGCGGCCACAGGTACGGGTACAGGCACCGGAGCAGGAGCGGGCTTCTCTGCAAGGCCGGAGGCAACTGGACGAGCAGGCTTCTTCTCCGTCTCTTGTATGGCATCGATGAGCGACGTCTGCTTGGGGGCCGTGTCCAACCGGATAGGAGCCGCAGACATGGCCGGTGGCTCGGGGTCCGCTGCAACCATTGGCTTCGGAGGGGCCTCCAGAACGGGCTTTCCCTCGCGCGCTTTGTGGCGCAGCACGACCAGTCGCTCGTTCAGGTCGCGGGCGTGATCGGCCAATTGTTCCAGTTCGGCCAGAGTGAGTTTGCCCTCTTCGAGCCGCTGCACATCGGCCGCAATGCTGCTCGCCAGGTCGCCGATGCGGGTGAAGTGTTTGCCTCCGATCATGGGTTGCGGGCCACGGTAGCCGCAGGCGAATTTGCCTATTTTTCGCCGCCCCTTACGGGTCGCGGGAAGTCCGCGCCCAGCGCGGGTTCCGATCAACCTTACAAGGCCTCCCCGCAGATGTTCCTTGAACGCGCCGCCAGCCGCACGCATCGCAAGGGCTGGGTGGAGGTGATCTGCGGCAGCATGTTCAGTGGCAAAACAGAGGAGTTGATCCGCCGATTGCGTCGCGCCGAGTTCGCCCGGCAGAAGGTGGAGATCTTCAAACCGGGCATTGACACGCGATACGATGAGACCAACGTGGTGAGCCACGAAGGCACCGCCATCCGAAGCACGCCCGTGCCCAGCAGCAGCAACCTGCTCTTGCTCGCCGGCGACATTGAAGTGGTGGGCATCGACGAGGCGCAGTTCTTCGACGAGGGACTTCCACAGGTGTGCGCGCAGCTGGCCTCGCAGGGCATCCGCGTCATTGCGGCGGGTCTCGACATGGATTTCCTGGGCCGCCCGTTCGGGCCGATGCCCCAACTCATGTCCATGGCGGAGTACGTCACCAAGGTGCACGCCATCTGCATGCGCTGCGGCGATCTGGCCACCTTCAGCCACCGCACCTCCGCCAGCAAGGAACTGGTGGTGCTGGGCGAAACGGACAGTTACGAGCCGCTGTGCCGCGCATGTTTCGATGCGGCCACCGGCGCGCCAAGCGGCTGACCCCATGAGCAACTGGCGGTATACGTTGAGCACCATCGCCGAAGCCGTTGGCGGACGCGTGTTGGGTGATGGAGCTTTGGAAGTGAACGGCGTGGCGATCGACTCCCGTGGCAGTGTTCCGCCAACATCGCTCTTCGTAGCGTTGGGCGGGCCAAGGCACGATGGCCACCATCACATCAAGGAACTGACGACGAAAGGTGTACGCGGCTTCCTGGTGAACGAGCAGCACGCCAACACGGTGGCCGGTCTCAACGTCGTGGTGGTGAAGGACACCCTGGCAGCCTTGCAGCAGTTCGCGGCATGGCACCGCAGCCACTTCAACATCCCGGTCATCGGGATCACGGGCAGCAACGGCAAGACGATCGTGAAGGAATGGCTGTGGCAGATGCTGCACCACGAGGAGAACATCGTGCGCAGTCCCGGCAGTTGGAACAGCCAGGTGGGCGTACCGCTCAGCGTGCTGCAGATGGGCCCGCAGCACACGCTGGGCATCTTCGAAGCAGGCATCAGCAAGCCGGGCGAGATGGAGAAGCTGGAGCCCATCATCCGTCCCACGGTCGGTGTGCTCACCAACATCGGCGATGCGCACGATGAGGGGTTCGGAGGTGACAAGAAACTGAAGTCTGCGGAAAAGTCGAAGCTTTTCTCCCGTTCGCGTTATCAGACCATCACGTCCGTTGCGAAGGTGCATGAGGCTGTTCAAGTGCATCAACAGCGCCGGGTTATGACTTGCGACACCGCAGATCGATCGGCACTCATCTTGGCAGTCTTGAATGAGGAGCGCCGGGACGGCCACAGTTCCTTGGATACGATCTCCGGAGGAACCAATGCGTCAAGGTTCGAACTACCGTTCGATGATGATGCGAGCGTCATGAACGCGCTCACCTGCATTGCTGTTTGCCGGCACTTGGGAAAGTCAACCGCATGGATCAACGAACGTCTCGCTCAGCTTGTTCCCGTGGACATGCGCATGCGCACGGTGCAAGGCGCGCACGGCAGCACGCTCATCGACGACAGCTATAGCCTCGATAGAACCTCCCTGATCTCAGCTCTCGACCACTTGCGACGTGTTGCACACGGCCGTCCGATGATCGCCTTGCTCAGCGATTTGGCTGAGAGCGGTGACGACGATGCGGTCTACCCCGAAGTCGCGCAAGCGCTGCGACAAATCGGCGTGCATCAATTGATCGGCATTGGACCGCGGATCAGCGGACAACGTCCTCTGTTCGGCGCTAACGCACGCTTCCACCCTGACGTGGATGCGATGCTCGCGCACGAAGACCCCAAGGCCTTCACAGGCGCCGTCATCCTCATCAAAGGCGCGCGCCGGTTCGGATTCGAGCGCATTGTACAACGATGGCAACAGCAGGTACACGGTACCGAGCTGGAGATCGATCTGGAGGCGGTACGACATAACCTGAACCACTATCGTTCCCTTCTCGCACCCGGCGTTCGCACCATGGCCATGGTCAAGGCCTTCGGCTACGGCAGTGGTGCATTGGAGCTCGCGCGCCTGTTCGAGCATGAGCGCGTGCACTACCTGGGTGTGGCCTATGCCGATGAAGGCATCGAGCTGCGCAGCCACGGCATCACCATGCCCATCATGGTAATGAACCCGGAGCCGGTGGCGATGGAAACGCTGCACCGCTTCCGCCTGGAAGCCGAGGTGTACGACATGCGATCGCTCACCGAGGCCATCGGGGCAGCACAGCAAATGCCCGACGCACCGCCCGTGCACATCAAGCTCGATACCGGTATGCACCGCTTGGGCTTCACCGAAGAGGAACTGCCGGTTCTGCTCGATGCACTCCGTGGACAGCAAGCCTTGAAGGTGGCCTCCATCCTATCGCACATGGTGGGGAGCGAGGATGCGGCGCTGGACGATTTCACACGTGAACAGATCGCGGTGTTCACGCGCATGGCCGATGCCATTGACGTGGTGCTCGGCTACAAGCCCCTGCGCCACATGGCCAACACAGCGGGCATAGCGCGGTGGCCGCAGGCGCACTTCGACATGGTGCGCGTAGGCATCGGGTTGCACGGTATCGGTGCCGATGCGAAGGAGACCACCCAACTGCAGCACACCGTGACACTGCGCACGGTGGTGGCTCAACTGAAGCAGCTGCACGCGGGCGATAGCGTGGGCTACAACCGCCGCGGCCAGGTCATGGGCGAACGCACCATCGCTACGCTGCCCATCGGTTACGCCGACGGCTTGTCGCGGCGTTTGGGCAACGGCGTGGGCTGCGTGTGGGTCAATGATCGGCGCGCGCCCATCATCGGCAATGTGTGCATGGACATGTGCATGGTGGACGTCACCGATGCACCGTGCACCGTGGGCGATGTGGCCGTGGTGTTCGATGCCAGGCACCCGGTGAGCGAGGTGGCAACAGCCATGGGCACCATCCCCTACGAAGTCCTTACCGGCATCAGCCAGCGCGTGAAACGCGTGTACGTTCGCAACACTTGACCGCAACCATGCGCCTACCCGCCCTGCTCCTTCTCGCCTTGCCCCTTTCCCTCTTCGCGCAGAGCGACACGCCCGTGCAAACCCAGGATACAGCGCCAGAGGTGGTGCTTGCGCCTGACAGCAATGCCGCTCTGGTCTTCGCGGAGCAAATGCCCGAATTCCCCGGAGGCCAGCAGGCCATGATGGACTTCCTGCGCAAGCATGTGCGCTACCCGGAGCCGGAGCGGGAGAATGAAGTACAAGGCACTGTGTACGTGCGCTTCGTGGTGGACAAGTCGGGGAAGGTGCGCGATGCCGAGGTGCTGCGCGGTGTGCCCAAGGGCCCCGGACTGGGGGAGGAGGCCCTGCGCGTTGTGCAGATGATGCCCGACTGGTTACCTGGCACTCAACTGGGCAAACCGGTCCACGTGCAATTCAATCTTCCGGTGAAGTTCACCCTGAAGTAGTCGCGCTCTTTGGCCGCGCGCAGTGCGGCGGCACCGGGGTACAATAACGGCACGACTGACCAACCCGTTCAGCACCGCTTGACGCAGCGCCCGCACGCCAGGTAGGGCGATGGTGTTGGCATCCGAATACATGCAACCCATCGGCCGGATCACCGTGACGATCGTTCAGGTCGCCCTATCCGCATCTTTACGCCATGGACCCTGAGCAGCGCCCGGCCAAACGCAAACGCACCTTGCGCAAGCTGTGGAGCAAGTACCGCCTGCTGCTCATCAACGACAATACCTTCAAGGAGAGCTTCAGCATACGGCTCACCCCGGTGAACGTGCTGCTGCTCGTCATCGGCCTGCTGGGCACCACGGCCGCCGTCACGGTGGCGCTCATCGTCTTCACGCCCATCAAACGCTACATACCCGGCTATGCCGATGCCGATGTGCGCATCAACAGCTACCACGCCGCCGTGCTGGCCGACAGCCTGCAGCGCGTGGTGGACGTGCAGCAGGCTTACACCGAGAACCTGCGCCGCATATTCAGCGGCGAGCTTCCGGCGGATAGTGCGAAGCGCGCGCCCCGTACCACCAGTGCGCCAGCACCAAAGGACCTGGGAGCCTCCTTGCCTGAGAGCCTCTTCACGGCGCGCACACTTCAACAGGAGGCCTATGCGCTCACGGAAGGGGGAGGCAACAAACGCCGCGCGCTGGAGGGCATCATCTTCTTCCCGCCCTTGCGCGGGGTCGTTACGCAGAAGTTCGAGCAGAAGGACGGGCACAAGGGCATCGACGTAGCCAGCAAAGCCGATGAGCCGGTGAAGGCCTGCCTGGAGGGCACCGTGGTGCAGGCCGCGTGGACCTCCGACGGGGGCAACATACTGGTGGTGCAGCACCCCGGCGATCTGGTGAGCGTGTACAAGCACGCATCGGTGCTGCTGAAGAAGACCGGCGACCGCGTGCGCGCCGGCGAGGCCATTGCCATTGTGGGCAACAGTGGCGAACTAACCGACGGGCCGCACCTGCACTTCGAGCTATGGTTGAACGGCCAGCCGTTGGACCCGCAGCTGTACATGGCGTTGTGAGCCTGCCCATGTTGGCACTGGGATAGGCCGCGGCCACCCGGGCCCGTGCGCGCGCAATAGCCTTGCGCCGTGATCGGCGAACGGACCACCAAGGTGGAGCGTGACGTGGCGCGGCGCATCGGGCGCAGCATTACGCGGCTGCTGGTATGGCTCAGCAACCTGCTGCCCAAGCGGTTCAAGCAGATCACCATGCTGGCCCTGCCCTACCAGGTGGCGGCCATCATCACCGTCTTCATCGCCGTGGGGTACACGTTGTTGTTCCGTTGGGTGGAGCAAGCCCAGATGTACTTGCTCGGTTTCCATCCGGACTGGATCTTCGTAACGGCACCGCTCTGCTTCCTGTTCAGCTGGTGGCTGGTGCGCACCTTCGCCCCGTACGCCGGCGGTAGCGGTATTCCGCAACTGATGGCCGCCGTGGAGGTGGCCGATGAGACCACGCGCGACCGCAGTTGGCGCTTCCTCAACCCGCGCATCATCCTGGTGAAGATCGCCAGCAGCCTGGCCATGGTGCTGGGCGGCGGCGCCGTGGGGCGCGAGGGGCCCACGCTGCAGATAGCGGGCAGCGTGTTCCGTGCAGTGCACCAATACCTGCCCTCCTTCTGGCCGAAGATCCAACGGCGCATGATGATCATCACCGGCGGCGCGGCAGGCCTCAGCGCTGCGTTCAACACCCCGTTAGGGGGTATCGTGTTCGTGATCGAAGAATTGACCAAGACCCACATCGCGCAGTTCCGCACTGCGGTGTTCTCCAGTGTCATCATCGCGGGCATGACGGCCCAGTGGCTCATCAGCTCCTACTTCGGCGGCGAACTGCTCTACCCGAAGCTCGGTGCGGTCGGCCCATCGTTCATGTACAAGGTGCTGCTCATCTCGCTACCGTGCGGGTTGCTGGGGGCCCTCTTCTGCAAGGTGCTGCTAGCCACCGACAAATTCAGGCGCAGTCTGAAAAAACGATCGGCCCAGGCGTTGATGGCACTGGGTTGCGCGCTGGCGTTCGCCACGTGCGCGCACTATCTCGGCCCGCACACACTGGGAAGCGGCGGGCACTTCATGTCGGAGTACCTCTTTAGTGCGGAACAGGTGGACCCCGGTTACAAGGATGTGATCGCGCGGCTGCTCGGGCCCATCTTCACGGCATCGGCAGGTGGCGCAGGCGGTACGTTCGGGCCCAGCCTCGCAGGGGGTGCGGCCGTGGGCGGCTGGGTGGCGCAATGGTTCGAGCCCAGTCGCGGTGAATTCAACGTGCTGGTGCTCTGCGGCATGACGGCCTTCCTCACAGGCACCTCACGATCACCGTTCACCTGCGCCATCCTGGTGCTGGAGATGACGGACCGGCACAGCATCATCCTGCAGCTCATGTACGCCGCCATGGTGGCCTACCTCATCAGCCAGACCATCGACAAGCGCAGCTATTATGAGCGCATGAAGAAGCGCCTGCTGGACACCCTGCCCGAGTGGAAAGGCTGGCGCCACACCGACGATGGTACCGGTGACCAGAGCGTGCCGGGCTTGGGGTAGTTTCGCGGCGTGAAACAATACCACGACCTGCTGCGCCACATCCTGGACAATGGTGTGAGCAAGCGCGACCGTACCGGCACCGGCACCATCAGTTGTTTCGGCTACCAGATGCGGTTCGATCTCAGCGAAGGGTTCCCGCTGCTCACCACCAAGAAGCTGCACACCAAGAGCATCATCCACGAACTGCTCTGGTTCCTGCAAGGCGACACCAACATCGCCTACCTGAAGGAGAACGGTGTGCGCATCTGGGACGAGTGGGCCGACGCCGATGGCAACCTCGGGCCCGTGTACGGCAAACAATGGCGCAGCTGGGCCGCACCGGATGGCCGCACCATCGATCAGATCGCCGACGTGGTGAACATGATCAAGAAGAACCCCGACAGCCGCCGCCTCATCGTGAGCGCGTGGAACCCGGCCGATGTGCCCAACATGGCACTGCCGCCGTGCCATTGCCTGTTCCAGTTCTTCGTGGCGGATGGCAAGCTCAGCTGCCAGCTCTACCAGCGCAGTGCGGATACCTTCCTCGGCGTGCCGTTCAACATTGCGAGCTACGCGCTGCTGACGATGATGATGGCGCAGGTGTGCGGCCTGAAGCCCGGCGAGTTCGTGCACACCTTCGGCGATGTGCACCTCTACAACGACCACCTCGAGCAAGCGCAACTGCAGCTCACGCGCGACTGCCGTCCGCTGCCGACGATGGAGATCGATCCTTCGGTGACGGATCTGTTCGCCTTCCGCTTCGAGCACTTCACACTGAAGAACTACGACCCGCACCCGCACATCAAGGCGGCCGTCTCGGTATGATCGTTTCCGCCATCGTGGCCGTCAGCGAGAACGGCATCATCGGGCGCAAGGGCGATCTGCCGTGGCGCTTGCCCGACGACATGAAGTTCTTCCAGCGCACCACCATGGGCCACCATGTGATAACGGGCCGCAAGAACTGGGACAGTATTCCGCTGAAGTACCGCCCGCTGAAAGGTCGGCCCAACATCGTGGTAACGCGCAACGCGGACTTCGATGCGCCGGGCGCAGTGGTGGTGGGCAGTTTGAACGAAGCGATCGCACTGGCGCGCCACGAAGGTGACGTTGAAGCCTTCATCATCGGCGGCGGCGAGATCTACAAGGAAGCATTGCGCGAAGGGCTGGTGGACCGGCTCTACATCACCCGGGTTCATGCGCACATCGACGGCGATACCTCGTTCCCGTCCATCCCGACCAACGAGTGGAAGGAAGTCTGGCGCGAAGAGCATGCTGCCGATGCACAGCACGGGCATGCGTTCACCTTCCAGAGGCTGGAACGATTGCCCTAGCGCACTGATCCGCCCAGACTTGTCGTTTCCCTTCCGAGGGCGATCAAACCTTGGCCCCCCACTTGCCGTCAGAAGGCCGGAACACGCAATCAACCCCATCATGCACACCAACAAGCTCATTGCCATAACCGCATCGGCGCTCCTCGCCCTGGCAGCCTGCCGCAAAGAGGACAAAGACCCTGTGGACAGCGATTACACCAGTGCCATCGACAACAGCTTCGGCGAGGCCCTCTTCAACGACGCGTTGAAGCAGACCGACGATGCGGCCAGCGACGGTGGCATACGCGCCATGCTCGATGGCTGTGTCGACACGGTGATCATCGACCTGAACGCCAACCCGCACACCATGTTCATCGACTTCGGTCCCACCAACTGCCAGGGCACCGATGGCCGTTACCGCCGCGGCAGCCTCATGGTCACCTTCACCGGTGGCTACAGTGATCCCGGCACCGTCATCACCATCACACCGCAGGACTATTACGTGAACGACTACCGCGTGCAAGGCACGAAGACGGTGACCAACATGGGAGCTGACACCAATGGCAACACCTACTTCACGGTGGAAGTGGCCGGCACTATCACTGCGCCCAACAACCAATGGACCAGCACGCACAACGCGAGCCGCGTGCGCACGTGGGTGGCCGGTGAAGGCACTGGAACGCCGTACGACGATGTGTACCTCATCACTGGCACGGGCAACGGCACCAACCGCAACAATGTGCCCTATACGCTGAACATCGACCAAGCGCTGCGCATCGAGATCGGGTGTCCATACATCGTCAGCGGCCAGGTCACCATCACCCCGCAGAACCTCTCGCCGCGCACCGTGAACTTCGGCAGCGGCAGTTGTGATGACGACATCAGCGTAACGGTGAACGGCAACACGTACTACTTCAACGGCCAGTAGCGTTCTCTGCCAAACCCCAACAGGGGCTTGAAGTGGCGGGCCCTGCCTTCTTGGAACGAGGCGGGGCTCGTCATTTGCCACCGCAACGACGCAACGGACGCAACGATGTTGATGCGACGGCCCATCGTTCCCTTGGGACCCGTGGTGGCATTGCGATAGGAACCGAGCAGTTTGTGTGGTGCAGCCGTTGCGTTCGTCGCGCGGTTGCGGTTCTTCTCTCCTCATTTACACGTCTGACCGTTCCATCACCGCCGTCGCCGTTCGTCACCGTTAGTCCCACATCCGCTGGGGGTCGCGCTAGTTTCGTGCTGGCCGGGCGGATCAATGGATCCAGGGTTTCCGAGGTTTCATAGCGCAACAAGCCGACCGGCCAGGGCAGTCCCGACAACCTCGGGACTGTTCCGTTGATGGACTGAACGATGGCATACTTCCGAGGACTCCCCTTCCGCTTCCGCACCGCATGGTTGATCGCCTTTGGCCTAGCGACCCTGTTCTTGCTTCAGGCTTGGCTAAAGAGCAACCTCATCATGGAGGACCCCGAAAAGGCCGAGCCGTTCAGCTGGTGGCGCGAGGCACCCGTCCCCTATCTCAACTACCTCTTCTGGGCGCTGCTGCTGCCGCTGGTGTACAGGGCACTCCTGGCATGGCCGCTCACCGCAAGGCCCATGTGGAGGCACATTGCCATCCTATCGCTTATCGGCCTCTTGCTGGGCACCCTGCACGAAGTAACCACCAGCATGATGTATTACAGCATCCTCTGGACCCAGGATATCTTCTTCTTCAACCAGGAGTACATGATGTGGGCGCTGAAGGCGCTGCCACCCGCGCTCGTGGGCCGCTTCATGGAGTTCTGGGTGCTCATCGGTGTCCTTGGCGCCGTTGTGCAGTACCAAGCCGTGCTGGCCAAACAAACCGAACTCGCCCAGCTCGCTGCCGAGCTGCAAGGCGCACAGCTCAACGCGTTGCGCAAGCAGTTGCAGCCGCACTTCCTCTTCAACACGCTCAACACAGTGAGCGCCCTCATGGACACCGATGTGAACGGGGCGCGAAAGGTGCTCAGCCGCCTGGGCCAGCTGCTGCGCGTTACGCTGGACAACACCAAGCGCGAGCGCACAACGCTCGGAAAGGAGATCGACTACATCGGCAACTACCTGGGTATCGAATCGGTGCGTTTCCAGGACCGGTTGCAAGTGCGCTACGCCGTGCCCGACGATTTGCGCAATGCACTGGTGCCCTCGCTCATCCTTCAACCCTTGGTGGAGAACAGCGTGAAACACGGGCCGGACAGCATGAGCGGCGCCGTGGAGATCGCTATCGAGGCCGAACGGAGTGACGAATGGTTGACGCTTCGTGTAAAGGACAACGGCAAAGGATGTCAAGGCGTCCATGAGGCGATGGAAACCGGAGGCATCGGCCTGCGCAACGTGCGCGATCGCCTGCAATTGATCTACGGCGAGAGCGGCACCATTGAAGTGTCCTCTCCCGGTGGCAAAGGCTTCCACGTCACCATCATCATCCCCTACGAACCTGCAGGGCATTAGCCCGAAAACGTCCAACCCAAGGAACCTGCTCCCATGAAACACATCCGCACCATCATCGCCGACGATGAACCCGTGGCCCGCGCCCGCGTGGCCCGCCTGCTGCAACAGGACCCCGAGATCGAGCTGGTGGCCGAATGCCGCAACGGCAGCGAAGCCATCGAGGCCGTGAACAAGCACAAGCCGGATCTCATGTTCCTCGATGTGCAAATGCCGCAAGTGAACGGCTTCGAGGTGGTGCAGCAACTGGGCAAGGAGCGCATGCCCTTCGTGGTGTTCGTCACCGCGCACGACCAGTACGCACTGAAAGCCTTTGACGTGAACGCCGTTGACTTCCTGCTGAAACCCTACGACGACGACCGCTTCCATGCCTCGCTGAGCAAGGCCAAGAAGTGGATGGACATGCGTTTCAGCAGCAAGCTCACCGGCAAGCTCATGGACCTGATGCGCGAGCACATGCATGCCAACAGCGAATACACGGAGACCATCGTCATCCGGGAGCGTGGCCGCGAGTGGCGCGTGGGCGTGGACGACCTGGTGTTCATGCGCGCCGAGGGCAACTACCTGCACCTGCAACTGAAGGACAAGCACCACCTCTACCGCATGACGATGAACGCCGTGGAGACCGAGTTGGACCCGAGCCGCTTCCTGCGCATCCACCGCAGCTACATCATCAACATGGCCCACGTGCGCAGCCACCGTTACAGCGGCAACAACGAGTTCATTTTCAGCATGAACAACGGCGAGCGCATCGTGAGCGGACGCAGCTACAAGGAGCACATCAGCAAGGCGCTCACGGAGCTGAACGCCTGACTCCCTCCCGCGCTCGCAAACAGCCGCCTCATTGAAGCTTTAGCCTTGGAGCTTGAAGCTTCGCCCACCCCATCCCCCACCATCCATCAACTCGGGCAAGACACGGCCACACACTGCCACTAGCTTTCGTACCCAACCCTTGTTGCCATGCGTACCTCCACCCTCATCATCGGCACGGCCATCGTCTTCGCGGCGTGGCCCTTCCGCATCAAAGCACAGTACTCCCAGCTCGACCTTCCACGGGAAAGCCAAGCCGCGCAGGTGACGCAACGGATCGGCACCACCGACATCACGGTGAACTATAGCCGGCCCAGCGCCAAGGGCCGCACCATCTGGGGCGATCCCGCTGAGGCGGGACAGGTCGTGGTGCCCTACGATGGCATCTGGCGCGCAGGAGCCAACGAGAACACCACCCTCACTTGCACCGACGCCATCACCGTGGAAGGCAAGCAGATCCCGGCGGGCACATACGGCCTGCACATGATCCCCACCAAGGGCGATTGGACCATCATCATCAGCAAGGACCACAACGCTTGGGGCTCCTTCTTCTACAAGGAAGCCAACGACGCGGCGCGCGCCACCGTGAAACCACGACCCTGCGCCATAACGGAACAGGTCACCTACGACTTCGCCAATGTGGTGAAGGACGGCGCCACGCTCACGATGCGCTGGGCCGACGTGGAAGTGCCCATCAAGATCGGCGTCGACGTGCATGGGATCATCCTCGCCAGCATGAACGACCAGCTGCAGGGGCTCACCGCCTTTGGCTGGGAAGCCTGGTACGAAGCGGCGCACTACTGCCACATGGAGAAGATCGCCCCCGAGAAGGCCATGGCCTGGGTGGATCGCAGCATTGCACGCCAGCCCAATTTCGAGAACCAGAGCCTGAAAGCCGACCTGCTGACGGCCGCGGGCAAGACCGGAGAAGCCGAGGTCTTCCGCAAGAAGATGCTGGAGAACGCGAGCAACGCCGACATGAACGCGTACGGCTACCAGCTCGTGAACCAAGGCCGCCTTGCCGAAGCCGTCAAGATCTTCGAGCAGAACGCCAAGCGCCACCCCAAAGACCCCAACGTGCACGACAGTCTGGGCGAAGGCTACATGATGAACGGCCAGAACGACCTCGCCATCAAAGCCTTCAAGAAATCGCTGAGCATGAACCCGCCCGAGAACGTGAAAGCCAATTCGGTCAAGTGCCTCAAGAAGCTCGGCGTGGACACAAGTGCTTGGGAGAAGGCGACCAATTCTTGATGCTGGTATCCGTTGGCTGTTGGCCATTGGCTCCGTCGGCGCTTCGCACCAGGTTGCTGCGATCCCGCGATGTGTGGCTACCTCACCCTTAGCACAGCAGAGCTAACGGCCAAAAGCCAACAACCATCGTGAATCAACTTGGGCGCGAACCGAGCCCCTGAACCGCTCCCCTTGCACAGCAGAGCTAACAGCCAACGGCAAACGGCAAACAACCTGAATGCGAGCCAAGCGCCTCAACCGCTCCCCTTGCACAACTGAGCTAAGAGCCAAAAGCCAACAGCCATCGGCTGAGTTCACTTCCTCTTGAAGATCCTCTCGAACAACCCCGGCTTCCGCTCCACACTGTCGGGCAGTGTCGTGTAGTCGGTCTCTTTCTTCTTGAACACCTGTTCGATGAGCTCTTCCAACGCGCTAGGGTCGCGCCATCCCGGGCAATCGAGGTCGATGTCGTACTCCTGCACCCAATCGAGCGGACGGATATAGCGCTTGCGCAAGTCCGGTGCTCGCTGGATGCCCGCGAACACCTGGCCGGCAATGGGCAGCGCCAGTTGTGAGCCGGTGCCGAGGCCGCTGTTGAAGTGGATCTTCGGATCGCGCGCGCCCACCCAAGTGCCCACGACAAGTCCCGGCGTGTAGCCGATGAACCACGCGTCGCTGTTCTCCTGCGAAGTGCCCGTCTTGCCCGCGAGCGGCACCGTGACACCGTAGCGTGAACGCAGAGCAGCCCCGGTGCCACTGTCCACCGCGCGTTGCAGCATGGCGGTGATGGCCGCCGCAGTTGCCGCTTGCACGGCCGTGCTGCTCTTTGTGTTCGGCGCTTTGTAGAGCACCTTGCCTTCGGCGTCGGTGATCTTCTCGATCATGCGTGGTTCCACTTTGGTCCCCCGCATGGCGAACGCACCGTAGGCCCTCACGATCTGTTGCAGCGATACATCGAGCGCACCCAATGAGATGGCCGGCTTGTCCATATCGCGCCAAGGAAGACCGAGTGCCTTCAATGTGTTGCCGATGGTGTCCTGTCCCGTGCGGAAGTACAAGTCAACCGTCGGGATGTTCATGCTCTTGGACAGCGCCTGCCACATGGCCACACGGCCGCCGGTGGTATCCCGGTCGTAGTTGCGCGGCGTCCAGTCGTACTCCGTGTAGGTGCGCACCTCGTTGTTGAAGTAGTCGCAGGGTTGCAGGCCGCGCTCCAAGGCGGCCGAATAGATCACCGGCTTGATCGCACTGGCAATGGGGCGCTCGCCCGTCACCTGGTCGTAGGGCAGATAGCGATGGTCGTTGCCGCCCACCCATGCGCGCACGTTCCCAGTGCTAGGCTCCAACATCAGCACGGCGGCGTTCAGCAACCGCTCATAGTGCCAGAGGCTGTCGCGATAACTGATCGTATCGGCGGGCGCATCGTCCCAAGTGAACACCTGCCGCACTTTCCGATCATCGTTCTTCCACGCGCGGCCGCCCTTCTTCTGCATTCGTTTCTCCCATGCCTTGCGCGCATTGCGGCTTTTCAGCTCGCGGTCGAGCTTCGGCTGCATGGCGCTCAACTGTTCCTCAGCGGCCAGCAGCGCCAGCCGTTGCAGCCCGGGGTCCAACGTGGTGTGGATCCGCAGGCCGTCTTTCTCGAGGTCGTACGCAGTGCCCGTCTTCTTCGCGACTTCCGCCAAGCGCTTCTCGGCTTCGCCCTTTACGCGGTGGGTGAAGTAACCGAAGTCGTCGAAGGCATCGTTGCCGGAATACCGCAATGTGAGCGGTAGCGCACGCAAGCTGTCCTTCTGCGCCGCGTTCAGATAACCCCGCCGGGCCATGAGCTCCAGCACTTGGTCGCGGCGTCCGCGTGCATTCCCGGGGTTGATCCGCGGGTTGTAGGTCGTGTTGGCCTTGAGCATGCCTACGAGCACGGCAGCCTCTTCGGCACGCAACTGCTTAGCTGACTTGCTGAAGAAACGGCGCGCTGCGCTTTCCACGCCGTACACGTTCTCGCCGAACGGCACTGAGTTCAAGTACAACAGAAGCACGTCCTCCTTCGTGTACACCTCCTCCAAGCGCGTGGCCACAATGGCCTCCTTCATCTTGTTCACCGGTACGGTGAGCATGCCGTGGCGCTGGCGACCGTAAAGGTTCTTGATGATCTGTTGGCTGATGGTGCTTCCACCGCCACCGCTCTCATCGCCACCGAGCAACGTGCGGAAGAACACTCGCACATAGCTACGGCCGTCAACGCCCTTGTGATCGAAGAACCGCTGGTCCTCGGTGGCTACCAGTGCATCGATGAGGTGTTGCGGCAGGTCGGTGTACGGGATGTTGGTCCGGTCCTCGGCGAAGATCTTCCCAATGATGGAGCCGTCCATGGCCAGCACCAACGTGGCCTCTTCGTTGCGAACGGCCGCCAGCTCCTCCTTGCTCGGCAGCTTGCCGAACGCGCCACCGCGCACCATGAGCAGCAGCACGACGAAAGCCAGTACAATACCCAACAGCAGGATCAGGAGCCACTTGATCCAGATCCGCTTGCCGCTCTTTCCCTTGCCGCTCTTCCGCTTCGCCATTGCTCGTTGCCCACCTGGAACGCGGACAGGACGCGAAGCAACATGATCAAAGGACCATTGCAGGGGTTACGGCACCTCTTCTTTCACGGCATTCTCAACCAACCAAGCGCCCTACGACTGTCCAGGCGCCATTTGCCGTCGTGCATTTCAAGAACGATCGCTTCCCGCGTGGTCCCACAATTCTGTTGAACGATCTCCACCTCGCCGTCCTCGACACTGCTGACGATCGCCACGTGCCCGTACGGGTTCCCCTTCCAACCATCGAGCACCAGCAGGTCACCGGGCTGCGGTTTCGACGCACTGTTGTTGCGGAACTGCAACAGACCGCGCGCCGTGTTCAGTGCGCCATCGGCCACCGCCGTATCGAAAAAGTCCTTCGCGTGGCCAAAGCTGTTCGGCATTCGGTGGTTGTAGCGCTCCAGGTAGTAGCGCTTCACGAACTCCACGCACTGGTAGCGCAGTCCCACGTTGTAGCCGTCCACAACGTTGCGGCTGCTCACATTGCCCATGCCCCCGTTGTGATGCACGACAACGCCATCGAGCGAGTCGAGGGGTGCGCCGATCGCGATCGGGGTGCGCTCAGGGAACAGCGGGTGGTACTGGTTCCAAACGACCATGGCGAGCACGATGGCGCTCAACAGGAACAGGGTCTTCCAGCGCCAGTTCACCGTATGGCTTCGTCACATGAGGATACCCGCCAGCGTCGCGCTCATGTAACTGGCCAGGGTACCGCAGAAGAGCGCCTTCAAACCGAGCTTGGCCAGGTCGGCACGGCGGGTGGGCGCCAGCTCACCAATACCACCGATCTGCATGCCCACACTGCTGAAGTTGGCGAAGCCGCAGATGGCGATGCTCACGATCAGCAAGCCCTTTTCCGTGACGACTTTCTGTGTGCCGTCGCTCAGGTGCTGGAAGGCGAGGAACTCGTTCACTGTGAGCTTCTCACCGAGCAGCGTGGCCACACTGGTGAGGTCCTCGGAAGGCACGCCCATGGTCCAGGCCAGCGGGGTGAACAGCTTTCCGAAGACCCAATCGAGGGTGAGTGCGAAGTCGAGCCCGCACGCGTGACCGATGGTCGTCATCAGGTAATTGATGAGGGCAATGAGCGAAATGAAGCCGATGAGCATGGCGATCACGTTCATGGCGATCTTGAAGCCGTCCCCGGCGCCATGGCCGATGGCGTCGATCACGTTCACATAGTTGCTCTTCACCTCAAGCTTCACGCTGCCCATGGTCTGGCTCTCTTCCGTCTCCGGCCACACGATCTTGCTGATGACCAAGGCCCCGGGCGCTGCCATCAGACTGGCGGCAATGAGGTTGGCGGCGAGGTCCATACCGGCGCGCTCGCCCATGCCCACGTAAACGATAAGGATACCTCCAGCGATACAGGCCAGTGAACCTGTCATGCTTGCGAGCAACTCACTCTTCGTCATGCCTGCCAGATAGGGCCGGATCATCACCTGCGCCTCGACCTGTCCGACGAACGCACTGGCCACATTGCTCAGCGCTTCCGCACCGCTCACACGCATCACGAAGTTCATCGCCTTGGCCACGACGCCCACGATGAACTGCATCACCTTGAGGTGGTAGAGGATGGCTACCAGCACGCAAACGAGAATGATGGTGGCGGTGATGTTGAACGCGAAAATGAAACCGCCTTGCATGAACGTGCCGATGGTTCCGTCGAAATGGTCCACTCCGATGCCGCCCCACACGAACTCAGCGCCTTTGCGGGCCGCATGCTCCACATCGCCCATGCGCCGACCGAGCCATTGGAACGCACGCTTCACGATGTCCACCTTGAAAATGAGCACCGCAATGAGCACCTGCAATCCGATGCCGCTAAGCACCAAACGGTAGTTGATGCGTTTGCGATTGTTGCTGGCCAGGAAGGCAAGGCCCAGGATGAGGGCCACGCCGATGAGACCGGTGAAACGCTCCATGCTACTCGTCGTTGTCGTCGTCGGTGTAGCTGTCGGGCTCGGGCTTCGGTTTGGCCGTGAGCACGCGGTAGAAGAAGTAGCCGGTAAGTGAGATGACCGTGCCCATCGCAACGATCATCAGGACAAGTGCTTCGGTGTTCATTTTGCCCGGGCTTTCAAGTTGGCCTTGCGCTTCAGGTACGCCACGCGCACGAACCACGCAATGGTGAGGAACATGAGCAGCAGGAGTATCCGTGCACCATGTACCTGCCAAGGCAGGCCGGCGGCGGTGATCTTGTCCCAAATGCCCGGCAACGAGCCCAGGAACACGACAGCAATGAAGAAGGGGGTCACGAACATGATGATGTACTTGAAGACCACTGGCACCTTGATGTCGGCGCCCGCATTGATCTCCTTCCAGCCTTTGTCCATTCCGAAGATCCAGGCGAAGAGGATGATCTCGAAAAGCGCGAACACCACCAATCCCACCGTGCCCGCCCAATAGTCGTACTCATCGAACACACCCTCCTTGAAATACAGCACGCACGGCAGGCCGAGAACCAAAATGATGAGCCCGAAGAACCATGCCGCCGGTTTATGCTTCCACCCGAATTCGTCTTTCAAGAAACCCATTACGGGTGTTCCCATGGCCAGCGAACTGGTGATGCCCGCGAAGAACAGCAAACCGAACCAGCAAACGCCGGCCACCAATGCCAAGGTCGGGCCCCACTGCGTAAAGAGGTAGGGCAGCGTCTTGAAGCCAAGCCCTAGACCGCCGCTCCGGGTCATCTCCACCACCTTATCAATGCCGAGATAACCGATGCTGATGGGTATGATGATGCTGGCGCCGAGCACCACTTCCACGAACTCGTTCATCCAACCTGCGCTCATCGCGTTCAGCGCTATGTCGTCCTTCTTCTTAACGTAGCTCGCATAGCACTGTATGCTGCCCATGCCCACGCTGAGGGTGAAGAAGATCTGGCCCGCGGCCGCCAACCACACCTTGCCGCTCCATATGCTGCTGTAATCGGGGGTCCATAGGAAGTTGAGGCCCATGGTACCGTCGTTCACTGCCCCATGCTCACCGGCTTTGAGGGTGATGCCCTGAAAGGCGAGGATGATGCCGAACAGGATCAGCAAAGGCATTCCGACTTTCGCCACCTTCTCAACACCACCGCTAAGACCTTGCGCCAAGATCCAGGTATTGAGCACCAAGCAGACGACCCAGAACACGATAGGTTCGTAGGGGATCCCCGTCATGGATGTGTTGATGTCCACGTAGTTACCGAAGAAGCCCGCCACTTGCTCGGCGGTTTGACCATTGAACGTGCCGGCGATGCTGTGCCACAGGTAGCTCAATGTCCAACTCTCCAAATAACAGTAGTAGGCTGCAACGGCGATGTTCGTGAAGATGCCGAACACACCGATGTACTTCCAAAGGGCCCGCTTGGGGTCCATTTCGTGCAGGATGAAGGGCGTGCTGTGGTTCCCTTTGCGGCCGCCAAAGCGTCCCATGCTCCACTCCACCCAAAGCAGCGGTATGCCCATCAATAGAAAGCAAACCAGATACGGAATGATGAAAGCGCCGCCACCGTTCTGGATGGCCTGAACCGGAAAGCGCAGGAAGTTTCCCAAGCCCACGGCATTACCTGCCATGGCCAGGATGAGGCCCACGCGCGAGCCCCAGGACTCCACATTTTTTGACATGCCGAACGGTTAGGTGCGGGCAATGTAGCCGAGGTGGGCATTCGGCACGACAAGAAGTGATCGCGCGACGGTGGAGAAGAGCAAAGCCCTGGTTCCAACCTAGGCCTTGACGCCAACCCAACCAACTCTCCTACTGCACAAAGAATCGCGCCTTTGGGCGCAGCGCGCCTTGCTTCATCTTTTAGCCTAGTAGCGGCATGAATCGTTGCATGAACGGTGGAAAACGCCGGAGCCGCGATAGGATTAAGCGCATCCTATCGCGGCTCCGCTGCTTCTTTGTCCCTAGGACGCCTTGCTCAAGCTCAACTGCTGCACCGTGCTGTTGTCGCCGTCCAGCACCATTACGTAGAGCTCTTCTCCCATCAGCTCAGCAATGCGGATGCGCGTCTCCAAGCCGGTGATGCCACCGCTCTTGAGGATGTGCCCGGCACGATCACAGATGTCGAACAAGGCCTCGCCGCTGTTGGGCTTGTAGCGCAGCATGAGCACGTCGCCATGCTGCTCGAAACTGAGACCCGTGGGTGCGTTGCGTTCCATGACGATGGTCGTTGGTGCAGGCTTTCTACGGCGCCCGCCCGACCTTGGTTACAGCAGGACCGGTCGCAGGAAACCAAGAGGCCCGGCCGATGGCCGGGCCTCTTGGTTCAGAAGCTCTGCAGGTCCACGGGCCTCATCACCCCGAACCATTTCAGGACCCGCTCGCCAAGGCCCGGGGCCTCCACATGGCACAGGTAGGTTCCTCCCGCTATGGGAACGCTCGATGCATTGAGCAGGTCCCAGTCCATGTATGTAAGCCCATTGTCCTTGTTCAACCTGCGGATGAGCGTGCCGCTGACGCTGTAGATGCTGATACTGCACCGCTGCGGGAGGTTGATGAACTTGATGCGATTGTCCAAGCGGTCCGTTTCGTAGCCGCTGAACGCGTAGTACGGATTGGGCACCACGCCGATGATGTCCAACGCTTCCTCCGCTACCGGCTGCTGCATGGTCTGCACGGCGAGGCCCTGCGTGCTGAACCGGTACAGCGGCAGCCCATCGTTCAGCTGTGGGTCAATGGCCGGTTCGTACGACGCAAAAGGCTGCACGTACGGCTCATAAGGTCTCGCAACGTTCAGCCGCACCCGTGCCTCGCATTCCAAGAGCGTGTGCCCTTCGGCCAGCATGGTGCTGCCCACCCAGGCTATCGCGTTCCATACCCGCTGGCGCCCGAGGAAAGTGCCCGACTGCAAACCTTGACGGATGTATTCGCCACCATCGTACTGTGGGACCCTGTTGGCATTGGCATCGGTGCGCCGTTCGTTGCGCCATACGAAAACCCAATGTTGCCCGCCGATAACGGGCGCACCCAGGTTGGTGGCCAGTCGTGCCGTCGGGTTCCACTTCATGTCGTTCCCGTTCTCGCCCACCAAATGACTGTCTTCGCCGAAACCGATGTTCAGCCGCTCGCCCGTGCCAAGGTCGATGGCATAACCCGGGAACCAGCCCATGCCCGTACCCGTGCCGTCCGGGTCGCCGTTCTTGTCCACACTGGGATCATTGCGCAACCAGAGCTTCGGTGCAGTATCGGCAAGCAGTGGATTGTCCTGCATCTCCAGCACCGGGCACCGGCTCCACTTGTCACGGTCCGGGGTGAAGACCACCACCACATCGGGCAGCGTCCGCAGGTCGAAGCCGTTCTTCACGTCATCGAGCACGTCCTTGCTAATGGGGTGGAACTCTTCTTCACCGGCCAGCGCGAAGGGCGCCCATGTGCCACCCAGCAACTGCTCGTACGCTTCATCCATGTCGAAGCCCGGGCGGTCGTCATACCGATCGTAGCCCCCGGAATCCGTGTTCCACTCTATACCCCCGCGGATCCAGTTGAACGGCACAGGACCGTCCTCGTCCACCACGCCCGTGAGCCAGTCCTTGTCCGTGTCTTCGAATGATAGCTCGCCTTGCAACGCGCGGATGTTCACCTCCTTCTCAAGCCCAACGAAGTTGTCCTGCTGGAAGTACACCGTGTCCCATGTGCTCTGTTCGATCATTACGCTCAAGCCCCATTGCGGGATCAGCTGGTCTTCGGCGACGGCGATGCTGCGTTGGCTTGTCACCGTTTCCCCCGTGGACAGGTTGGTGAGCACCCAATCGCTTATGGGCACATGGTCCGTGGTCATGTTCGTGAAGCGCAGTTCGAACTCCGCTGCTGGAACACGCAGGGGGTCGATGACCCGCACGCTCACAGGGCCCATGCCCGCTTTGTACGTGAGTTCATCCACCCGGCCATCCGGATCGTTGATGATCGCGCGTTCCGTTCCCTCATCGATGAGGATCGGCAGGTTGCCATGGCCCTGGCCCTCGACACGCGTGATCGGCGGTTCATCACCGTACTGCGCCTGCTGCACGGTGCCGAACGCTTCGGGCACCGGCTTGTGCGGCACCACCGCAATGCTCGTGATGCCCGCGCCATTGAAGGCCCTGCGGCTCGCCAAGTAAGGGTAGGCCTGACCGGAACGTTCCACTGGGTTGTAAGGCTTCCACTCATTGTGCGCGTAAGCGATGACCATGAAGTAGTACGTCCTGAAATTCACCAAGCGCACATCCCCCTGCGCGAATTTGTCCTCGGTGATGCGCACGCTGTGCAGGATGCCGTCATCAGAGCCGCTCACCATTTCCGTCGGTACGGGCAGGCCGATCTGCTCGTTGTTGATGTAGTTGATCAATTGGTCTAGGCCGTCTTCCCGATCGCTCTGGAACACCAGTCGCGCCACGTTCACGTCGTTCAACTGGTCCACGCTCACGGTCGCGTCCTTCACTTGGTACAACTGGTAGCCTTGGAACCGGTAGAAGCGGTCGGTGACCACCGTGTCGGTATCGTTCACCGTGTAGTGGTCCGGAATGATGGGATCCACTTGCGTGTAGCCCTCCCCAACGTTGTTGCCACTTGGGTTGCTCAGGAAGAGGATCACTTCGCGGTCCAGTTCCTGGTGGGTGATCCGCGGCGCGTCCGGGCCGTCCAAGAGCTTGAAGCAGTTGTCGAACAGCGCTTGTGCTTTGTCATCGGCCACGCGCATCTGTTCAACGCTTGCGAACGGACCACCGGTGGTCGCCCGTGCCCACACCACGCCCACGGTCAGGTTGTTCACCGCGCCGGGGTCGAGGCGGAAGGGGCCCGCGCTCTGGAACAACCGCCGATCGTCCTCCTCGTTGCCGGAGCCTTCCTCCGTCCATGCATCCTGCACGACACCGCCCGTTGCCCATCCCACGGGATCACTGTTCCCGGGGAACATGTACGAAGTGGGGGTGTTCGGATCGGCATCCGGGTCCGAGAAATGACCGCTTCCGCCGTAGAGCATCGGTGAATTGTCCAACCAGCGTGCTTGCATGTAGTTGTAGTACTCCACGGCCAGTTCGGGGTCGCCCTGGCCACCGCCGCCACCGTTGTAGTAGATGAAGGCGCGCATGCCGTAACGCTCATTGTCCGCAATACCGTCGCCATAACCGACACCGAGACCTTCGTAGGGGATCCCGTCCTGGGCCACAGCGTCCGCATAGTTCGTGGTCAACGGATTGTCCACGCCATCGGGGTCCTGATAAGGTCCTTGGAAGAAATCGATGCCCAAAGCAGGCGGCTGTTCGCCATAGCCCGGATTGCCGTTGCAGTCATCGTCGACCGCTTGGCCATTGTAGGCATAGGCCAGGCCGCGCTGCACATCGCAGCCCACGTAGTCGTCGTTCGCACAGCCGATGTCGGCATCCACCCACTGTCCGAAATAGGTGTTCAACAACGTCTGCGTTCCCTGGTTGATGAGCTGGTAGTTGTAGAACGTCATGTTGTTCACCTCGTCGTTGGTGGCGAAAGCGAACGCTTGTGCGCGCACCTCCATGCCGATGGCGCGGCCACCGGTTTCGGTGTGCTGGTTCCCGTTGTCATTGAAGACCCACCAGAGGTTCTGATCGCCGAACAGCGGCACGGCATCGTTGCGGTTGATGCCCTTGCATTCAACGATGGGGTCCAGGTTGTAACCCGGTGCGTCGCCATCCTCCGGGTTGTACTGGTCGTCACTATCCAAGTCGAAGAAGGGCGCAAGGAACTCGCTCTCGTTGAGGGCCGTATTGCCGTGCGCGGGCCACTCCAGGAACACGGGCGGCATGGTGTAGCCCGGGAATTCCACCGCCTCGTTGCACAAGGGGTCGCGCTTGCACCGCTCGTAGGCCACATGGCGCTCAACATCCAGGCGGTGCGTCTTCCATATCTCGTCGTACGTGTTGCACTGGTCGCCCGTGATGCTGGCATTGCCATTGGTGGTCAATGGGCCGGGCCAGAAGTCGTTGCCCTGGGCACGATAGGTCACGGCGGCCAGCTTCAGCACATTGTCCGGCGACCGCCCGCCCAGCCAGAGAGCCCCGGCGAAGATGGGATCCGGCCCTGACCGGTCATGGGTCTTGGGTACTTCGTAGCCGGGTTTATCGGCACCACGGTCCTGCCACATGTTGCCGCCGGTCTCCACCAGCGCACGCACGTTGTTCAGGTCTAGCTCGCTCTTGCCGGTGGCCGGTGCACAACCCTCGGCGCGCGCAACATGCGGCACAGGTTGAACACCTGGTGGCAAGTGCTCCGCGATGACGGTCGACGAGCTGTCGAGAACGAACAGGAGCAGGAAAAGCCGAAGGGAAAACGATGAACGGGGGACGTTCAGGAGGTTGGCAAGATGAAGCGTTCCGGCTGGTGCGCGGAGCTGCTTCATTCAATTGGTATCGGTTCGCCGGTGGAAGTTGTACATCGGCCCCACCGGTGGTGGCCGATCGGAGCCGGGCTCAGGAACCTTGGTCAATGAAGATCCAAAAGCGGCTTCGGGCGGTGTTCTTCGTCATCATGGCAACAAGGGGTTACAGGGTTTGCAACGGAAAATTCGTGCCCGTTCATTGCAGGGGCACACGCTGCACGAGCAACGGAAGCCGCAATACAGGGAACGGCAGCACGGCACCGATACCTTGGCGGCGGTGGAACACACAACAACAGCACCCCGGCCACTGCGCGCCATCATCGTCGATGACGAAGAGCCGGCGAGAGAGAACCTGCGCATACTGCTGAGCGATGAAGCCCCGCATGTTGATGTGGTGGCCACCGCCGATAGCGCACCAAGAGCGCACGAGGTGATCACCGCCCTCGACCCCGATCTCGTCTTCCTCGATATCCGCATGCCCAGCGGTACGGAGGGGTTGGACCTCTTGGAGAGCATGCCAGGCTCGCGCTTCATGGTCGTGTTCGTCACCGCGTTCAAGGACCATGCTGTGCGCGCCTTCCATGCCAATGCCGTGGATTACGTGCTGAAGCCGATCGATCCCGACGAGCTGAAGGCCGCCGTGACCAAGGCCGGTGAGCGCGCCGAACGCCTGGCGCATGAGCCGGCGCAGCAACTCGTGTACAGGGAACAGCTCGATGCCCTGGTGCAGGAACTGAAGATGGGTGAGCGAGGACCGCGCATCGCCGTGGAGCATGCCAAAGGCATCAAATTGTTCGACCCGCGCACCATCGCGCATGTGGAAGCCGACGGTAACTGCACCCTTCTCCATTTCGCGGATGGCACCCGGTACTTGGACACCCGCACACTGAAGGTCTATGAGGATCTCCTCGACCCGTCGCAGTTCCTGCGCGTGCACCGGAGCCACCTCATCAACATGGCCCACCTGCGCGAGTATTTGCGCGACGATGGCCAGTGGGCTGTGCTCCGCAACGGCTCGCGGGTGCCGGTGGCACGCGACCGGCTCGACGCTTTCCTCTCCGCTGTGCGCCAGCGGTGACCGTCCGCTTCCCCAGGTCCACCGTTCGCTCGATCAGGACAGCGATCGGTCATTCTCCCACCGCAAGCACGCCTTGTGCGCTCGTAGTTTCCTCGCACCAAATCCCCTTGCCATGCTGCGCGCGATGATCGTTGATGATGAACCGGATGCACGGGAGAACCTGCGTCTCATGCTCGAAGAACACTGCCCCGATGTGGAAGTCGTGGGGCAAGCGGGTACTGCGCCTGAAGCCCGTAAGTTGATCGAGGCCGTTCAACCTGCGGCGCTGTTCCTTGACATCAAGATGCCCGGCGAGGACGGTTTCTCGCTGCTGCGCTCCGTGGCCGATCGCGAATTGCCGGTGGTGTTCACCACTGCATATGACCAGTACGCGTTGCAGGCCTTCAAAGAGAACGCGCTTGATTACCTGGAAAAACCGATCGACCCTGAAGAGCTGCAACGGGCAGTGAGCAAGATGAAGCGCGTGCTCGGCGACCCCTCCGGCCAACCGCAGACCACCAGTGCGATCGCGGCGTTGATGAACGACCCAGGGTCGCCCCTCAGCACGCGCATTGCCGTACCCGGCCGTGATGGCCTGAGCATGGTGAAGCACGATGACATCCTCTATTTGGAGGCCAGCGACAGCTATACCACCGTGCACCAGAAGGACGGCAAGCGCCTCATCAGCAGCAAGCATATCCGCATGTTCGAGACCAACCTCGACCCGAAGAAGTTCTTCCGCGTTCACAAGAGCTTCATCATCAACCTGGAGCATCTGAAAGGCTTCAGCCGCACGGAAGGCAACATGGCGTTGCTCAGCTCCGGAACGCTCATCCCCGTTAGTCGTAGACGCCTTCCCGATTTCCTGGCGCTCATCAATACGTTCTGATCGGTGATGCGCGGATCGTTGGCGGTGTGGGCGATGGTGTGCGGGCTCGGTGCTTTCGCGCAGCAATACGGTTTCGAGCAATGGACGCCCGAGGACGGGCTGGCGCAGAGCCAGGTGCGGCGCATGGCCTTGGACCGTGAAGGCCGTTTGTGGATCGCAACGCTCGGTGGTGTCAGCGTCTTCGATGGAAGCGAATTCACCAATCATGGTGTTCAAGAGGGATTGCCCGACCCGCAAGTGGGCGCTCTGCTCGCAGATCCGGATGGCGGCATGTGGCTGGGATGCGGCTCGTCGCTCCTCCACATCAATGGCCGACGCATCACGCGCAACGACCTGCCCGCAAGCATGGAGGGCGCGCGGATCGAGGCGCTGCTTCGGACCGATGATGGACGATTCCTGCTGGCCACCGATGGCGCTGGTGTGGTCGAACGCAGGGGTACCGCCTTCGCACCACTGGACGGCTGGCCTCAGGATACGGCCCGGTCCATCAGGGCGATGCTGCAACTGACCGATGGTTCGCTACTGGTTGGCATGCGCGATGGCCTACTGCGCTGGCGCAACGGGGGTTGCGATCGCATTACGCTGGATGAACGCGACCTCAGCATCAGCACCATGACCATGGATGCCGAGCGCGCCGTTTGGATCGGCACCTACGGCGACGGGATCTTCCGCTGGGACGCCAACGGCTCCATGAAGATGTTCGATGATGAAGACGGTCTCTTGCAGAACAATGTCAGGTGGGTGATGGCTGATGGCGCCGGAAGGATCTGGGCCAGTTCAAAGCTGGGGCTGAACCGCATTGAGCAAATAGCACCTGACAGCTTCCGCGTGCGCTCCTTCATGATGCACCAAGGCATGCCGAACGACAATGTGTACTGCTCCTTGGAGGACGACCACGGCCAGTTGTGGATCGGCACGGATGGAGGCGGTTTGTTGCGGTTCGCCGGTGACCGTTTCGTTACCATCACCACCAAAGAAGGACTGTGCAGCGACCTGGTGATGACCATGGGCCGCGATGCCAGTGGGGCTGAATGGATCGGCACGTACGGCAATGGCATCTGCAGGCTGGATGGCATGGCTATGATCACCACGCTTGAGGGCTTGCCGAACAACACCGTATGGTGCAACCTGCTGGACAGCCGCGGTCGGCACTGGTGGGGCACCAGCGATGGCCTTTGCCTGTTGGAGAAAGGCGCGGTCCGCTTGCCCACAGAGGATATCCTGCTCACCGACAACCGTGTGCTGGCCCTCATGGAAGACCGCAACGGCAACATCTGGTGCGGCACGCGCGACGGCGTCTCCGTCATCGATCCGACGGGTGATGTCGTGCACCACCGGGCGGGAGGCAACGGGCCCGGCCGATCGGTGCGCAGCTTGGTGGAAGACGCCGCAGGTAATGTGTGGCTCGGGAGCGAGAACGGGCTCTACCGCGTGCGGCACGGCCGATTCGAGCGGTTCACATCGGAGAACGGATTACCGGACAACACCGTGATGACGCTGGCTATTGATGGAGCGCAACGCTTGTGGATCGGCACGGCCAACGGTGTGGCCATACGCAGCGACAGCGGCACGGTGGCCATACGCTTCGGGGATGATCCCGGCAGCAACTATGTGGACATGCTGCACATTGATGCGAACGGCACGGGATGGGCCGGCACCAACAACGGCATCTACCGCTTCCGCCCGAAACTCCTGCCCTCGCAGATGGGCAGCATCGAACGCATCAATGCCCGCGACGGGCTGCTGGGCACGGAGTGCAACCTGAACGCTTATTACCTCGACACGTTGGGCCGCACATGGATCGGCACAGCCAGCGGACTGGTGATGCACGACCCGCGGCGGCGGAGCAACCCGCCGTACACAAAGCTACCGTTCTGCACCATCGGTGGGGTGCGTTCGTTCCTGCAAGCAAGCGATTGGAAGGGCCAGTGCGACAGCTTGGACAACACCTCCGGGCTGCCAATGGGGTTGCGCCTCGATCATCGCAAACACTACCTCACCTTTGATTACGGCAGTGTTGCGCTGCACGAGCCCGAAGCCGTGCTCTACCGGTACATGTTGGCCGGTTACGATGCCGACTGGCTGCCGGAAACGGAAGCCCGCTTCGCCAGCTATAGTAACCTGCCCCACGGTGAATACACCTTCAAAGTGGCCTCCCGCTATGACCAAGGTGCGTGGAGCCCCGAAGCCACCTTCGCGTTCGTCATCCTGCCGCCGTTCTGGCTCACGTGGTGGTTCATCGGTGGTTGCGTGCTGGCCCTCGCCGCAGTTCTTTACGGCATCATGCGCTGGCGAGCTCTCCAACGTGCACGCAGCGAGAAAACAAAACAACTGATGTTGCGCAGCCGCATGCTGCAGCTGGAACAACAAGCGCTCAATGCGAACATGAACCGCCACTTCGTGTTCAACGCCCTCAACAGCATCCAGTATTACATAAACCGCCAGGACCGCACCGCGGCCAACCGCTACCTCACCAGTTTCGCCAAGCTCATCCGCAAGAACCTCGATGCCAGCCAAAGCGACACAGTAAGCCTCGCTGAAGAGCTCGAACGCTTGGAGCTCTACCTGACGTTGGAGCACATGCGCTTCAAGGACAAGTTCCGTTATACCCTGCACATCGACGACGAAGTGGACCTGCATGACATCCACCTGCCCGCCATGATGCTGCAACCCTACGTTGAGAACAGCATCTGGCACGGCATACTGCCCATGGACCGGCAGGGGGAGGTCATCATAAAGGTGGCCAACAGCGCTGCAAACACCGTTGTGGTGAGCGTGGAAGATGATGGTATCGGGGTCCAGGAAAGCCTCAAGGGCAAAACCAACGGGGCTGAAGACCACATCAGTAAGGGCATCGAGATCACAAAGGGCAGGGCGGACGTGCTCCGCAGCTTGCATCTTAGCGACATCCGTATTGAAGGGCCTGAGCAGGTGCATGGACCGGGGGGACTGGTCTCGGGAACCCGCGTACGCATCGAACTTCCTTTAGGGAACGGTGGCAAAAAAGTGGCCAACGGGTTGAAATCGGCCGGGACCGGAGCTTACATTTGAACCGCTATGACCACTATGCATCCGATCGCCAAACTCTTCATCGCACTTGTTGCGATGGCGATGCTGGCTTCGTGTTCGAAGGATGAAGTGGTGGCCCCCAACGGGCAGCCGGCCTATATCCTGAAAGGCGGTGGCATTGGACAAGTGGATGACGACAGCCCGAATGGCACCGGTGGGACATCTGACGGAACGGAACAGTCGGGGAAAGAAACCCCTAGCGGTGTGAACGGCCTCACGCGTGACTTCGAAGGCGAAGGCGGCCCGGACGGCGGCGGCATCAGTGATGATGGCGACGACGAAGGCGACAAAGAGAAAAGCAACAAGAAGCCCAGGGTGAACTGAGCCCCCTCAGTCCCTTGGTATGGAGGCCCCGATCCGTCGGGGCTTTTTCATTTCACTTACCGTACAGCGGACCGACCCACTGTTCATGGTGCCGTCCGCCTTTCCCCGCGCTAACGTCGCCGTAACTCGTTCATGTCGTTGTGCTCGGTGGGGACCCACCTACATTTTCACAACCAGACGCGCTCACCATGAACCAGTCCCAACAAGACCACTTGCACCGGCTCATCCGATCGATGGACCCGGCGGAGAAACGGTACTTCAAGGTGTATACGTCGAGGCACTTGGTCGGCGGGTCCAGCAACCACCAGATCCTGTTCGACGCCATTGATGAACAGGACGAATACGACGAAGCCGCTCTGCTCCGACGGTTCAAGAAGGAAGCGTTCACCAACCGCTTCGCCATCACCAAGCACCGGCTCTACGATACCATCCTGCGCAGCCTCGATGCCTACCACGCGGAAAGCTCGGTGGATGCACGACTGCGGAGATCCTTGCACCATGTGGAGATCCTTCACGCCAGGGCGCTCTATCCCGAAGCCGAAAAACTGCTGGCCAGCGTCCGTCGCACGGCGGCCAAGCACGGGCGCACCAGTCTACTTGTGGCCGTGCGTGAATGGGAAAGCCGCCTGATGGAACAGGCCAACTACGCCCACGCCAATGCCACGGCGGTGGACGCTTGGGTGGAAGAGGGCCGCGAGCTGCTGGACGTGCAAGCCCAAGTGGACCGGCTCTGGGCCCTCAAGAGCGATCTCTTCAGGACGTTGTATGCCAAGGGACAGGCCCGCAGCACCGCCGCGCTCAGCGCGTTGGAGGGCCTCAAGACCTTGCCTGAACTGCAACCTACCAGCACATGGTGTTCACCCAGGGCCGAGTACCTGTACCATCATATCCGGAGCGCAATTGCCTTCGCTGAAGGCAAGGCCGAGCAGAGCCGTGATCATCTGTTGCGGAATCGTGCATTGATCCGCGCCCGCTACGACCACTTCAGCGAAGAGCCAAGCTTGTTGTTGGGCGTGCTGGGCAATCTGGCGTACGTCACCGCACAGCTCGGGCACCACGGTGAAGCCCACGACCTGCTCCGCGAATTCCGTCAGGCCCCCATGGACTTCGACATGCCGGACACGCCGGACCTGGACGTGAAACTGTTCAGCACCAGCTACAGTCTCGAACTGGCACTGCTCTGCCACGCCGGCGACTTCGTCTCAGCGGCTGCCCAATTGCCCGCCATTGAACGCGGGCTGCAACGGCACGAAGGCTCCATCGGTGCGGTGCGGAAAGCAGGCTTCTACTACCAGATGGCCTACGCGGCGTTCGGCGCGGGGGATCCCGAAACCGCCCTGCGCCTGACCAATAAGTTGCTCAATGACATCAGCATAGACGAGAGCGAGGACGCGGTGTGCTACGGACGTTTGCTGCACCTGATCCTTCTCCTGGAAACCGGCCGTACGGACATGGTGCGCTTCGCGGCGCGGAACACCACCCGCTTCCTCCAAACGCGTGGGCGCACCTTCAGGACCGAGCAATTGCTCATCGCATTGGTGCAAGGCATTGCCAAGAACAGCACTGCCGCACATGTGCACGAGAAGCTCTCACAATTCCACGAAAACCTGAGCGCATTGCAGGACCAGCCCGCTGAGCGAGCGCTCTACGGACACCTTGACCCCATCGCCTGGGCCATCAGCCGACTGCACGGGAAGCCCTTCGGCGAGGTTGTGAAGGAGCGCTTGCACGGTCGCGGCAAGGCTGCTTGATCGGTCGCTAGGCTTTCTTCAGGAAGGCATCCCACCCCTGTGCGGTGAGTTCATGCTCCCCTCCTTGTTTGTCCACGAGGCGGTAACCATTGGCCTTGTCGGTCATATGGCCGATAACGGTGACGCTGGGGTTGCCTTTCACCTTTTCGTAGTCGGTCTGGGGGATGGTGAAGAGCAGTTCATAGTCCTCACCCCCGTTCAACGCGCACGTGGTCGGGTCAAGGTTGAAGTCGCGCGCGGTCTGATAGGTGGATGGATCGATGGGCAGCTTCTCGTCGTAGACACGCACCCCGAGGCCCGAACTTCGGGCCAAGTGGATCGCTTCACTGGCCAGGCCATCGCTCACATCGATTATGCTCGTGGGACGTACGTCCAGCTTTTTCAGTAGTTCCACGACATCGCGTCGTGCCTCGGGCTTCAGTTGCCGCTCCAGGATGTAGTCGTGGCCCGCCAGGTCGGGCTGAGCCCCGGTCTCTTTGAACACCGCCTTCTCGCGCTCAAGCACTTGCAAGCCCATGTAGGCACCGCCCAAGTCACCGCTCACCAACAACAGTTCGTTGTCCTTCGCCCCGCTGCGGTACACCACATCCTCCTTCCGCGCAGTGCCGATGGCCGTTACACTGATCACCA
This sequence comes from Flavobacteriales bacterium, assembly GCA_016699575.1. Lineage (NCBI taxonomy): Bacteria > Pseudomonadati > Bacteroidota > Flavobacteriia > Flavobacteriales > Flavobacteriales bacterium. The sequence continues at coordinate 2,108,956 of CP064979.1, read as the reverse complement.
GTCCGCTGGGGCTGCTGCACGTATCGCCCCCAACAAGGTCAACGCCATAGTTCTTGCAGGCGAGCAGGAGGCCCTCGTACAGTTCATCCACCGCCTCTACCGGGAACCGGTTGCTGAGCGCCAGCGATACTGTGACTTGCCGCGGTTCCGCGTTCATTGCATACACATCGCTCACGTTCACCACCACGGCCTTGTAGCCCAGGTGTTTCAGCGGCACGTAGCCAAGATCGAAGTGGACCCCCTCCACCAGCATATCGGTGGTGACGACCTGGTGCAGGCCCTGCGGGTCGATCACGGCGGCATCGTCCCCGATCCCCTTGACGGACGAGGCGTGCTGAAGATGGACGCGCGAGGCGATGCGTTCGATGAGGCCGAATTCGCCCATCACGTTGAGCTCGGTACGGGAAGTGTTTTCTGACATCGGGCGCGAAGTTCCGTTTTCGCCGCGTGCGGATCGTACATACATTCTAGGGCCCGCGATCGACGCGGAATCCGTCGATCAACCATGTACCTCAATTGCCATAGCTGGTTCAGCTTCAAGTACGGGGTGATGAAGCCCGAGGCGCTGCTGGAAGAGGCCGCCCGGAACGGCGTGCGCACCCTGGCGCTCACCGATATCCATTGCACGGCAGGTATTCCCGATCTCGTCCGTGACGCGGAGAAACGTTTCGGTGTGCGACCTGTCGCGGGCATCGAATTCCGGCGGGGGCCGAAGCTGCTCTATGTGGGCATCGCCAGGAACAACGCAGGCTTCCAGCGGCTGAACGAACTGCTCAGCCAGCATCTGCTCCACGATGAAGCGATACCCGAACGAGCACCCGAGTTGGACGAGGTGTTCTTCATCTATCCTTTCACCCACGCACCACAACAACTCCGCCCGGACGAGCGCGTCGGCATCAAACCGTCCGACCTCACCCGATTGCCCTTCAGCCCATGGGCGCGCAGGCCGAACGACCTGGTGGCCCTGTTCCCGGTGACCTTCCGCCACAAGCGCGACTTCAATGCCCATCGCTTGTTGCGCACCGTGGCAAAGAACACTGTCGTGAGCATGTTGCCGCAAGATGAGCTGGCACAAGCCGATGAGGTCTTCCGGAACGAAGAGGAAGTGCGGCACATCTACCGTGACTTTCCGCAACTCATCACGAACGCTGAAGGATTGCTGAAGCAGTGCACCATCGCCTTCGACAACTCGGACAAGACGCGCAAGGCCTTCAGCGCGACCGAGGCCGAGGACCGCGAGGCCTTGCACCGCGACACGTTGGAGGGCCTGCGGTACCGCTACCCGGACGCTAAACCGGCAGTGCTCGATCGCATGCGTTACGAATTGAAGGTGATCGAGGAGATGGGCTTCATCAGCTACTTCCGTATCAACCAGGACATCGTCAACTACGCGCGGAGTCGGGGCTTCTTCCATGTGGGGCGCGGCAGCGGGGCGAACAGCCTGGTGGCCTATTGTCTCCGCATCACTGATGTGGACCCGATGGAGCTCGACCTCTATTTCGAACGCTTCATCAATCCAGCGCGCAAGAAGCCCCCCGACTTCGATATCGACTTCAGTTGGAAGGACCGGGACGAGATCTTCAAGTACGTCTTCGGCAAGTACAATGGCCCCTTCGGCTCCGCTCAGGGCGCCAATGCAAGAGGCATCCACGCCGCGCAGATCGCCACCTACACCACTTTCCAGTGGCGCGGCGCCATACGCGAACTGGGCAAGGCCGTCGGACTGCCACCGGGCGAGATCGATGCGTTGAGCGAGGGCGACAGCAGCTACTACCGCGATCAACGGCGTGTGCCCGATGGCGCGAAAAGAGAACTCGACAGGGTCGCCCAAGCCGTGATCAAGTACGGACAGCATCTCATCGGTATGCCGCATCATCTGGGGATCCATGCAGGCGGCATCGTCATCACCGAGAAACCCGTGACCCACTTCACTGCGCTGCACCGGCCACCGAAGGGATTCCCGGTCACACAGTTCAGCATGCTGGAGGCCGAGGACCTCGGCCTGCACAAGTTCGATCTGCTCAGCCAGCGCGGGTTGGGGCACATCCGCGAGGCGGTGGAGATCCTGGAGAAGAAAGGCAGCCCGATCGACATCCATGATATTCCTCGCTTCAAGCAGGATCCAGCGATCAAGGAGCTCATCAGGACGGGCAACACCATCGGCTGCTTCTATGTGGAGAGCCCGGCCATGCGCATGCTGCTGAAGAAGCTCAAGGTGGACGATTACCTTGGACTGGTCGCGGCCAGCAGCATTATACGGCCCGGCGTGGCCGAGAGCGGTATGATGCGCGAGTACCTGCTGCGGCACCACGATCCCGAGCGCCGCAAGCAGGCTCCGAAGCGCTTGCTGGAGATCATGCCCGAGACCTATGGCGTGATGGTGTACCAGGAGGACGTGATCAAGGTGGTGATGCAGTACGGCGGGCTGGACGTATCGGACGCCGACCAAGTGCGCCGTGGCATGAACATCCGCTACCGCGACCGGCCGGAGTTCAAGGTGGTGGAGCAGAAGTTCTTCGCCAATTGCAAGGTCAGCGGGTATCCGGAAGGTGAGCCCGAGGAGATCTGGCGGCAGATCCAAAGCTTCGCCAGCTTCAGCTTCGCGAAGGGCCACAGCGCCAGCTATGCGGTGGAGAGCTACCAGAGCCTCTATCTGAAGGCGCACCATCCGCTCGAGTTCCTCGTGGGCGTGGCCAACAACTTCGGAGGCTTCTACCACACCGAGTTCTACCTGCACGAGGCGAAGCGCGCCGGGGCCGTGATCGAGGCGCCGTGCGTCAATACCAGCGAAGAGCTTTGTTCACTTCACAAAGTGGTGAGTGATGAGCGGCGCGTGGCGCGTCTGCCCACGCAGCCGCCACTCGCCACTCGCCGCTCATCACCTATCACCTCCTGCATCTTCCTAGGCCTCTCCAATATCAAAAGTCTCGAGAGCGAGACCGTGCAGCTGATCCTGCACGAACGCCGCCGCCACGGCCCCTATGCCGATCTACAGGATCTCTTGAAACGCGTTCCGCTCGCGGTGGAACAGGCGCGCATCCTCGCACGCGTGGGCGCCTTGCGCTTCACCGGGCGCAGCAAGCCGCACCTGCTGTGGGACATTGCGCTCCTGCACCGCCCCGCCATGGTGAGCAGTACTGGCGACCTCTTCATCACGAAAGTGGAAGAGCCTCGATTGCCCGAGCTGCTGCACTACCCCTTGGCCGATGCCTACGACGAGCTGGAGCTGCTGGGCTTCCCCCTCTGCGATCCGTTCACGCTGGTGGGGTCCGGTGAACGGGAGATGGTGAACAGCGAACGGAAGAGGCGCTCGCCGCCAGTCCCGTTCACCAACTCCCATCCACCATTCACTTCTTCACCCCCTTTCATCCTCAAGCGCGACATGCACCAGCACATCGGCAAGCGCGTGACGATGCTCGGCTATCTGATCCACGTAAAGAGCACCGACACGCACTACGGCCAGCGCATGACCTTCGGCTCCTTCATCGATCCGGCCGGCGATTTCTGGGACAGCACGCAGTTCCCGCAGGTGGCCACTCGCTTTCCGTTCCGCGGGCGCGGCGTGTACCGGTTCACCGGAGTGGTGGAGGAGGAGTTCGGCCACGCGGCACTTCGCACGGAACGGTTCGAGAAGCTGCCGTGGAAGCCGGATCCGCGGTATGGGGAGAAGTGATCGAGTCCCGTTCCCGGGCCAGGGTTTCCCCCGTCCATGCCATCGGACCCGACCGGTCAGGCATGCACGCCCGTGGTCACCACTTTGCCATCGAGCAGGTTGACGGTGCGCTTTGCGTAACCCGCATCGCGCAGGCTGTGCGTAACGATGATGACCGTGGTGCCTGCCTTGTTCAGTTCAGACAGCAGGTTCATGACTTCTTCGCCATGCGCACTGTCCAGGTTGCCGGTGGGCTCATCGGCCAGTATCAGTTTCGGCTTGTTCACCACCGCTCTTGCGATCGCCACACGTTGCTGCTGCCCACCGCTCAGTTGTTGCGGGAAGTGCTTCGCCCTGTGCGCGATGTTCATGCGGTCCATGGCCTCCGCAACGCATTGTTCACGCTCTGCTTTGCCCATGTTCGTGTAGATCAGCGGCAGCTCGATGTTCTCCGCCACGGTGAGCTCATCGATAAGGTTGAAGCTCTGGAAAACGAAACCGATGGTGTTCTTGCGCACCTCGGCACGTTTGCGCTCATTGTACCCACTGACGTCCTCTCCGTTCACCGCATAGCTGCCGGTGCTCGGGGCATCGAGCAAACCGATGATGTTGAGGAGCGTGGATTTGCCGCAACCGCTCGGTCCCATGATGGCCACGAACTCGCCTTGCGCGATGTCGATGCTCACGTTGTTCAGTGCGGTGGTTTCCACCGTGTCGGTGCGGTAAACCTTGCACAGGTCGATCGTTTTCAGGAGGCTCATGGTAGGGTAAGGTTGTGGTTTTGCATTTTGGTGCTGCATTCGCAGGCATCACTCCAGGATCAACTCATCCGCGTCATTGAACATCGCATAGCGACTGGTCACGACACGGTCGCCGGACTGCAGGCCTTCCAGCACTTCATACATGTCCGGGTTCTGGCGGCCGAGCACCACTTCCCGTTTCACCGCTTTCCCGTCGGCCGCAACCACGTACACCCACTGACCGCCCGTGTCCTGGAAGAACGGTCCACGTGGCAGCATGACGGCTTGTTGATCCTCGCTCAATTGCAACCGGACCTGGAACGTCTGGCCACGCCGCATGCTTCCAGCCTCATCGCCCGTGAACCGCAAGTCGACATCGAACTCGCCATTGCTTACCTCGGGGTAAACCTTGAAGATCCGTATGGTGTGTTCCGCACCGGCATGCGTGAAGGTTCCTTGCAGACCAGCAACCACACGGCTCACGTAATGCTCGGGGATCCGCGCCCGCACCTTGAAACCGTTCAGGACGTCGATCTGCGCGATCCGCTCACCGCGCTGCTTGGTCTGTCCTATCTCGACGTTCAATCCGCTGAGCTGCCCGGCGATGGGGGCCTTCACCACCAGGTTCTGCAGGTTCTCGCGCAAGAAGCGCAGGTTCTGCTGAATGAGGTCGAGGTTGCTTGTGATGGAGCCGAGCTGGGTGAGCCGGAACAGCGAATCGCTGCGCACGTTGTCAGCCACTAGCCGACGCTTGGCGCGCATGTATTCCAGGTTCTCCTTGTTCGCCAGGAAGGTGTTGTGCGCCAGAAGCGAGTCCTTTACCAGCCGGTCATCAAGCCTTGCTTCGCGCTCGAGGCGCTTGAGGTCCTTCTCGAGGTTCAGCAATTCGTCGCGCAGCCTCGTGGTCTGCTGGTCCATGGCCAGACGGGTGTTGCGCAAATTGTTCTGCTGGTCGAGCAATTGCGCCTCGCGGTTGATGGCATCCATCTGCAACTGCGGATTGCCCAATTCGATGATGGGCTGGCCGGCGACAACCATACTTCCGTCCTCAACGAACCGCTGTTTGACGGTGCCCCCTTCCAACGCGTCCAAGAAGACCGTTTGCAACGGCTGAACGGTACCCGTCACCGGGATGAACTCCTTGAACAAGCCGGACTCGACAGTGGCCACCGTCACCTTCTCCGCCTCGATGCGCACCTTGCTGGTGGTTAACGAACTACCCCAGAACACCACGGCTACCAAAGCAAGACCACCAACGCACCCCAGTGCGATCATGCGCTTTCTGCGGGCGGGTCTGCGATCAATGGCTCGGTCCATGGCAACAAGGGTTCCGCAAGGTTCTAGGTTGTAGGTCTTAGCACGGGCAAGAATGTGCGTAGCCGAACGGACTGTGACGAGCGGTTAGACACTTGTAGTGTCAGTGCTTTTGCCTCATCAGGGGCCATAACTCACCATCCATAACGGGTTGAAGCGATGATACGATGGGGAGACGTTCAGCAATGCCAACCATCAAATCCGCGAGGGACGTCCTACCATGTGCCCTGCTTCTCTCCTGCCGACGACCTCTCCACGCTCTTCGGCAATCTGCGGGGCAGGCTCAATCCCCGGTCCATACCGGAACGAAGCGGCATTCCTTCCAAACGTAGGTCACCGCCGATTTCTCGAAGTAGATCACTGTCAACACCGGATGTTCCGAACGGAACGGTGACGGGATCTCCTCCGCATCGCTGCCCAGATGATCGATATCGCCCGCTGACCAGATCAGTAGCCCGAAGCCGATGGAGTCCAGCTCCGCATCGCCGCCTTCGATCACCAGCACTGTGTCCGCGCCGCTGGCCCGATCGACCCATATCCCCTGCACACCTCCCGGCCCCCTGCCCGACCCCTCGACCACCACCGCCCTATCCACCGCACCATCTCCATCCAGGTCGGCCTTGCGCATGGCGAGCGTTCCCGTGGTGTCGCGGTAGGTCGTCCACCAGTACGATGACCACCGCGTGGTATCCGGCACCAACCAAGGTGTTGGAGGCAAACTCGCGGGAGCCGTGATGGTCGCGGTATCGCGCGCTTTACCGCCCAACGCATCTGCTTCGGTCGCATCGGTCATCGGGCTGTCCGGTGCACTGCACGCGGTTAGCACCAATGCGGTAGCCAACGTCAGCTGATTCACCATGTGCTGAGCTTTTCGTCGGCGATCGCGAGTTCCACACGCTTCATCACCTCGGGCGTGAACAGGTCCTGCGCATCCACGGCCTTGAGGTTCTCTTCGAGCTGACCCGTCTTGCTCGCTCCGAGCATTACCGTGCTCACGCGCGCGTTCTTCAAGCACCATGCGATGGCGAACACCGGTAACGACAAGCCGAGGTCCGTCGCGATGGACTTCAACTCCTCAACCTTCTTCAAGCGGGCCTCGTTCAGCTCGCGCTCCTTCAACCATTCCAGCCCGGCCATGCGCAGGCGTGATGAAGCGTCGCCTTCCAGCGTGTGTTTGCCGCTGAGGATACCGCTGGCGAGCGGGCTCCAGATGGTGGTGCCCAGGCCTACGGTATCGTAGAGCGGCGCGAACTCCTCCTCCACTTTCGCCCGGTGGAACATGTTGTACTGCGGCTGCTCCATCACCGGTGCGATGAGGTGGTGCTTCTCCGCGACGGCATGTGCTTCCGTGATCTCCTTCGCGCTCCATTCGCTGGTGCCCCAGTACATCACTTTGCCCTGCATGATCAGTTGGTGCATGGTCCACACCGTTTCGGCGATGGGTGTGTTCGGATCAGGGCGGTGGCAGAAATAGAGGTCGAGGTAGTCCACCTGTAAGCGCTTCAAAGCATCATGACAGGCTTCCACCACATGCTTGCGGTGAAGACCGAGCTGCGTGGGCAGTTTACCACCAGCGCCGAAGAACACTTTGCTGCTCACCGTCCATGTGTCGCGCGGCCATTCCATCTTCTTCAGGATACGGCCCATCACCCGCTCGCTTTCACCCTTGGAGTAGATCTCGGCGTTGTCGAAGAAGTTGATGCCGTTATCATAGGCGAGCTTCATCAGCGCCTCGGCGGTATCGTCGGTGATCTGTTTGCCGAACGTGAGCCAAGAGCCCAGTGAGAGTTCGGAGAGCTGAAGGCCGGCGTTGCCGAGGCGGCGGTAGCGCATGGTCATGGTGCGAAGATCCGTTGTTCTTGGTTCGGTCCAGTGTGCAGCAGTCATCTCCTCAACGGAGCATCAAACCAACCGGTCGTCATTGTCCGCTCCTGTGTATGATCGTTCCGCTGCATCTTCGACACTCCGAACGAACGCCATGGAAAAGCGCACCAAAGACAAGCCTTGGAAACTGAAGACCCCGCCCGGCACTTCCGAATACACGATGCACGTCGAGGAGAAGGATGGCACGGAAGTACTGGTCTGCACTGTCGGTAAGACCGTGCTGCTCTACGACATCCGGTGCATCAACGACCTGCATACGATGCTGAAGAAACACGGCGACTGGATGGACCTCGGTGGAGCGGATGAACAGAAGCCCGCCAAGGAAGGCACCGTAGAAGCCTGGGGCCGCAGCGAGAAGAACCCCGTGAAAGGCTGGTACGGCCTGAAGAAGGGCCTGCGCGGGCGCTTCGGTGTGTACCTGCCGCCGCTGATGGAAGCGTTGGGTTTGTGCGAGCTCACACACGAGGCGAAGGGGAACAGGATGCGGGCGAAGTGAGCCGCGAGCCCGTCCCTGTGTTTTTTTTCACCCCGCCAGTTTCTCCTTCAGTTCGCCCATGCGTCGGCGGCTTACGGGCACATGCTCGCCATCATCGAGCACGGCGGCGTTCGCGCTGACGTGCGTCACGATCCTGCGCGCTACCAGCGCATGCCGGCTCAGCCGAAGGAAGCCGAAGGGCGTCAGCATCTCCTCGAAGTCCATGAGCGTTCGCGCCATGATGAAGCGGCGCCCATCCTGCAACGTGATGCGCGTGTAGTTGCTGTCGGCATCGCAACGGCGCACCTCTGCCGGGGCAACGAACCAGGTGGCATCACCTTGGTGCAGCGTGAGCTTGAAACCGGATGGCGCGGGTTGTGCGATGTTGGCGATGAACTGTTCCTGCACTTGCGCACGTACCGTGGGCGGCTCCCGGCGCTGCTTGAACCGCTCCAGCGCGGCGGCCAATTCCTGCGGGTCCGCGGGCTTCGGCAGGTAGTCGAGCGCGCTGAACCGGATGGCCTCGATGGCGTAGCGCTGGTGCCCGGTGACGAAGATCACCTCGAAGTCCCAGCGGCCCAGCTTGCGCAACAGGTCGAAGCCGCTTCCGCCGGGCATCTCCACGTCCAGGAAGACCAGCGAGGGCGACAGCTCAGCGATGCGCCCTTCGGCGTCGGCGATGTTGTCGGTCTCACCGACCACCTGCACATCCTTGTGCGCCTCGGCCAACAAGCCGCGCAGGTTGCTGCGCGCCAATTGGTCGTCGTCCACGATCAGCGCCCGGATCATGTGCGCAAGTTCGCATTCTGAGCCGTGCGCGCCTCAGCCTTCCAGGTCGATGATCACCTCGGTGCCGGTCGGGGCGCCGTCGGCATCGAGCAGGTCGTTGATGATGTAGGAACCCTTCTGCTGCAAGCGGTGCGTGAGCAGGCGTAAACGTTCGTTGGTGAGCTCTGTGCCGAGGGAACGATGTCCGTCCCCGCGCGGTGCAGCTTGTGCCCGCCCCACACCGTTGTCACGTACGATGCAGCGCAGACCGCCGTTGCGCGCGGAGAAGACGATGCGCAATGACCGCTCTCCCGAACGCGGCGGAAGCCCATGCCACAGCGCGTTCTCCACGAAGGGCTGCACCAGCAGGGCGGGCAGCATGGCCTCTTCTTCCATAAGCGCTTCGTCCACTTCCACCGCACTGACCAGTCCCGGCACGCGCAGCGATTCGATCGCCAGGTATAGCCGCAGGAAATCCGCTTCCTCCTCGATCCCGATGCGGTCGCGCACGCTCTGGTCCAGCACCAGCCGCATCAGCCTCGAGAGCCCTTGCAAGTATGCCAGTGCTTCGGCGTAGCGCCCCTCGCGCACCAAGGCTGTGGCGCTGTTCTGACAGTTGTGCACGAAGTGCGGGTTCAGTTGCGACCGCAGCACCTTCAGCTCCAACAGGTCGTTCATGCGCTGCACCTCGTCGCGCTGGATGGCCAACTCGGCATTGAAGCGCTCCACCTCCCGCGTGTGCCGGCCACGCAACCGGTAGTTGCGCCACAAGAGCAGCAGGAGCGCCACCAAGGCGAAGGCCACGATGACGGCGGCGATCCAGCGCAAGCGCAGGCGCGCCTCACTGGCCTTGCGCGCCTCGTTCTCGCTGCGCAGCACGGCATTCTCCTTCTCCTTGCGCTCGGTATCGAAGGCGGTGCGAAGGCGTGCCAGCTCACGCTGCGTGTCGGCGCCCTGTACGCTGTCCTTCAGGGCCATTGCCCGTCGTAGATGCTCGAACACGCCCTGCGCATCGCCTTTGGCCCGGGCCAGTGCAGCCAGGCCCATCGCGTAGTTCATCGAGAGTTCCGCATCGCCGGCAACCTTGGCCAGCGCCTCTCCGCGCGACAGCTCGGCCTCCGCCCGTGCGAGTTCGCCCAGCGACGTGCGCGCCTCGCCGATGGCCAGCAGGATATAGGCGAGGTCGGTGTTGCTGTGTACCGTGTCGTAGTGCGCGCGGGCCACTTCGTAGTGCGAAAGGGCTTTGCGTGCGTCGCTTTCAGCGAACAGACCACCGATGTTCTCGGCCACGAGGCCCAGGCCGTAGTGGTCCCGCAGACCGGCGTACAATAGATCGGCACGATCGAATTCAACCACAGCCCGCGCGGTATCGCCGCGCTCCTTCAGCACATTGCCCAAGGCGATGTAACAATTGGCCTCGGCGTTGGGCCTGGCGAGCGCACGCTCCATATCGCGCGAGCGTTCGAGGAATTCCACAGCCTGATCGTACGCCTTCATACGCCGGTACGTAGTGCCGAGGGAATACAACAGCTTGCTTGTGCTCGCGCTGTCTTCGGCCGATTCGCTGTGCTTGAGCCCGGCGAGGAAGTGGTTGATGGCGCCCACAAGATCAGCGCGTTTGCTGGCCACCCAGCCGAGATTGGTATGCGCGACGGCGAGGTACTCATCTCGGCCCAACATGCCGAAGAACCGCAACGCTTCCTTCAGGTACGATTCAGCACTGTCCAGCTGCCCTTGCTCAGCGGCCAGCCAACCGAGGTTGTTGTGGGCATCACCCAGCGCCCTGTGGTTCCCGATGCGGCGCGCGATGGCGAGTGCCTGCATGCCGGTCAACCGCGCGCTGTCCGGGTTGGAGCGGATGAGGTTGAAGCAGATGCGCGCCAAGGCATCGGCACGAGCGGTGTCGTTGGTGGCCTGCGCCAGGTCGGTGCGCAAGCCCGGGACCAGCGAAGCATCCTGGCCCACGCCGACCAAGCAGGCCAGCAGCATGAGCATGGCCGTGACGGGCCTGCGGAAGGCCATTCGATAAAGAACACGACCACCCGATCTGATCGGCTTGTGGTGGGGGGCGAGGTGGGTCACTTTAGACCGGAAAACTACGGAAGCCCACTGCCGTCATGCGCCTCACGTCCCGCACCGTCATCGCAACAAGCCTTCTAGCTGCTTCACTGGCCTGGTCCACCAGCGGCCTTGCGCAGAACATCGGGATCAATGTCGACGGCGCATCCCCGCACCCCAGCGCCTTGCTCGACATCGACGCCAGTGCTATCGTTGGCACGAAGCGCGGGCTGCTCATTCCGCGCGTGACTTCCGCCGAGCGTGCCGCGATCGCGGCGCCCGCCACGGGCCTGCTCGTCTTCGATACCACCACGAACGCATTCTGGTTCTATGACGGGACAACTTGGGTACCGCTCGCCAGCGGCAATAGCGGCTGGTCGCTGACAGGCAATACAGGGACCGTTGACGGCACGCACTTCCTGGGAACAACCGACAATGTGCCACTGAACTTCAGGGTGAACAACCAGCGCGCCGGGCGCGTATCGCAACTGGACAGCACTGTCACGCTCGGCCACCGCGCCGGCGTATCGCTCACCACGGGCACCAACAACGTGCTCATCGGTGAGCGGGCGGGCGAGAATTTGACCACGGCAGCCTCGAACGTGCTGATCGGGCATAAGGCCGGGCGATCAGTGAACTCGTTCAGCAACGTGATGGTGGGCGAACTCGCTGGAGCCACCAGTACCACGGGAGGTTTCAACGTATTCATAGGCAGGGCAAGCGGCTACTCGAACACCACCGGCAACAACAATATGTTCTCGGGGTACAACGCAGGTGTCTTGAACACTGGTGGAGGGAACAACACGTTCGCAGGCGCATCGGCGGGCAGCGCCAACACCACGGCTTCCTTCAACACGTTCATGGGAGCCTCCGCCGGTTCCAACAACACCACGGGCAGCAGCAACACCTTCGTTGGCCGCCAGTCCGGGATGGCGAACACAACAGCCAACCACAACTCGTTCTTCGGTGTGGACGCCGGCAGGCAGAACACCACCGGCGGCGGCAATACGTTCCTGGGCCGCTCGGCCGGCTATGACAACACCACTGCGAACTACAATACGTTCGTTGGCATCGACGCAGGGCGCTTCAGCACCACCGGGCCGGAGAACACGTTCATCGGCGCCAATGCGGGCTACCTCAACACCTCAGGCTTCGCCAACACGTTCGTGGGGCGCAATGCGGGATACACCGGCGCGACCACCGGGGACAATACGTTCGTGGGTTTCGAGGCCGGCTACAACACCACTGCGAGCGACAACGTGATGGTTGGCGCGCACAGCGGCACGGCCAACACCACCGGCGCGTTGAACGTGTTCGTGGGGGAAAGCGCCGGACTGGCCAACACCACGGGCGCGGAGAACACCTACCTCGGTTCCGCTGCCGGCCTCACGAGCACGACCGCGCTGAAGAACACCTTCGTAGGCCGCAACGCAGGGCGACTGACCACAACCGCTTCAGAGAACGTGTTCGTGGGATCAGAGGCCGGACTTAACAACACCACCGCAGGATGGAACGCGTTCATCGGTGTGGATGCCGGTCGCTCCAACACCACGGGCACCGCGAACACCTTCGTGGGCCGCTCGGCGGGTTATGCGAACACGACCGCCGGCAACAACGTGTTCATGGGCGTGGATGCCGGCCGCTTCAACACCACGGGCAACAGCAACACCTTCCTCGGTCGCTCGGCGGGTTACGACAACACCACTGCCAGCAACAACACGTTCGTCGGGCTCGATGCGGGCCGCTTCAACACCTCGGGCAATGACAACGTGTTCATCGGCGCGGGCGCAGGCAATGCGAACACCACGGCGTTCGCCAACACCTTCGTGGGCCGCAACTCCGGTGCGGCCAACACCACGGCAGTGAACAACTCGTTCTTCGGCAGCCACAGCGGCGCAGCCAACACCACAGGCGGGCACAACACGTTCGTGGGCGCGTTCGCCGGCTCCTCGAACACGACAGCGGTGTCCAACACATGTGTGGGCGCTTTGGCCGGTTGGCAGATGACAACTGCAAACGAGAACACCCTCATCGGTCGCCAGGCAGGCGAGTCCATCTCCACCGGCATCAGCAACACGGTGCTGGGGGCGTTCGCGGGCCAGGACATCTCCACCGGCAACCTCAACACCATCGTGGGGCGCCTTGCGGGGCCTGCGACCTCCACGGGCGCGGCCAACACGTTCGTGGGGTTCCAGACCGGCCTGGGCAACACCACGGGCGGCAACAACGTGGCCATGGGCGTGAACACGTTCTGGCAGAACACCACGGGCAGCAACAACACGGCGATCGGCGCCAACGCTGGCACCAATGCCGCAGCGCTCACCAACTGCACCTCGCTCGGGAACGGAACGGTGAACACAGCGAGCAATCAAGTGCGCATCGGGAACGCGGCTGTGACGAGCATTGGCGGGCAGGTGGGCTGGACCACCCTGAGCGATGCGCGCTTCAAGCGCGATGTGCGCCGCGATGTGCCGGGCTTGGAGCTGGTGATGCGATTACGCCCGGCGAGCTACACCTACGATGTGCTCGCGATCAAGGCAGCCACGGCTCCCGAAAGTCCCGACACGTCGCGCATGATGAACACGGCCGTTCGTCACACCGGCTTCCTGGCCCAGGAAGTGGAGGCCGCCGCGAACGAACTGGGCTACGACTTCAGCGCAGTGGATGCCCCGAAGAACGAGGGCGACTTGTACGGGCTGCGCTATGCGGAATTCGTGGTGCCCCTGGTTAAAGCGGTGCAGGAACAGCAAGCACTGATCCTGGCATTGCAAGAGGAAGTGTCGCGATTGCGGTCGCTGGTGGAACGATAGAGCACCGATACGCGAACTCACGCCACCACCCTCCCATCCTCCATAACGATGTTGCGGTGCGTGCGCGCGGCGAAGTCGTTGTCGTGCGTGACGATGAGCAGGCTGCGCTTGTGCTCGTGGGCGATGTGCTCGAACATGCCGAAGACGATCTCCGAGTTGCGCTTGTCCAGGTTGCCTGTGGGTTCATCGCCCATGATGATGAGCGGATCGTTGATGAGCGCACGGGCGATGGCCACGCGCTGCTTCTGCCCGCCGCTCAACTGGTTGGCCATCTTCAAAGCCTGATCGGTCATCTCCAGCTCCTTCAAGCGCGCCATGGCATCGGCCTCGATCTCCTCGGCGCTCTTCCGACCCAGCTTCAGGGCGGGCAGCATCACGTTCTTGAGCACGCTGAATTCCGGCAGCAGGTAGTGGAACTGGAAGACGAAGCCGATCTTCTCATTCCGGATGGCGGCCAGCCGCGACCCGTCAAGGCCGCTGGTGCTCTCCCCATCGATCACCACATCGCCCTCGTAGTCGGTATCCATCGTACTGAGGACGTAGAGCAGCGTGCTCTTGCCGCAGCCGCTCTTGCCGGTGATGCTCACGAACTCGCCGCGTTTCACCGCCAGGGACACGTCCTTCAGCACCGGCACGGTCACCGGATCGTGGAAGGACTTGCTCACCTTCCGTACATCGAGGATGTTCGGGGTGGTCATACTGCGCAGGGGATAAACCGCAAAGGGCGCGATGAGCGCAAAGGGAGAGCGACGGGTCGCCTGACGGCGCCCCTCCCCGTTCCATTTACCACGGATGGACACGGATGAACACGGATCATACCAATGTCAAGAGCACAGCCGCGCATCGATCCGGCTCTGTCCATGGGCATCCGTGGTTCCATATCAACAACGCCATGTTCTTTGCGTCCTTTGCGGCAGGTCTCGGGTCTCATTTTCCTCGGATGATCTCCACCGGATCCACCTTCGCGGCCTTTCGCGCCGGGAACCAACCGGCGATCCAAGTGGTGATGAGCGCGAAGACGACGGCGATGCCGTAGTACTTCGGGTCGTAGTCGATGGGGAAGGTGGTAACGGTGGGCAGTGCTTGCGTCACGAACGGGATATTGTCGACCACGTTCTGCAGTGCGAACCCGAAGAGCAGCCCACCCGCCGCGCCAACGATACCGATGATCATGCTCAGAGCAAGGAAGATCCTGCGCACATCACCACCGCTGAATCCCGTTGCTTTCAGGATGGCGATGGTGTCGAGCTTCTCATAGATGAGCATGTTGAGGATGTTGTAGATGCCGAAGCCCGCAACGATGAGCAGCACCACGCCCACCGCATAGCTGATGGTGCTGCGCACCTTGCTGCCGGTCTCGAACTGGGCGTTGGCCGTCTCGATGTCCACCGCATCCACGTCGAAGCGCTGCGCCAGCTCCTTCGCCACACCGGGAGCGGCCAGGATGTTGTTCAACTTCACGTTGATGTCCGTGTAGTAGCTGCTGGGTTGGCCCAAGAGCTCCTGTACGGTCTTGATGCTCGCGTAACACTGCACCTTGTCGTATTCGGCGATGCCGCTTTGGAAGATGCCGCTCACGCGCAACAGTGCGCGATCACCGGAAGCGGTGGTCACTTGCACCACGTCGCCGACCTTGGCCTCCATCATGTCCGCCAGGCCCTTGCCCAGCACCACGGCATTGTTGCCGGTGGCGAGGTCGCGTGATTCGCCCTGTACGAGGTAATCCGCGAACATGTAGTAGCGCACCTCCTGTTCCACCTCTATGCCGCTCACCTGCGCATTGAGGTCGGTGGTGCCCACATTAAAAAAGACCTGTGCGACCAGTCGGGGCGATACGGCGAGCACGCGCGGGTCCTGTTCCAGCGTGCGCATGATGCCAACGGCGTTGCGCAGCTTGGGGAGTTCGCTCTTCGGCTTCACCGAACGGATGAAATGGTGCACCGTGGTATCGCCGATGCTGCGCTCGATCGGCTGTTCGGGGGTCGCCTTCAGCTCATTGTACAAGCGCACATGAGGCGTGCGGTTGAGGATGAGGCCGTCGAGCATATCGTTCAGCCCGTTCATGAAGCCCAGCAATGTCACGAACATGGTGATGCTGAACATGACGCCCACGGCCGCCACGATGCTCTGCCTCAGCTTGGCACGAAGGATGGTGACCGCTATGCCGACCAGGAGCTTCATTCGTGGAACCCCCATTGAACATTACCGCAAAGAGCGCAAAGGGCGCGAAGAATACCCTGAGGAGAACCACGCGCTCCTCTTTGCGTCCTTCGAGCCCTTTGTGGTACGATACGCATCAGGGCTTATAGAGCACCGTGTTACTGTCGATGCCTTCGAGGATCTCCACGTGCCCCGGATCGCGCAAGCCGATGCGTACTTCGGTGCGTTCGTCAGCGTTGGTGAGCACATGTGTGCCGTCCACCAGGTAACTCGCAGGGATGGTGATGGCGCGCTCCTTCCGTTGCAGGAGGATGTTCGCTTCGGCCGTGATGTTGGGGAAGAGCTTGGGCGGCGCCTTCACGAAACGTGCCTCCACGGTGAAGGTGCGCGAGCGTGGATCCATCAAGGGAATGATGCGGGTGACCGTGGCATCAAAGGCCTCGTCGTAGAGTTCGAGGGTCACGGCTACAGCCTGCCCCACCTGAACCCGGGCGATGTCCTTCTCGTCCACCTCCAACTCCAGGTACAGGTCCGTTGCGCTGCCGATCACGGCGACGGCTTTCTGCGGTGTGGCCAGCTCGCCCGGCTCTACCAGTAGGTCGTAAACGATCCCGTCGATGAGGCTAGCAGGTGAACGATCGTCGTTGCCCGCCGCGCTGATGGCAGCATTGTTGCGCGCCACTTCAAGTTCGGTGCGCAGGCGGTCGCGCGTTTCGGTTAGCGCTTTGGCAGCGCGCGTTACTGCGGCCCTGCTCGTGTTGTAGGCCAGCTCGCGCTGCTCCAATTCGCTTTTGCTGCCGATCTGCTGCGCCCACAGCGTCTTTTGCCGTTCGTAGTTCGCGCTGTCCACACCGAACCGGTCGCGGGCCTGTTCCAGTGACTCGCGCAGTTGCGCCAACACCGGGCCGTTGTCCGATGCGTTCTGCTCCAACAACCGCACTTGCGCAGACGCGCTCCGGGCCGATGCGCTCGTGCTGCGGTCATCGATGCGCAACAGTGGTGTCCCGGCCTTCACCGTATCGCCCTCCCTCACCAGCAAGGCCACGACCTGTCCCGTTGCCGTGGGGAAAACCTGGTACTGCCCAGCGGCTTTCACCACACCGCTGGCATACACGCTCTCGGCAATGGGCCCCACCGTGGGCTTGGTGGTTTCGCGGTCGTTGCCGCAGGAAGCAAGCACGAACAGCACGGCCGCTCCGCCTTTCCACGATCGGATCATGGGGCGAAGGTCGTGCACCGCCGCTCATCATTTCCGGCGATCGTCAGGGCGACCGGCCCGAATACCTTGGCCGCGCCCCGATGCTTTTCTCTTGTGACCGCGTCCCGGACCTCCGGCTCAGCCTCAACGAATCGTTGCACATGGTGCACCGCGAGGACTGGAACACCGTTGCCCGCGGTGCTGGCCTCTACTTGCAATACGACCACCTGCTCGCCTTGGAGGACCGCATGAACGGCGGCATGGACTTCCGGTATGTGATCTACTACGGAAAAGGGAACCGGCCTGTTGGCATCGCCTGCTTCCAAGTGGTCGATCTCGAAGACCGTGGCAGTGCCTATGGCGACAAGCTCTGCCGCTTGGGCAAGCGCGTGGGCAGCCACATGTTCGAGGATCGGCGGGTGCGCTGCCTCGTTGCCGGCAACGTGTTCCACGCGGGCGACCACGGAAGCCATTTCACCGAGGAGGTCACCATGGAACAGCGCATAGCCACGGTTGCCGACACTCTACAGCGCCTGGAGAAAGGCGATCCGTTCCCCACAAAGGCCAGCGCATTGGTGGTGAAAGACATCGTGCCACCGCAGGCTTCCGCCACGCCGCTCAGCCCCCCCAAGGGTTTCCACCTGATGCGCACGGACGTGAACATGGTGATGCCCATCGACCCCGATTGGAATTCTCTGGACGATTACCAAGCCGCGCTCACTGCCAAAGCGCGCACACGTTTGAAGAACGTGATGAAACGCTCCGAGACCCTCACGGTGAGCATGCTCGATGCAGCCGGGATCAAGCAGCACACAGATCGCTCACAAGTATTGCTGGACAATGTGTTGGCGCGTTCTCCCTTCGTCATGGGGCGGTTGAACGTGTCGGTGTACACGGACTGGAAGCGGCAGTTGGGCGATGCGTTCCGCTTCCTCGCCTATGAGCTCGATGGTGCACTGGTCGGCTTCAGCACGGCGTTCGTCAACGGCGATACGCTCGATGCCCATTACGTGGGACTCGACCACGAACACAACGAGCGTCACGCCATCTACCAGCGCATGCTCATCGACCACTTGGTGTGCGCCCTGCAGTGGAAATCGGCGCGCATCAACTTCGGTCGCACGGCCGAACAAGCGAAGAGCAACCTGGGCGCTGTGCCGGAGGACATGTACTTCCTGGTGCGCCACCGGAACCATGTGGCCAACAAGTTGATCGGCCCGTTGCTGCGGAGCGTTCAACCCAGCGTGTTCGAACTGCGCAACCCGTTCAAACGCGCTCTCGCCTGAGATGGACTCCCTGACACAGATCGTCCTGGGCGCAGCCGTTGGTGAAGCCGTGCTCGGTCGGAAAGTCGGGAACAAGGCCATCCTCTGGGGCGCCATCGCAGGCACCATCCCCGACCTCGATGTGCTGGCCCGCTCGCTCTTCGATCCGCTGCGTGCCAACGAACTGCACCGCGGCATTACGCACTCCATCTTCTTCAGCGCGGTGATGGCACCCGTGCTGGCCTGGTGGCTCAAACGGCACACGGCATCACTGTTGTCGGTTTTCACATTGTTGGTGGCGCTCACGTTCGTGCAGAGCGCGGAGAGCATGGCCGTGCGCGCCCTGCTGCTCGTCATCACCGCGGCCTTCATCCTGCTCATCTTCCGCAGAAGGCGCAACGAGGACAGCGGCACGCGCAAGGAGTGGACGCGACTGTTCTGGTGGAGCCTCGTAACGCACCCGCTGCTCGACTGCCACACCACCTGGGGCACGCAGCTCTTCTGGCCGTTGCCGTGGAAGTTGAGCTGGAACAACATCTTCGTGGTGGACCCGCTCTACACCGTGCCGTTCATGATCTGCGTGGGCGCGGTGATGTTCATGCGGCGCGATAGATCCGGGCAAATGCCCGGACGGCGCCGATGGGTCAACTGGTTCGGCATCGGGATCAGTTCCGCATACATGCTCTTCACCATCGTTTGCAAACGCACGGCCGTTGGGGCCATTGCAGCATCGCTGGAGCGGCAGCACATCGCGTACACGGACTTCTCCACCAGGCCCACGCCCTTCAACAGCATCCTTTGGACGGTGAACGTGGATGCCGGGGACCACTTCCTCCTGGCCTACCATTCATTGCTCGATACCAAGCCCGAAGTGGAATTCGTGCGTGTGGAAAAGGGCTTGGAAAACCTGGGACCCTGGACCGGTCACGAGAAGGTGCGGCGCCTTGAAGTCCTTGCCGATCACAACTTCGTCGTTCGGCTGAAGGGCGACACCATCGTCTTCAACGACCTGCGTTTCGGGCAGATGGGCGAACCCGCACCGGACAAACCCTTCGTGTTCTCCTACCTGCTGATCCCGGACGGTGACGATCTGCGCGTGGCCTTGATCCCCCCCGGCCCGCCGAAGGGCGAAGACTTCGGAAGCCTGATGAAGGAGCTCTGGGCTCGTGTGAAAGGGGAATGAACGAAGAACGCGGACCGGAGCCCGCGTTCCTTGCCATGCATTCCGCTGCTCAGCCGAACTGGGCCACCACCATGAACATGAGGGCGATCGTCACGGCCCAGTAACCCCAGTTCACCATCATGTACTTGAACGACTTGCGCTCGAACAGCGCGTTGGTGACGATGATGGGCAGCACCACGACAACAGAGAGGATGACGCTATGGGCAAGACCGTGGGTCCAGCTGCTGTAGCGGGCCACGTACGCATCGATATGCCCCTTCAGTTCAGTCCCGAACGCCGTGGTCGCATCGATGCCCATGCCGTGCTCCATCACCGGCCTGAAGAACGCATCGAACATGGTGCCGTGGTCCGCTAAGATCTTGTACGCGAGCCCGAACAAGAAGGCCATGACCAAGCTGATACCGTAGATCACCGGCATATTGGCGCCTTTGATCTTCTCATCGGTCATTCCGGCCGCGTTCATCCAAGCGGTGCCGAAGACCTTGGGGTTGTACCATATCATACCGACGAGCATCGGCACCAGGGCCGCGAGCAGTTGAACGAGCCAGTTGACTTGCATGATCTTGGGGGTTAGGTGAAGCGCCAAATCTATTCGGCTGCCCAACGCCTCATCCCAGGCTTGCCAGCCAGAACAACCTGGCGCTGGACACTACAAGCAGTACAGCGATGCCACGGTGCACCCACGTCATCACCTTGATCGACAGCAAGCGGGCCAGGCGCGGCGCGAACCAAGCCTTCAATAGGTCGCTAGCAAGGATGCCCACAAGCACGGCAACGAAGAACCAGGTCCTGTCGTGTGCCGCGGCGTATGCATTGGTAGCGTGCAGGACAAGTCCCGTCCACACCGCGAAGACGAACGGGTTCACGAAATTGACCAAGAAGCCGCTGGTGAAGAGCCCCAGCGCATCGCGTTTGCGAAGCACAACTTGAGAAGGTCCGGTGCGCGGCGTCTTCAGCAAATAAAAAAGACCCAGCACGAACAACAGAATGCCCCCAAGCAGTGCGAGCACCTGGCCATTGAGCGGAGCGCCGAACAGAACCCGCGCGCCTGATGCGCAGATCAACAAAGCCACGACATCGGAAATGATGATACCCATCGCAACCAATGCCCCGCCTTTGAACCCATGCTCCATGGCTGCGCGAAGCAGCGTGAAGAACACCGGACCCAGCAATAGCGCAGTGGCCAGTCCAATACCGAGACCTTGAACGAACGGCATTGGGCAAAGGTGCTGCAGGATGTGCGACCGATCGAGGATCAGCCTTCACAACGACGCCCTCCACGGTGCGACCCAACTGCTCCTGCAAACCCTACAGTGTTTTTTGTGATTTGTTGGCGTTACCCCGTATCCCGGCACGATAGCTTGGCTCACATGCGCATCATGCTCTTCGCCACCCTGGCCGTTCTTGCCACGAGCTGTAGACCGCAAGGGCCTTACGCCACGGAAACCCGTTGCATAACCACAGCCTGGGAAACACTTGAACAGCTCGGCGATGAACCCTGCCCGGGCTGGTCCTCAACTCACTTCGCCGTTCTGCTCGTCACCGACAGCACGGAATATCTGTTCGGTCATCCCTATCCCAGCGATGACTTTGCAGCCGATCCTTCGTTCCTCGGCCCGGGCACCGTTGTTTCCCGACCGCGGATGTTCCCTCCCAACTTGTTGGCCACCATGCCCGCCGTGAACGGCCTGCCCACGGTCGTGATCGGCACCTTGGCGAACACCGGGCTTTCGCCAGGCGAATGGACGAGCACGCTGTTGCATGAGCACTTCCATCAAGTACAGTTCAACAGGCCCGGATACTACGATGGTGTGAACGCACTGGAACTCTCCGGCGGCGACGAGACAGGTATGTGGATGTTGAACTATCCCTTCTGCTATACCGATACTGCGGTAGTGCACGCGTTCGATCGATACAGAAGCGCACTGCTCGCCGCCTTTGCCCCAGGTAGCACCGGCATGAATGCTAGGAACGACATGATAGCTGCTGCGCGCAGAGCGCTGTTCACCGGGCTGAGCCCCAAGGATGCCCGATACTTGGACCTCCAGCTTTGGCAGGAAGGCACCGCTCGTTCCATGGAGCAACATGTGCTGGAACTGCTGGTGGCGAAGGACATCACTTGGAAGGAGATCGACGCCGATACACGGAGTCTGGCGCAGGCGGTCGAGACTAACGCCATGGAGGAGCTCACACGGACCGACCTGGCCAACGACCAACGCATCTGCTTCTATGCCGTCGGGTGGGCAGAAGCCCGTTTGGCCGTGCACCGTGGTGCTTCCTTCTGGAGATCGTACTTCGAGCAACCCTTCACCACGGCAACGTACTTCCAACGTTGAAGTGCAAGCACGACCTTCGTGGCGATCCGTTCACCATGAGCAGCATCAGCAGCAACAAAGCCCCCGAGCCCGTAGGCCACTACCCGCATGCCCGCCGAGTGGGCGATCTGCTTTTCCTCAGCGGCGTGGGCCCGCGCGAACGCGGCACGAAGAAGATCCCCGGCGTGGAGCTGAACGCCGATGGAACCATCGCCTCCTACGACATCGAAACGCAGGTGCGCAGCGTGTTCCAGAACGTGAAGTGGATCCTGGAGGACAGCGGCAGCAGCTGGGAGAAGATCGTGGACGTGACGGTGTACCTCACGAACATGAAGGATGACTTCCCGACTTACAACCGCTTGTGGAAGGAGTACTTCGAGAAGGACCCGCCGTGCCGCACGACCTTGGAGATCAACTGCCTACCGACGCCGATCGCCATTGAGCTGAAGGTTGTGGCGACTGTTTGATCAGCGCTGAACCAGGATGCGCGCGGTCCGCGGTACATCCCCATTGACGCGCACAACCACCAGATACATGCCATCCGAAAATCCGGAGGCAAGGTGGATCGTGTACGCAGGGCTCAGCACCGGTACGCGCTCCGTGAACACGCTGCGACCGGTCCCATCGACCAACTCGATCGTGCCCGAACCACTGGTGAAGGCACTGCCCAAAGCGACGGTGAGGCGGTCATTGGCCGGATTCGGGAAAACCTGCAAGCTGTTGCCGAGAGCATGGTCGGCGATACCGGAAGAGCCGCTGTACTTCATGACGGCCGCTGTGGGCAGGCAGTTGAACGTGGCATGCACGCTGCCATCCGTGGGGTCCACGTCCAGGTCGGTGAGCTGGGCGAAGCCGGCATGGCTCAGGGTGTCCAGCGCATTGAACGTGCTGGTGGCCCCATCCACCGCGTACACGCGTTTGCCGATGCTGCCGGAGTTGCCGAGGACCGGATGCGTAGCACTGCGGAAGGCGAGCAGCATGTTGCCGCCGCCGAGCTGTGAGTTGGTGCTGTCGCCGAACTGCGTCCACGAAGCGCCATTGAGCGTTTTGATGAAAGGCGTTCCGCCGAATGCTTGCATGGTGACGAAGAGCGCACCGCCGCCATTGCGGAAGATGTTGCTCTGGTATGGCGTGAAGGGCGCATGCGGCGTGATGGTATCGCCCACCATCGTTTCGGTGCCGCCGTCGAGCGCACGCATGAACTGGCGGTTCTGCACGGAGACCACGTACACGAGCTGGTTCGTAACGGTGCAGCCTACGGTATGGTCGCCGGTGATGCCGTAGAGGTTGAGATCGGGGAAGACGCCCTGGGGCAGGGTGTAGCTCAGGTTCCACGCCGCGCCATCGAAGGTGAGCACCCGGCCATCGGTACCATGCACCACCACGGGCGTACCGTTGTCCATGATCAAGAAATCGTAGTTCGTGGACCAGGTGCCGGAGATGCCGCTACCGAGCGCGGTCCATAAGCCAGCGTCCAGGCGGTACACTTTCAGCGCGGTGTTGCTCACGGCGAGGTACACTTCATCCGCATGGATCTCCAGATCGAAACCACCGATCAGACCGGTCACGTCGGTTGGTACGGGCAAGGCGCTCCACGCCGATCCGTCCCACTCGCGCACGCTCAAGCCGAAGGGCTCGAAGCTGACGGCCACGGCGCTGCCGTCGCTGCGGAATTCCATCTCCGCCGAGCCGGAGGGCAATGCGCAAGCGCTGCCCACATAGGTCCAGCTTTGGGCGTTGCTGGTGGCGACGAGTGCGAACAGGACGAGCGTGGAGAGCTGCTTCATGCGTGGCGTGTTGGTGTGGCCACAAAGCAAGACCGGCCGCAGATGCGTGTCGATCCATACAAGTACGGATTCGGCATCCCGAGAAGTATGGATGTGTCAGGCGAGACCGCTGGCCACCGCGTACTTGATAAGGCCCACCAGGGTGCGCGCGCCGGTCTTCTCCATGATGTGCAGGCGATGGGTGTCCACCGTTTGCTTGCTGATGAAGAGCTTCTCCGCGATCTGCTTGCTGGTGAATTCCTGCATGATCAGGTCGAGAACTTCGCGTTCGCGTTCGCTCAGCGCCTTGGGAAGGGTATGGCCCTTGGCCTGCTCGCGCTGCCGTTTCAGGATGCGGGTGAGCAGGTCCTTCTCGAAATGGATGCGGTCATCCAGCACATCGTCGATGGCCGCGAGCAGTTCATCCTTGCCGGAGTTCTTCAGGATGTAGCCGTCCACTTCGGCGAGGAAGAGGCGATGCACGATTTCCAGTTCGTCGCTCATGCTCACCACGATCACGCGCACCTGCGGATGCTCTTGTTTTATGCGCGTCATCAGTTCCAGGCCGTCCGTACCGCCGGGCATGCGCAGGTCGGTGATGACCAACCGAATGTCCTTCATGCGCAAGGCAGCGAGCAGTTCGTCACCGTTGGTGGAACGCCCCAGCACACGCAGATCGGGACGTGTTCCAAGTACGAGTTCCAGCCCGTCCAACACCAGCGCATGATCATCCGCGAGCCAGATGCGCGTTGCCTCCTTGTTCATCGGTCCGTAGCGTTCATGGGTACTTCCACCTGCACACTGGTGCCTTCGCCGGGTGCGGAGCGAAGGTGCAAGCGGCCACCGATCAATTCAAGCCGTGCGTGAACATTGCGCCAACCGAGCCCATCGCTGCGCTCCAGTTCGGCCGTGTCGAAGCCACGACCATCATCGGTGATGGTCATACGCAGGGCTTGTTCGCGCTCCAGCAGGATCCTGATCTCCTGCGCCTGCGCGTGCTTCAGCATATTGTTCGTCACCTCTTGCGCGATCCGATAGAGCGCGATGCGGACCGCTTCATCCAGCGGGATGTCTTCCGAAGCACTGGTGAAAAGCACGCGCACCGTGCCGCTGGTGCTCAAACGTTCCGCGAGTTCGCGCAGAGCGGGTACCAGACCCAGGTCTTCCAGGGAGCGCGGCATCAGCCGGTGGGACACCTGCCGCACGTCGCGCGCGGCATCGTCGATCATCGCGCGCGACTTGTCCAGTATGGTTTGTTCCCGTTCATCGCGACCGTGCAGGACGGAGGTGCTGAGCTTGATGGCGCCGAGCTGGTGACCGATGCCATCGTGCAGATCCGCCGCGATGCGCGCACGTTCAGTCTCCTGCGCGCCCACCACCTCGCGGAAGCGCTGCAACTGTTCTTCGCGCAAGCGAAGCGCATGCATGCGTTGGCGCTGCAGCTCGCGGCGCTTGTACACAACGAAGGAGAGAAAACCCACGAGCAGCACGCTGAGCACACCCGCACCAATGATGCGTTGATTGCGCTCGCGCAGGGCCAGGTTCTCGATCTCCTTCTGCTGCGTGTCGAAGATCGCCTGGTAGTGCGCGGCGCGGTCGGCGGTGCGCGCGTTGAAGAGCGAATCGCGCAGGATGTTGTGCTGGCGGTAGAGCATCATGCACTCCACGGCACGGCCGCAGAGGCCCATGGCGTTGGCCAGGCTCGATAGGGCGTACATGCGGCCTTCGAGGTGACCGCCGCGCTCGTACAATTCCTCGCCTTCGCGGAAGATGTCCAGGCTCTCTTCACAACGGCCGGTCTCCATCAGCAGGATGCCGCGCTTCATCAGCGCGAAGGCGATGCGCTCCGGGTCGCCGGTGCGGCGCGCATACCGTTCGCCCAGGTGCGCCAAACGTTCGCCTTCCACAGTGTCCTTCTCCGCTCGGAAGCGCAGCTCGAAAAGGATGCCGTAGAAGGTGGCCAGTTCCGAGGCGTTGTCCTGCCGCAGCAGAACGGGTTCGGCCCGCTCCAGGTAGTAACGTGCGGAATCAATGCGGCCTTGTTCCCAGAGAACGGCGCCCATGTTGCGCTGGCATTTCGCGACCAGGGTATCGGCGCCGATGCCTTGCGCGATCGTGATGGCACGAGCGAACCAGCTGCGGGCCTCGTCCTTGTGCCGCAGGTAGTAGTGCGCGCGGCCTACGCGCATGGTGGCCTGCGCGCGCGACAGGTCATCGTTGACGCGTTCGGCCTGCTCTAGTTCGGTCAGGTATTCCTGCAGGACACCGGCATAGTCGCCAACGCGGAAAAGGCTGTCCGCGCGTGTGCGGTCGGTCGCCCGCGCGCCGATGCATGCAAGTAGCACCGGTACAAGCATCCAACAGCGGGTCATGGCCGAAGAGGTCATCGGCGTTCAATATCGGGATCGTTGTTGAAGTGCTCCGCAAGCGCATCGATCCCTGACGAATTTTTCCGCCCAGAACACATGGTGCTGCTGTGCGGCGCGTTCTAGTATCGTGCGTCTTCGTTGACCGCGTTGTGCATTTCCAGAGCCTGACAGTGTGCCTGAACGTGTGAAGCCACGGACCTGACCGCTGCCGTTCCTCATTTCCGCATCGCCATCAGCTTCCCGTAAGTGAGGCTGCGCCACGCCCACTCGAAGGGGCCGAACTGGAAACGCGCCAACCACCAGCGGCTCCAGAGCACCTGCACGATGAATACGGCCAAGGCGAGGGCCTCGAACTGCCAGGCGCTCACGCGCGTGCCCCAGCCAAGTCCAAGCCCGGTGAACAACGCGAGCGCGATGAGGGTCTGCATCAGGTAATTGGTGAGCGCCATGCGGCCCATAGGCGCCAACGTGAGAAGTCGCTTTTTCCATCCTTCGTTCAACCAGAGCAAGCCGAAACCACTCGCGTACGCGATCGCGAGAGGCACCACGCCGAAGGCATAGCTCACGGCGCGCAGCAATGAGGCGGGCTCAGGTGGATAACCAACGTGATGGTCGGCCCACCACATCAGTACCGAACTGGGCAAGCCGATGAGTAGACCGCCGATGCAGATCCGCTTCAGCAGAAATGCGTGTTGTTCCACATCCACGAAGAGCTTGCGCCGCGACACCCACAGACCAAGCAGAAAGAGACCGAGCACTTTCGGTGGACGATTGCTCTCCACCAGATTCAAGAAGCGGAAGATCCAGCCGCGCTCGTTCGCGCGGAAAAACTCGGACCAGCCGCCTTCGGGAAGTGCGAGAAAAGCCGCGAACGTGGAATTGCCGTATCGCGCATCACTCGCCTCCATCCATTCGATCATCGGCTTTACCGGATCGAAACGCGCGTTGGTGAGCACCACGGCCGCATCGATGAGGATCGGCGAAAGGATCAGTGCAGCGGCTGTGATCAGGAGCGCGCGGTCGCTCATCCCTCGGAACAGTGGCAGCAGCAGACCGAGCAGTGCGTAGAGGAAGAGGATGTCGCCCGCCCACAGGTAGCGGATGTGCAGCCAGCCGATCAGCAGCAGGATGAACATGCGCCGGTAGAAGCGCCAGAGCCCATCGCTGCCCTTGCCCAGGAAGAAGCCGAAACCGATCCCGAAGAGCATGGAGAAGATCGAGTAGAACTTGCCGTCGATGAGGATGGTGTGGAAGGCCTTGAGCGCATCGTCGAGCCCAGCGCCCGGCAACGCTGCTCGCGCATCGGGCGGCATGAACATCCAGACCGACAGGATCGCGTAGTTGCTCCAAACCACACCGAAGAGGGCGAAGCCACGCAGGGCGTCGAGGAGGTCGGTGCGCTGGGTGTTGGGGGCGGCCATGCGCCGAAGATCGTGCTCACCGCTTCACCACCACCCGCGCCGCTTTCGGGCCTTGCCCTTCCACGCGCACCATCACGAGGTACAAGCCTTCCTTCCACTCGCGCGACAGGTCAAGCGGTTGCAGCGCGTTGAAGAAGTTCACCTGCTCTGCATGCACACGGCTGCCGGTGGCATCGAACACTTCGATCACCGCGCGCTGGCCGAAGAGCGCTGGTTCCGCTACGATGTTGAGCAGGTCGCTCGCGGGGTTGGGGTATACGCGGAGCGCATCGCCATTGCCAGCGACTTCTTCGTCCAAGGGTGGCACATCACCGATGGCGGTGATGCAACCGGGATCGTTGATGCGCGCCACCACCACATCATCAACGAAGTAGTACGCCACGCTTCCGGGCACCCCCAGATCGGCGCCCGCCCCTTGGGCCAGGAACGAACCGATGGTGATGTGGTCCACAGCGCTTTCCGGGACCACCACGCCGCAGATGTTCGTCCAATCCTCTGAACAGATGACCTCACTCGATAGGACGGAGGGCTCCACCTTCAATGTCGCATAGGACAGTTGGCTCAAGGGGCCTTCGGTAAGGACCGCGTCCAGCCCTCCGATGCAGAGCATCTGGCGCGAAGTGGCAACGTAATAGGAAACGAGATATGGTTCGCCGGGCACCAGCGGCTCAGAGAGCGCGGCCTGGATGTATTCAACGTAATCGATCCCGGCGGATTCACGGAGGATCTGACCGGCCATGCCCTTCCCGCTCCGCGAAAGGAAACGTCGTGTGCCACTGATGCCAGGCAAACCGGGGTTGTCCTGGGTCCAACTCATGGGGGCGCAGCTATTGAACGGATCGCTCGAACTGACGTTCATGCGTCGCCAGCCCGGAACGAGTTGCGTGCCGACGCCGCCCATGTCGGTCACCTCGGCCAGATGGACGGCACAGTGCTCTTGCTCCAGACCGTGATTGGGCACCAGGACCGGTCCGAGGCAGATCTCATCCACGCAGCCGTTGGCCGTGAGCGAAGGCGTTGCCATCAACCCGATGCGGCCCTTCGCATCCGCGAGACCGCTCCAACTGTATACACGGGCATAGTAGGTCTGGCCCGCGGTCAGCGCCGGCAGGTCGAGGATGTTCCCGTCGCAAGCGATGCTCGTAAGGCTGCCGGATGTGCCGGAGAACAGCTCGATGGTCACATCCTGATCGGCCTCGATGGCCAACCGCCCCAGCGCCGATGTGGCCGTGAACGTGAACCAGATGTCGTCATCCGCCGCATCGTCCACCTGGCAATCGGCGCCGGGCTGGCTTTGCGTGGCGCCTGCGGTGGTGAAGAACGCGCTGTAGGTATCGGTGTAGTTCAACAACATGGCTCCTGCCGCCTCGTCGTTGTTGCTCGTGGAAACGCCGGAAATGTAGGCGCATGTACCGGCGGCCCCAGGGTCGGGATGATAGGCACGGTAGAGGTATTGCCGGCCGACGGTGAGCCCGGTAAGCGCGAACGGACTTGGACCACAGCCAAGCACATGGGCATTGAGCACGGCAGCGTCGGTGGACACCGTGTCGAACACTTCGATCATGAACGGAAAGGCGCCGGGCGCTTCTTCCTCGAAAAAGTTGTTGCGCGGCATAGCTGCCACGATATGTGCAGCGGCGCTCGCGGTGAACGTGAACCAGGTATCGTCATCCGATGAGCCGGAGCAGTTGGCGGCCAGGCTCTGCGATGCACCGAAGGTCCAGAACTGCTCCATGGGCCAAGCGAACGCTGAGCCGATGGGAGCAACGAGCGCCCCGCCCACCTCATCGTTCACCGGCTGATCGAACAGCATCGGGGTGAAGCGCATGCCGATCGCGGTGCTCGACACACGGATGCGGTACTCCGTTCCTGGTGTCAGACCGGTGAACAGCGCCTTCGACGTGGTGTTGAAGCATCCCAAGCTGGTGAGCGCACCGCACGCACCGGAGAACCACTCGATGGTGCCCATGCCATACACGATCACCATGCCCGCGCTCGTATGGGTCGCGGTGAAGCGGTACCAGAGGTCCTTGAACGGCAGGCAGCCGCCCGTGCCGTCGTCCGCCAGGTTGTTCCGCACCGGAAGGATGGAGGAATAGTCCTGCGGCGAACTGAACGCAAGCTCCAGTGCACCGTCGCAGACGTCGTTCTCCACCGGTTCGCGCACCGCGATGCGGAACGCCTGTTGCGTAGTGGACTCCACCTTGATGAAGTACTCCTGGCCCACGGTCAGCGCGTCCATCACCAGAGCATTATGCATCCCCGTGGATGAGAACAACTGTGTTTGTGATCCACACGCCCCGCTGTATATGGTGCATCCGGGGTAGCCGTCACCAGCCGTTCTGAACCCGTCCACCAACAAACGGGGCTTGGTCGCGGTGAAGCGGTACCAGGCCGCTGCGGAGGAGTTGAAGAGGTGACCCTGCGCGTATTCCACGCCGCCGCTCTGAACGGCGAGCACCCCGGCCGATATGCAAGCGTCATTCGGCATCGGCGCGAAGGCCCACACCTTCATGTTCTTCCTGGAAGACGTGGTGGCATCGATCTTCACATGGTACGTGTTGCCGGGTACAAGGCCTGTGAATTCGCGCTCCGGACCGGTCTGACCCGCGCCTTCGCACACCAATGAGCCGCAGCCACCGCTGAACAGGGCCACGTAACCGCTGCCTTCGGTGACGAACAGCACACTCGGTCCCGGAGCTACGAAGGAGATCCACGCGTCGTGCTGCTGCACATCGCACGGCACGGTGCTGCCGGTGGTATGTATGGTCGACAGGCTTACCGGCAATGGTTCTTCACCTGCCAAGGTCACCTCCATGGCATGAGCACCAGCGCATTCATCGTTGGTGGCGGGCGCGAACACCGCGGCCATCGCACGCAAGGAGATCTCCGGATCGGTGCTTTGGCTGTAAACGCGAATGTGGTACTCCGCACCTGGCGTAAGTCCGGCGATGATCTCCTGGTCGCAGGCAAGGCTGGTGAGCGCGCCGCATGTGCCGCTGAACCACTCCACCACGTTATCCTGCCCGGCGAAGAGCGGTTCCAACTCGAACATATGCGCGGCATGGGTCGCCGTGAACCGGAACCAAACATCATCGTTGGAAGCCGCTCCACCACCGCACGCTGCCTGGCTCTGCGTGGCACCCACCGAGCTCACTTCCGTTGCAGGACTGGCCTGTACCGCCCCTGCGATCACCGGCAGCTCGATGGCACCGGAACACGCATCGTGCGATGGAGCGGAGACCACGCCGATCCACGTGGTGCAGTCGTTCGCCGTGCAGTTGGGGTTGGCCTGCATCTGTACACGGAAATGGTACGCGGTCCCTGGCGCCAGACCGTTGAACACCATATTCCCCGAATTCTGCACGTAGCAACCGATGCTCGACAAGGTTCCGCACGACCCGCTGAACATTTCAATGATGGCGAAATCGCTATCGGCGCCCTCGGTGACCAGCCAATGCTGCGCAGCCGTGGCCGTGAACCTGAACCAAGCCGTCAGGCAGAGCGAACTCCCGCTGCATGCTGTTACCGGGTCGGGTACCGCATTGCTGTACCAATCACCGTCCATGGGGATCAGTTCTTGCGGCACATTGGTGGGCGAGACTTGAAGGTCGAGCGCCGTGGCGCAAGAGAGGTTGCTCCCTACCTGGGCGAACCCGATCAGCGGTGCGATGAGAGCTACAAGGAGGATTGCACGGCACATGGCAACTGGCTTTGGTGCCACCAAGGGAGCATGACCGCGAGCGCAGAACAAGCTGGATCGATCGAACGCGGGGAATGGTGAGTGAGCGTTGTACGTATAAGTATGACAGACATGAAATCCTCCCTCTTGGAGCGGTGTACGCCGACACGAAACCGGTTCCTTTCAATAAGTTCGTGAACCTGAACCCGCCCCATGATCCTCAAGACCATGCTGGACCGGCTCCATGCGAGCCTCACTTCCGGTCCCTCGCTCAATGCACGTCCACACAACAGTCGACAGCGAGTGGATGTGATGGAATTCAACCATCTGAAGAGCATTGACCCCGCAAAACTGATCGCAAGCCTTCTGACCGGGAAAGGGACCATCGATGTACCAGCCAAAGTTCCGGTGTTCGTGAAACCTGAACTGCCAGAGGAACAATGGACCGACGAACAGAAGAAGGCGAAAACCCTTCATGACCGACAGGCACGCGTACTGAACAAGTTGCGTGATATCGCCGAAGACGCGAACGACTACTACAATGACCATGGTGAACAGGCTTTGTTCATCGGATTCCCGCTTGTTTCAATTCCATCACGCAGTGACCGTGGTGCGGCGACGAAACGCGTCCTTGCGCCAGCGTTGCTCTTGCCGATCAACATGCGTGTACGGCGCGGTGCTGGCGCCGGCGTTACGATAGAGCTCGTTGGAGATGGCGCTGACCTCATCCAACCGAACCCGGGACTCCTTGCCTGGATAGAACAGCAGACCGGCAGGAACACCGATGATCTCTTCGCTGACGATAGCGGAGAGGAGCCATGGAAAGAGATAGCCGAAGTGCTCGTACGCATCGAGCAGGCCGCAGGCATCGACGAACCTGTGACGTTCACGGCGGAGAGTCTACTGAGCGCAGCCCCAAGGACGGAAGACCTGCCGAACGAACCGGCCGTGCTACCGTGTGCTGTCCTTGGGCTCTTTCCCTTGACGAATCCAGGGCTATTGCGCGACACGAAGTGGATGATGGAGAAGGAGGCTGAATTGGTCGGACCGGTCAAAGCATTTCTCCACGCCGATGCATTGGCCGAACCCGAGGACAGCGCACTACCGGATGCCATCGAACACGACCATACGTCATCCGCTGGATCAGCATCCGTGAAAGACTTCGCCCAGGAGCTCTTAGTTACGCATGCCGATCCATGCCAAGCAGAAGCGGTGCACCACGCGCGCATGAGCCAAGCGCTCGTGGTACACGGCCCGCCAGGAACCGGAAAGAGCCAGACCATCGCGAACATCATCGGAGACCACCTGGCACGCGAGCAACGCGTACTCTTCGTGTGCGATAAACGGACCGCGCTGGATGTGGTGAAGTACCGTTTGGACAGCATGGGGCTAGGTGACCTGTGCGGGGTGGTGCATGATCCGCAACGCGACCGCAAGGACCTCTACTTGAAGATGCGCGAACGATTGGAGGAGCTTGCGGAAGAGAAACCCCTTCCGGATCCCGCTTCGAACCTGTCGTTGATCAATGATCGATTGAACCTCCTGCATCGCGAGTTGCGGGGGTACTTCGACCGCCTTCACACGGAGGCGACCGACAGCCCTTCTTTCCATCGCCTTTGCGGCGAATGGCTTGAACTGCAACTCGGCGAAGTCGTGTCACTACCCATTCTGGAGGGACTGACGCTCGACATGATCGACAGGAACCGGACCGACATCGAAGAGATCACCAAACGTGCGGTGAAGGCGCGTTGGCCCGAAAGCCCAATGCAGGATTCCATCCGCATGACGCTTGCGGACTATCAGTCCACCGACATCAGGCGCTTGAGCACCGGACTGGATGAGGCCATGAAAGCCGCCCTGGTGATCGATGCCGAACACGGAACGAACGAGCTTCCGTTACCGGGGGCACAAGCCTTCGATCACCTTGCACAAGCACGCAGAACGCTTGCCGAAGCCATAACAGAGGCCGCATCGCGCGCACCATTGGAGCTGGTGGGTCCTCTACAGCAGTTGACCGACCGATCGATGCTCATCAAAGAGATCGAGATCCACCAAAAGGACCTTGGCCCCTTGGAGCATCCGCTTGACAGGGAAATCCAGTTGCAGCTGGGTGGCCGAATGCCTGAACTGACCGAATGCAACCAGCGGCTCCTTCGCATCAAGGAGTGGGAGGTCGTAAGCACGAGTTGGCGGCGCTGGTTCGCAGGCAAGCTGAAACGTGCGGCCAAGGAAGCACTTGAACCGTTCGGTCTCGGGCTGATCGAGAACGACATCCAACGCGCCAAGACATACCTCGAAGGAGCGCGTGTTCGGCACATCTGGACCGACCTCTACAGCAGAACCCTCGGCACCACAAGCCCTGGATCTCCAGATGACCATGTCCTGCTCCGCTTCGCCAAGGGCACACCGACCTTGTGTGCATTGCTGGATCACATGGAGCTACCGATCCATGCTTCGATACAGGAACTCGCCCTGGCTTCGCTGCGAACGACCGATGAAATGCTCGCATTCAGCGAACGCCTGCGTTCTTCCGCACGGTTGAGCGAAGGCCTGCATACACTCCAGCAACAGCTGACCGCTCTGGAGTTCTTCACGGACAATGTTCTTTCAAACCGGATGGATGACATGCGGAAAGGACACTCCATAGCCTCTTGGCTGGACAGGGTCATTGAATTCCTGCCCACTCTGGAGGACGCACTTCGAATGCTGGATCGCTCATCCACACTTCCACCCCCCTTGCAAGAAGCCATGAAAGCGGTCGTAACCCAAGGGCTATCCTATGCGCTCGCCGAACCTGCCTTGCGCAGCGTCGCCCTTCAGTTCGTGATCAGTGACAGGTTGAAGAGGGATCCGGAACTGTCGCGGATCGATACCGAACGCATCGAAGCCGGCTTCTCCGAACTCCTTTCACGCACCCAGGAGAAGACCGAACGGGTGCGCGATCGCATCACGCATGCTTGGCAGAAACGGTGGCGCAAGCGTTTGTTGGCTTCGACCGGAGGCCGACTGAACAACCTAGGTGCAACACTGCGCCAACGGCTCTTCGTGCGGGGGCAAAAGGCCATGAAGCTGCGCCAGATGATCGCCAGTGGAGCGAGCACTCCGGATGGGGACCCATTGTTCGACCTATGCCCGGTATGGATGGCAAGTCCATCCACCGTTGCCCAGATCTTCCCACGCGAAGCCTTGTTCGATGTGATCGTATTCGATGAAGCCAGCCAGTGCCGATTGGAAGAAGCGCTACCCGTGCTGCTCCGTGGCAAGCGAGTGGTGATCGCCGGCGACCCAAAGCAGCTGCCCCCTACCCGGTTCTTCGAAGGCGCCTTGACCGAGAGCGACGATAGCGACGCTGAAACGGCCGAAGATCTGTTCGTGAGCCGCCAATCCCAAGCGGAAGACCTGCTGAGCTCCGCCTTGAACTTGAATGTGCAGGAGGCCTTCCTCGATGTCCACTACCGCTCCCGCAACGAAGCGCTCATCGGTTTCAGCAACCAAGCGTTCTATGGAAGTCGCCTGCAACCCATACCGGGGCATCCCAAGAACAAGTTGATGCGAACGCCGATCGAGCTGATCCGTGTGGATGGAACATACATCGACCGCACCAATCCCAAGGAAGCGGAAGCCGTGACTGCACTCGTGGACAAACTCTTATCGGAGACGGATCCACCTTCGATCGGTGTCGCCTGTTTCAATATCACACAACGCGATGCCATCCTGGATGCGCTTGATAAACGTGCATCCGCGAATGCGGACTTTGCCATGCGATTGCAGAACGCCCGCCTGCGGAAAGGCCGAGACTCATTCGAGGGTTTGTTCGTTAAGAACCTGGAGAACGTTCAAGGTGATGAACGCGACCACATGATCATCTGCACCACCTTCGGGTTGGACAAAGAGGGCAAGTTCCGACGCAACTTCGGAGCACTTTCACGCGCCGGCGGTGAGCGCCGGTTGAACGTGCTGGTGACCCGTGCGCGGGACAAGGTGCATGTACTTACCTCCATTCCTCGCTCCGAGTACGTGAGCACGACGCCATTGGCCGAGGGCCAGACGATGACCGGCCGTCATCATCTCTACGGTTATCTGCGCTACGCGGAATACCTCGCCGATATCTTCAAGAAATGGCAGGAAGAGGTGAACACCTTGCATGAGCGTATCATGTCGGATACCGAAATCCACGAGACGAAGGCACCGTCACGGGTTGCTGAAAGCCTTGGAAATTGGTTCAGTGCGAAGCATGGCATCGGCAACCGGGTGTATTGGGGAAATGATGGTTTCTGCGTGGATGTTGCATTGACGCATCCGGGACATCCCGCCGACGTAACTATCGGCGTGCTCACCGATTTCACGCGCTATCGGAAGACACCTGATCCGATCGCGTGGGAGCTTTTCCGAAGTACGGTCCTGATATCCCAAGGATGGGATCTGCACAGGCTCTGGACACCTGCTATCTTCCGGGATCATGGCAAACACCTATCGGACATCCGCGGGAAGCACCAAGCGGCGTCGATGACCACCCAGATGAACTAGTTCATCCTCAGCTACTCGGCTCAACGAGGTCGAGCGTCACCTCCTCACCACCACCCTTGCCGCATTCGGCGCCTGCCCTTCCACCCGCACCATCACCAGGTACAAGCCCTCCTTCCACTCCTGCGACAGTTCAAGCGGTTGCAGCGCGTTGAAGAAGTTGACCTGCTCTGCATGAACACGACTGCCCGTGGCGTCGAACACTTCGATCACCGCGCGCTGGCCGAAGAGCGATGGATCCGCTACGATGTTGAGCAACTCGTTCGCAGGGTTCGGATAGACGCGTAGTGCATCACCTTCACCAGCGCTTTCATCCAACGGCGGCACATCGCCGATGCTGGTGATGCAGCTCGGGTCGTTGATGCGCGCCACCACCACATCGTCGTAGAAATGGTAGGCTGTATTGAAACTGTTTATCGTGCCCTCGTGGGTGTATGACGCACGGTCGGGGAAGAAGCTACCGACGGTGATGTTATCATAGGCGGCGTCGGGTACGACGATCCCGCAGATGTTCGTCCATGCGCCCTTCTCCACCATGTCGTAGGTGACCACTTGCGGTTCGGCGTCGAAGGGGGCGTAGGTGCCTTCGACCATGGGCCCGACGCTCAGCAATGCGCCCAAGCCGTTCACCTTCACATCGGAGCCTTCGGAGAGCACAGCGTTGAAGGAGACCAGATAGGGTTCACCGGGAATCAGCGGTTCGCTCAATGGCGCCTGGAGGTATTCCCTGTAATACTCGGTCTCCAACCCAAGGCATCCGCCCATGCCCTTGCCGGATCGCGACAGGTTCTTGTTCAAGGTGATCACCGTGACTTCCGCAGGCACTTCGCCCCGGACATCGAATGGCACACAGCTGCCGTATCCGCCGGAGGAACCTCCGTGCAAGCGGAATTAGCCCTACCTCTGCATTAGCCCACTTGCATCCAATAGGGGCCGCAAGGAAGGCCTTGGGGCAACGTCGGATCGACCAGTGACACGCCGACCACGACAACATGAAATCCACCCGTGCCATCATGCGCTACACCGTGTTCGCCACAGCCTTGATCATCGTTTCCTGCACGGCACAGGATCGTCCCGAACAACAGGTGGGTGAACAAGGCCTTCCCGGGTCGGATATGCCGAGTACCGAAGCGGTCACGGATATCATCTCCAAGCACGGGTTCGGGAGCGGTCTTTTGGATAAGGATGGCGTCCTCTGGTTCGGGACGCTCGGATCCGGCGTGTTCCGATACGACGGCAGTGCATTCAACCAACTGACCACGCGGGACGGTCTGTGCAACGCTAAGGTGCATGACATCGTCCAGGACCAGGACGGAGCGCTCTGGTTCGGCACCGCAAAGGGCCTGTGCCGGTACGATGGGCGCGCATTCACAGCCATCCCCTTGCCCTTCAAGGACACCACCGGCGGATGGCTCGATGAGATGTATCCCATGATCGATCCCAATGCCGTGCATGCCTTGGAAGTGGATACGAACGGCGACCTCTGGATCGGGACCGCCGGAGGTGGAGCCTACCGGTACAGCGGAAAGGCGTTCACGTCCAACCTCACCGAGATCGGAACAAAACAATCGGACGGGCGCACCTACAATTGGATCCCGTGCATCGAAGCGGATCAGAAGGGCCACTTATGGTTCGCCTCCATGACCCACGGTGGAGCCATGCGTTACGCCGATGGAATCTTCACGCAGTTCCTTGTGAAGGATGGATTGAGCGAGGATATGGTCCGTACGATATACACCGATCGGAGCGGTACCGTCTGGTTCGGGTTCAACGGCAACCGCGCCAGCGGCTTGACCATGTACAAGGAAGGCGTCTTCACCACCTATTCCACCGCGGACGGCCTGTGTGACCCGAGCATCCACGCCCTGCTCCAGGACGCCACTGGGAAGTTGTGGATCGGGAGCGGAAGAGGTGGCCTCTGCGTCTTCGATGGAACCACGTTCACCCAGGTCCCGTTGGCCGATGGCGTTCCATTCGGTCATGTGCAATTCATCGTGGAGGATCGGGCAGGGGCCATCTGGGTCGGTGGTGGTGCGGGGTTGTGGAGGATCGTCAATGGATCGGTCAAGCGCATGATCCTGGTGGAATGAGCGAAGGCGCCTGTTAGGAGCCAATGGACATCACGCTCTTACGAACAGGCGAACACATGCTGGATGTGCGCGTGCGCCCTGCCGATCATTTCGACGGTGTCTTCAGCTCCGTGGTCTTCACCCTGCGGTGGGATGCTGTCACCGGCATCGTGCTGTCACCGGCGATCGCTCCTGAGAATGCACCACTCACCATCACGCACAGCGGACAGGTAACAACGAACGAAAACGCGATGTACCAGGTCTTCGCGGGCTTCGGCTTTTCCTCCTTGTCCGGCAACGGTGATCCATGGGAGGCCGGTCAGGAATACACGATCCTTACCATACCCTTCATCGGCAGTGGCGCGATCGAACTGATGAACGATGCGTTCACCACCGGACGCAACGGCGGCTACTACGTCACGCTCAACGGACACGATCATACCGGTTTGATCTATGATCACCTGAGCACGACCGTGGACAGGACCGCGAACGATGCCGATCCGCAACTGCTCGCGTGGCCAAGTCCGGCGATCGATGTGCTCAACTATTCCTCTTCGCCGGAAGACGTCGGCGGTCTGCTGGAGGTGCTGGATGCGGCCGGCCGCCGCGTATACAACGAACGCCTCTCCGCATCAACCGGACGCATCGACATCACCGGGCTGACTTCCGGCACGTATCTGTTGCGGCTCACGATCGGGGGGCAGGTGCGCGGCTTCTCCTTCCAGAAGCAGTAGAACACATCCTTGCCAACTTGAGCGGCATCGAGCCTAGCGCCCGGCAACGTTGCTCGAGCAACGGAAGACATGAATACCCACGCCTAGGACTGCATACCGGATTGGGCGAAGTCACGAAGGGCATGGAAGAACTCTGCGCGCTGGGTGCTGGGAGCGGCCATGCCCCGAAGATCGCGTTCACCGCCTCACCACCACCCGTGCAGCCTTCGGCGCCTGCCCTTCCACCCGCACCATCACCAGGTACAAGCCTTCCTTCCATTCGCGCGACAGGTCAAGCGGTTGCAGCGCGTTAAAGAAGTTCACCTGCTCTGCATGCACACGGCTACCCGTTGCGTCGAAGAGTTCGATCACCGCGCGCTGGCCGAAGAGCGATGGATCGGCGACGATGTTGAGCAAGTCGCTCGCAGGGTTGGGGTATACACGCAGGGCATCGCCATTGCCAGCGGCTTCTGCATCCAGTGGTGGCACATCACCGATGGAGGTGATGCAACCGGGATCGTTGATGCGCGCCACCACCACATCATCATAGAAGTGGTAGGCTTGAGATGCTGGATCCCCTTCGTAGGTGAACTCGTCGCGATCGAAGAAGAAGGAGCCGATGGTGATGTTGTCGTAAGGCTGATCGGGCACCACGATCCCGCAGATGTTGGTCCATTCGCCTTGTTGCACGATATCGTAGGTCATCACATGCGGGTCCACGTTGAAGGGGGCGTAGCCACCGCCGACCATGGGACCGATGCTGAGCAAGGCCCCCAGGCCGTTCACGCGCAGGAAGGGACCTTCGGCCGTGACCACATTGAACGAGACGAGGTAGGGCTCGCCCGGTATGAGCGGCTCGGTCAACGTGCCCTGGATATACTCCCGATAGCCCTCGATATCCCAGGCGAGTGCTCCGGCCATGCCCTTGCCCGATCGGGGTAGTACCCGGTTCAGTGTGACGAACCTGATCTCGGCCGGTACCTCTCCCCCGGCGCCGAACAAGCTGCAGCTACTGTACGCGTCCGAGGAACCGCCTTGCAGACGCGGCCAGCCTGGCGCCAGCGGAATACCCAGGCCTGAGACATCTTCGACCGACAGAACGCCGGTCAGGCAATAGTCGCCCTGTTCGATGGAGGGGTTCGTGAGCAGCACCGGCCCTAGGCAGACTTCATCCACGCAACTGTTCGCGGTGAGCGATGGCGTGCTGAACAGGCCGACCCGACCTTCCACGGGCACGCCGTTGCGCCAGCTGTAGAGCCGCACATGGTACACCTGTCCGCTCGTGAGCGCGGGCAGCACCAGCACGTTGTCGCTGCACGCGATGCTGGTGAGGTTGCCGACCGGACCGCTGAAGAGCTCCAGCGTGAGGTCTTCCGTGCCATGCCCCGCCACCACACGGGCTGGAGCATTGGTGGCGGTGAACTTGAACCAGATGTCGTCATCCGCCGTGTCGTCGGTGCCGCAATCCGCGCCGGGCA
This sequence comes from Flavobacteriales bacterium, assembly GCA_016699575.1. Taxonomy (NCBI): domain Bacteria; kingdom Pseudomonadati; phylum Bacteroidota; class Flavobacteriia; order Flavobacteriales; species Flavobacteriales bacterium. Next base: position 2,069,112 of record CP064979.1, on the reverse strand, counting down.
GGCTTTGGGTGGCACCTGTGGTATTGAAGTAGTGCGTGTAGCGATCGTCATGGGTCAATTGCACTGCTCCGGCCGCTTCGTCGTTGCTCTGGTCCTGCACCCAGGTGCCGAACACGCACAATTCAGCAGGCGCCACGCCGGGTGTATGCACGCGGTAGAAATACTCCCGCCCCACCTCCAAGCCTCCGAGCACGCGCGGCGATGATCCGCAGCTCACCATGTGGGCTTGCAGCGTATCCGCGATCGTGGAGAGCGTATCGTACACTTCCACCTGCAGCCCGAAGCCAAGGCTCGGTTCACCGAAGATGGTGTTGCGCTGCACGGCACGAACGGTGTGCGAAGCAGCTGTCGCGGTGAAGCGGTACCAGGTATCATCGTCGCTGGCCACCTGCCCGCAGAAAGGCGGGTAGCTCTGCGTGGCGCCGTAACCGCTGCCGTTGTGCATGGGGCCGGTGGAGGAGCTCCCGAACGGCACCTCGATGGCACCGGTGATCTCATCGTTCGGGACCTGCGCGATGAAGGGCACGTAGTCCTTGGGGAAGTTCTCCGCGTAGCGCACGAAATAGGTCGTGCCCTGCGTAAGGCCGGTGAACCGCGCCCGCATGTTGTTCACGCACGCCAAGCTGGTCAGCGATCCACAGGTTCCGCTGAAGAGCTCGACGGATGCGGTCACACTGGCGCTCTCGTGGGCCGCTACGAAGGTCGCCTCATCATCGGTGGCCGTGAACGTGTACCATACGTCCCTCAAGTTCACGCCACAGGTGCTTGTGCCTACCGTAGCATCGAACACACTTGCCGACACTTGTCCGCTTAGATCGGTAGCGCCCAACACCGGCAAGGGCAGCGCACCCGCGCACTCATCATTCACGATCCCTTCCGTGACCCCGACGCGGAAGGCGGTGGTAGAGGTGCTGTTGGAATACACTCGCACATGGTATTGCGTCCCGGGCGTGAGTCCACTTACCCGCAGCGGTTCAGAATAGGCGAAGTTCTCATCGCAGATGATGCTCGTAAGGGAGCCGCACGTACCGGAAAGGACTTGCGAGAACAGTTGGGTATTCGCGACAGCGGGCTCCACATGCAGCACATGTTGCGCGGCGGTAGCGGTGAACGTGTACCACACATCGCGTGGCTGGGCGTTGTTGCACGCCTGCGCGCCCGTCGCCGCGCCACCGGTATGGCCGTACACGAATCCCTGACCACCCATATTGGGCTGCACGGCGAGCGGTGTCGCATCGGCGCACTCGTCGTTGGTCGGTCGTTCCACGATGGTGATGACGGATTCCCGGAAGCTGGAATTGCTGCCGATCTTCAGGTAGTAGGTGTCGCCCTGCGTAAGTCCAGTGATGTTCCATGGCGCGGTCAGTGAGGTGTTCGCTTGGCAGGTGAGCGATCCGCAGGAACCGCTGAAGACCGACGCATGCTGCAAGCCCGTGCTGTAGACCGTAACGCCGGTGGAAGGCGCGGTGAAGCTCAGCCAGACATCGCTGGCCCGCGTATCGCACGGCACCGTGCTGCTGGTACCGGCGCGTGTGGATACTTCCACGCCCACCGGATCCTCACCCGTCAACGCCACATCGATCGGAACGGCCCCGCTGCATTCGTCGTTCGTTGCGCTTTCGCATACATCGGCCAACATGCGCAAGGTGTAAGCGGTGCCTTCGCTGTGCAGGCGGATGCGGTATTCCTGTCCGGGTGTCAAGCCGCTGACCTTCGTGGCATCGCAGGCCAGGCTGGTAAGCGCGCCACATGATCCGCCGAACCATTGGATCACGGGCTCCACGCCATTGAGGAAGCTGTACACCAGATGCTGCGTCGGCGCGGTGGCGGTGAATTTGTACCATACATCATCGTCGGAATCGCCTGCCGGACCCGCGCACGCGGGCTGCGAGGCCGTGCTTCCGATGGTGGCGGCCTCCGTGGCGGGGAGAGTCACCCGCTGCGCTGAACGCACGGTGAGCGGCAGGGCGTTCGGGCATTCATCATGCGACGCCGCCGATACCACGGCCAAGCCCATGTCGCAGTTGCCGTTGAACGTATCACAACCTATTCCGGGGCTCATGGCGCGGATGAAATACACATCGCCGATCGTGAGCCCTGTGAGCGCTTGGTATGGTTGGCCGGTCAATGTGGTGAGGCCATCGAAGCATTGCAGGGTGGTGAGTGCCCCGCAGGTGCCGCCCAGCACTTCGAGGATGCGCTCGTCCGTCGTAGCGCCTTCCGTACGCACCCAATGCGTGGTGGCCGTTGCCGTGAACTTGTACCAGCCGGTGCGTCGGTTCGCCGTGCCGCTGCATGTGGTCGCGGGGACCGGAGCCGCCGAGGGGAAGTTCCGGGCGTTGACGTACGTGAACTCGGAGACATTCGTGCTGGAGACCGGCACCTCGAAAGCGGTGGCACAGGAGAAGTTCTGCGCAGGCTGAGCGATCGCAAGGAAAGGCGACAGGAGGAACGGCAGGAGGAATGATCGGCCCATGGTGTTCGGGTTTGAGGCAGCAAGTGACACCAGGCCATCGCCCTTCACAAGCTGGATCGATCGAACGCGGGAAATGGTGATCGAGCGTCACCGCTTCACTACCACCCGCGCCGCTTTCGGGGCCTGCCCTTCCACCCGCACCATCACCAGGTACAAACCTTCCTTCCAGTCTCGCGACAGGTCGAGCGTTTGTAGCGCGTTGAAGGTGTTCACCTGCTCCGCATGCACACGGCTACCTGTTGCGTCGAACACTTCGATCACCGCGCGTTGGCCGAAGAGCGATGCATCGGCGACGATGTTGAGCAGGTCGTTCGCAGGGTTCGGATAGACTGACAGCCCAGTAGGCGCAGCGAACTCATCGATGCCCACATCGCTAGCAGGGCCGTATCGTGCCGCGAAGAACCCGAACCAATTGTCGGTGATCACGTGGTCGCCGAAGGACGTGTTGCCCGCCTGCGTTCCGGCTACCACCACTTCATCGGGCCGTGCATCCACGGACCAGGTGTTTACCACTTGCGGGCCGAAGACGCGCCGCGCTACATCGCCAGCATCGTTGTAGAGGAATGCGAAGAGACCGGTGTGGGTGACGGTAGTGTCCAACAGATCGCAGGTGCCGCTCATATCGCCCACAACCCAGCAACCGCCGCCCTCAACCGTGCGCATGTCGAACACGGTCAAGGTCCCGCTGTCGTTGATGTGCTTCCACCACACCGGCACCCCGGATGGATCCAACAGGAAGAGTCCTTTGCGGTTGCCGCCATAAGCGATCGTATCGCCGTTGATGCGCGTGTTGGCGCGTGCATACACGAAGCTGTGGCCATCGGCCGTGGCGCTCATCGACATGGTGGACCATCCCATACCACCCGTGTAGCCTTGGTCCGGCGCGTAGTACCAATCCGCCGTGCCTGCGGTGTCGAGTTGGATCGTCCAATTCGTGTAACCGCCGCCGCCCATCGCTCCGCTCAGTGTACAGTTCATCCCGCCGAAGGTGAAGTTGTTGGATGCTTGGCCGTGCAGCAGGATCTTCCCGTTTCCTGTGGCCTCCACGCGGCTCGCACTTCCGTGGATATCGTCGCTCACGAACTCCTCGGTACCGTCCGCACCACTGAACTTCACCAAGCGGCTGACAGCACTTTGGCGTGTGCCACCGGCCCAGATGTCCCCGGCCTCATCCACATCCAAGCACCATAGGAAACGACCCGGAGCCGAACCCGTATGGCTGGTCACCCAAAGCAAGGTGCCATCCGGATCGAACTTGGCAATGAACCAGCTCGAAATACCACCTACACCGACAAGCAGCACCGGCACCTCGTCGATCACGAGCGTATCGCCCACAGTGCCACCCACGATGATGTTCCCGTCAGCATCCACGGCAAGGCCGTATGCATCGGTGTTCGAGAGTTGCTCTGTTGAGCGGAACGAATGCGCCCATTCCACTTCACCATCCGGCGCATAGCGCACCACGAAGGCGTTCATCTGGTTGAGCAAAGGGCCGTTGAACACCGTTGCTCCGAACTGGCCCAGGTTCCGCCATTGACCGGTGGCCACCATGCCACCATCCGGACAGTAGCGCACCGCATGCCCCCATTCGGGTTCCGCCGATGAACTTTGAACGGCTTGCAGCCATTCCCATTGGGCTAGAACGGGCAGGGTCTGTAGTGTGAACAGCAGGAGGAGGGTGCGCATGGTAACGGGCTTTGGAGTGCCAAGGGAGCACGTGTACCCGCCGTTCACAAGCGGGATCGATCGAACGCGGGGAATGGTGATCGAGCGCTAACGCCTCACCACCACCCGCGCCGCTTTCGAGCCTTGCCCTTCCACCCGCACCATCACCAGGTACAATCCCTCCTTCCAGTCTTGCGACAGGTCGAGTGGTTGCAGCGCGTTAAAGAAGTTCACCTGTTCCGCATGCACACGGCTGCCCGTAGCGTCGTACACTTCGATCACCGCGCGCTGGCCGAAGAGCGAAGGATCCGCGACGATGTTGAGCAGGTCGCTCGCAGGGTTGGGGTAGACACGGAGCGCATCGCCGCTACCAGCAGCGTTCTCATCCAACGGCGGCAAGTCGCCCAGACCAGTGATGCAGCTCGGGTCGTTGATCCGCGCGACGACAACATCGTCGTAGAAGTGGTACGCCGTGGAGAAACCGTTGATCGGGCCCACGTGGGTGTATGCCGCACGGTCGGGGAAGAAGCTGCCGACGGTGATGTTGTCATAAGCCGCGTCCGGTACGACGATCCCGCAGATGTTCGTCCATGCGCCCTTCTCCACCATGTCGTAGGTGACCACTTGCGGTTCGACGTCGAAGGGGGCGTAGGTGCCTTCGACCATGGGCCCGACGCTCAGCAATGCGCCCAAGCCGTTCACCTTCACATCGGAGCCTTCGGAGAGCACAGCGTTGAAGGAGACCAGATAGGGTTCACCGGGAATCAGCGGTTCGCTCAATGGCGCCTGGATGTACTCCCTGTAGTATTCGATCTCCAGCGCGAGGGCACCGGCCATGCCCTTTCCGGAGCGCGGCAGGTTCCGGTTCAGGGTGACCACGATGATCTGCGCAGGCGCTTCGCCATTGACGTTATGGGGCATGCAACTGCTGTATCCGTCGGATGACCCGCCGTGCAAGCGGGGCCAGCCGGGCGCCAGTGGAATACCCAGGCCTGCGACATCCGTGATGTTCGGCACTCCAGCTTGGCAGTAAGCGCCTTGTTCGATGGAAGGATTCGCGAGCAGCACCGGCCCCAAACAGGCTTCGTCCACACAACCGTTCGCGGTGAGCGAGGGTGTCACGAACAGCCCGAGGCGTCCTTCCACCGGAGTTGCATTGCGCCAACTGTACAGGCGCACGTAATACACTTGACCGCTTGTGAGCGCGGGCAACACCAAGATGTTGTCACTACACGTCACGCTCGTCAAGTTGCCGGGTGTTCCGCTGAAGAGTTCCAAGGTGAGGTCGGCCGTGCCATGGCCAGCGACGATCCGCGCCGGTTGGTTCGTGGCGGTGAAGCGGAACCAGATGTCGTCATCGGCGGTGTCGTCCGTACTGCAATCAGCGCCGGGGAGGCTCTGCGTGGCGCCGCTCGTGGTGAAGTAGTGGGAGTAGGCATCGCCGTATGTGAGTGCAACGGCACCGATCGCTTCATCGTTGCTCTGGTCCTGTACCCATGTGCTGAACATGGCCAGCGCGTAGGGAGCGGAGCCAGGCGTGTACACCCGGTACCAATAGTCGCGGCCGATCACCAGTCCGGTGAGGCTTCGTGGTGCGATGCCGCAACTGACCATGTGCGCCTCCAAGGTGTCAGCAATGGTGGAGAGCGTATCGTACACCTCCACGTTCATCTGGGACAAGGTTGGTTCCGTGAACAGCGTATTGCGCTGCAACGCATGCACGGTATGCGCAGTTGCGGTGGCTGTGAAGCGGTACCAGGTATCGTCGTCGGGATCGGCTTGGCTGCAGAACTGTGGATAGCTCAGCGTGGCACCGTAGCTGCTGCCGTTGTGCAACGGACCGGTGCTGGAACTGCCGAAAGGTGCCACCAGCGCATCAGTGATCTCGTCATTGGGCACCTGCGCGAGGTGCGGCACGTAGTCCACGAACGCGAAGGTGCTTTGGGCGAAACGCACGAAGTAGGTGGTGCCCGGTGTAAGTCCGGTGAACCGGTTCCGGAAGTTGGTGGCGCAGGACAGGCTGGTCAAGTTCCCGCACGTGCCGCTGAACAGCTCGGTGTACGCGGTCACACTCGACCCCTCGTAAGCCGCAACGAAGGTGGCCTCATCATCCGTGGCGGTGAAGGTGTACCACAGGTCCGGGACGTTCTGTGCACAAGAGCCGGTGCTGATGGCGGCATTGCGGGTGTTCTCCTTCCGCTGACCGGCGACCTGTTCGGGAGAAAGCACCTGCAACGGCAACGCACCCGAGCAATCGTCGTTCACAATGCCCACGGTGATGCCGATGCGGAAGGCGGTGGTGGTGTTGCTGTTGGAATACACACGTACGAAGTAGGATGTTCCGGGCGTGAGCCCGCTAACCATCAACGGACTGAATGCGGCATTGTCCTCGTCGCAAATGATGCTGGTGAGGGATCCGCACGATCCCGAGAGCACTTGGGAGAAGAGGCTCGATGTCTGAATGGTCGGCTCGAGGTGGATGTAATGTTGTGCAGCAGTGGCGGTGAAGGAGTACCACACATCGCGCGGTTGTGTGTTCTGGCAGGCCTGTGCACCGGTTGCTGCACCGCCGGTGTGCCCATGCACGAAGCCCTGTCCACTTCCATAGGACTGCACATCCAGCCCGACGGCATCGCTGCACTCGTCGTTCGCTGGTTGCGCCATCACCCGGATGGTGCTCTCGCGTAGGGTGTTGTTCTCACCGAGCTTGAGGAAATACAACGTGCCCGGTGTAAGGCCGGTAACGTTCCACGGCGTGTTCAGCGCATCTTCATCGTAGCAGGTAAGCGATCCGCAGGTGCCACTATAGATCGCGGCGGACTCATTGTTCGTGCTAGTGATCGTTATCCCAGCGGTGGGGGCGACGAAGCTGTACCACACATCGCTGTTCTGCACATCGCATGGTACCGTGCTGCTCGTGCCGGTGCGCGTGGTGATCTCCACCTCTTGCGGCTCTTCGCCGGTGAGCGCCACGACGATGGGAATGGCCCCGCTGCATTCATCATTGCTGGCGCTCTCGCACACATCGCCCAGCAGGCGCAGCGTGTGGTCCGTGCCCTCGCTGTGCAAGCGGATGTGGTACTGCTGGCCCGGTGTAAGTCCCGTGGCCTTGGTGGTGTTGCACGCCACGCTGGTGAGCGCACCACAAGAGCCACTGAACCATTGGACCACAGGTTCCACATCATAGAGCAGATCATACACGAAGTGTTGCGTTGTCGCCGTTGCGGTGAACCGGTACCAGACATCATCATCGGAGTCGCCAGCGGCGCCTGCGCACGCCGGTTGCGATGCCGTGGCACCGATGGTCGCCATATCCGTCATCGGGCGCACGACGGGCGCGGCGGGCAGTGAGGTGAGCGGCGTGGCGCTCGCACATTCGTCGTTGGGTGCAGCGCTCACCACCGCCAAGCCCATAACGCAGTTCCCGTTCGAAGCATCGCAGCCCAGGGAGCTGTTCATCGCCCGGATGAAATAGACCGACCCGATCGTGAGGCCGGTGAGCGCCTGATAAGGTTGCCCCTGCAAGGTGTTGAGGCCATCGAAGCACTGCAAGGAGGTGAGCGAACCACATGTTCCGCCAAGCACTTCGATGATGCGGGAGTCCGTCTCAGGCCCTTCGGTGCGCACCCAATGCGTGGTCGCAGTCGCGGTGAACTTGTACCAGCCGGAGCGCCGGTTGAGGGTTCCGCTGCACGTGGTGGTGGGCACGGGCGGTAGACTGGGGAAGATCACCCCGTTCACGTAGGTGAACGACGCCAGATTGGTGCTGGATACCGGTAGCTCGAAGGCCCGTTCACAAGTCCAGTTGTCCGGCGATTGGGCGAAGGCCACAACCGGTAGAGCGGCGAGCAGGAAGAGGAGCGAAGGGCGCATGGCGAAGGACTTTGGTGGTGCAAGGGACGCCACCGCACCGCTGCTTCCTAGCGGGATCGATCGAACGCAGGGAAAGGTGATCGAGCGTCAGTGGGTGATCACGACGCGCGCCGAACGCGGGGCCTCCCCGACCGCATACAGCACCACGGTGTAGGACCCTGTCGGCAGATCGGTCGGCAACTGGAACTGGAGCCCGGTGCCCAAGGCCGTGATCGCCAACTGGTGGACGACCTTCCCTGTGGCATCCAACAACTCCAACGCAGCGGGCTTCCCAACGAGGCGTTCCTCCATCTCGATGCTCACCTTGTCGCGGGTGGGCACGGGGAAGACACGCAGATCACCGGAAGCGTGATCGACACCTTGCTGCTTCTCCAATTCGGTCAGACGTTCAGACAGGATGGTCCGCATAGCCGTCAATTCCTCTTTCAGTTCTTCGTTCTCCGCATGCAGCTCCTGTACAGCCTTCACCAACGGCACCACGAATTGGGCGTAGGCCAAGCCATAATTGTCCGTCGGTCCTTCGGGCACATGCACCACATCGAAGGCGGCATACTTCGCATCCTTCACCACCTGCTCCACCTCTTGTGCAAGGAAGCCCACCGTGCGTTGGCTTGAAGCCTGGGCGAGTTCGGCTTCGCGGCCTTCGACGTTCTCCTTCACATGCTTCGCGAAGGCCAGCCGATCGAACGAGTAGGAGACCGGTCGCAGGTCCATGATCAGGTCGAGGCCGGGTACATCTTCTTCAACCTCTCGTTTGAAGCGCGCATCGCTGGGCGACGTGTACGCGACCTGACCTTCCACAACCGTGACCGAGCTGTTGCCCAAGCGCACTTTGTTGCTGGCGTTCACCGTGCTGTTGTAGCCCAAGGCCGTGGCGTTGGTGAGCGTGCCGGATGACACGTTCGCCAGCCGCCCGACACCCGTGTTGTTGCTACCGGTGGACAGTGATCCCAAGGCCAGGTAGCCTACGGCCGTATTGGCTGAACCCGTGGTAGCGACGGACAGTGCCTGCGTACCGAGGGCGGTGTTGTCGTTGCCCGTGGTGTAGTCCTTCAACGCCTGGTACCCGAGCGCCGCATTGCGGTTGCCCGTGTTCGCCGTGAGCGAGATGGACCCGTGCATCGCCTGATAGCCCACCGCCACGTTCAGGTTGTTGAACGCGGTGGATGTGCCGTTCGCGTAGCGCATGGCATCGGCACCGATGGCCACGGCGCGGCTGCCCGCTTTGTTCGCCGACAATGCGGAGGGCCCGATCGCGACGTTGGTCGAGCCGGTGCTGTTCCCCGTTAGGGCAAGATATCCCAGCGCGGAATTGTTCATGCCGGTCGTGTTCTCATCGAGCGCCCATGCACCCAACGTGGTGTTGCCACCTCCGGACGTGTTGCTCGCCAACGAATTGTTGCCAACCGCGGTGTTGTCGTCTCCGGATGTGTTGGCCATCAACCCCTGGTAACCGACAGCCACGTTCCGGTTGCCGTAGTTGTTCGCAGGCGTTGTGGATCCCCGCAAGGCCTCGTAGCCGATGGCCACGTTCTGGTTGGTGAAGGCACTGCTCATGTTGTTCGCGTAGAACATGGACCAGAAGCCGATGGCCACGCCCCGGCTTCCACCCACGTTCTGGTTCAACGCACCAGCACCCAGGGCTACATTCCCTGACACACCACCGGAAACAGCCAGCGCACCGTCCCCCAGTGCCGTGTTCGATGATCCGGTGCAGCTGCTGAGCGCATTGTACCCGATGGCTGTGTTGGATCCTCCGCTCAGGCAATGGTCCAACGCAGAGGCACCGAGCGCGGTGTTCGCTGTGCCTGAGCTGTTGACCATCAGCGCACCACTACCCAAGGCGGTGTTCAACTTACCGGTGGTGTTCTCCCGTAAGGCACCCGCACCAACGGCTGTATTGTTCTGCCCTTGGAAGAGCATCACGTTCGGCACGTTGTTCAGACCGGCGCTGGAACCGAAGAACGTGTTGCTGTACCCGTCGATAAGTCCGGCTTGTACATTGTTCCTCCGGAAGGTGAGCAGCTGGTTGTCCGTCGTACCGAGGAAGTGTGTGGCCGGGTTGGTGCCCGCGTTGCCGGTCAGCGACCAGTCCTGCCCGAACAAGGGTTGCAGAAGGATGCACAGCGCGAAAAAGGAAAGTGACTTTTTCATGGGTCCTGGATTCGCCAACCGGGGTTCCGGGTGGAGCACCAAGGGAAGGCACGCAACACAGCTGGCCAAGCGCGATCGATCGAACGCGGGAATTACTGATCCAACGCTACACCGCCAGACGCATTTCCACCAGCGTTCCGGATGGTGCGCCAATCGGGTCCTTGAGGTCCTCCACCCGGAACCCGCCTGCACTGCGCATGCGTTCAGTAAGCAGCTCCAAGCGCTCACCAGTAAGCTTCAGGCCCAATGAGGTGCGGCCCGGCGTCGCAGCTTTCTCCGTGCGGCCCACACCGTTGTCCCGCACACGACAGGCCACCACGCCATCCACTTGGAAGAAGTGCACCTCCAAGCGCTTCGGGCCTTGCTTCGGTGCCAAGCCGTGCCAGATGGCATTCTCCACGAAGGGTTGCACGAGCAGCGATGGCACCTGCGGCTCTTCGTCCAGCAATGCATCGTCGGCAGTGATGGACCACGTGAAGTCATCGCCCAACCGGAGTTGCTCCAAGCGCACATAGTCGTTCAGGAAGGCGATCTCCTCATCCAGTGAAATACGATCGCGCACGCTGTGCTCTAGCACGTTGCGCAAGAGGCGCGCGAATCCTTCGAGGTACTCCTCGGCCCGTTCATGCTCGCCCTTCAGCGATAGTGCACGGATCGCGTTCAAGCAGTTGTGGATGAAGTGCGGGTCCATCTGTGTCCGCAGGACCTTCAAACGCAGCAGACCGTTGATCTCCTCGATGCGCGATTTCTGAACACGCAGTTCGGTGTTCAATCCTTCGAGCACGATCTGGTGCTTGCGGCGCTGTTGCAGGTTGCGCCAAACGAGCACCACAGCACCCAAGGCCAGGGCGGCCAAGACCAGACTTCCGTAGAGTTGGAGGTTGCGCGCTCGCAGGCGTTCGGTGTTCTCCTGATCCTTCAAGCGAAGGAGTTCGTTGTCCTTTTCCGCACGTTCCGTCTCGAACTCGGTGCGTAAGCGCATCAACTCGTTCTCAGTACCAGCGTTGCGCAAGCTGTCCTTCAGTGCCACATAGCGTTCGTAGTGCATCAGCGTGGCCTTGCTATCGCCCTGTGCACTCGCCAGTTCAGCTTGGCGCTGCTCGTACTCCATCATCAACTCGGGTTCGCCGCTGGCCGCTGCGAGCGCCGCGCCTGCGCCAAAGCTTGAATCAGCTTGCTGCAACAGTCCCATCGCCATTTGCGTGGCGCCCATGGAAAGCAGTGCATACGCCTGGTCCGTGCCGCTGCCGATGATGGCGTACTCGCGGAGTGCGACCCTGTAATAGGCCAGCGCCTTGTCGGGATCTGAACCATCGAACAGCGCGCCTGCGTTCTCCGCAACGAGCCCGGCGCCATTGTGATCACCTATTCGCCGGAAGATGGGGCCGGCCTGTTCATAGTGTTCCAGTGCCCGCGCCGCATCCCCTTCGCTCCGGTACGTATTCCCGATGCCCATCAAGCTGTTCGCTTGTTTGTCCGGGCGGCCGAGCGCGCGCTCCAGCTCCAATGAGCGCGCGAAGAGCTCACGCGCACGGGCGAACTCCTCCATCTTGTTGTAGATGGTTCCGATGTTGTAAAGCAACACGGCAGTATTGCCATTGTCGTTGACGGCTTCGCTCTGTTTGAGCGCCTCCTGGAACTGCTTCAGGGCACCTGCGCGATCTCCCTTGCGTTCAGCGAGCCAGCCGAGGTTGCTGCGCGCCACGGAGATCCATCGGGGTTCCCCCAAGTCTTCGAAGAGGAGCAAGGCCGAATCGAGCTGGGTCTGGGCGCGCGGCAGATCGCCCTGGTTGAGGGCCAGCCAACCCAAGTTATTGTGCGCATCAGCGATCGATCGCGTATCGCCGATGCTGCGTGCAAGTGCCAGGCCCTGCTCGCCGAACATGCGTGCACTATCCGGTGAGGAGCGTGTGAGGTTGAAGCACAACTTGACCAGCGATTGAACACGCGCGGTATCGGGCTGCGGGCCGCGCAATGCGGTCAACAGGTCGGGTACCAATGTGGGATCCTGCGCCAGCGACCAGCACGGAACAAGCAACACGAGCAGCACGCACCATCGCCTCATGCGGTGAAGGTCGGGGATCGGCGGCTTGTGGACCGGCCGAGTGCATCGGCGATCAAACCGCCAACGCCCGCGCCACCTCCTCGCGCCGCCGCGATGCCACTTCCACACGTTTGCCGTTGCGCAGCACCACGAACCCCGACTTGTCCAGATGATCGACGTGCGCCCGGTTCACCAGGTAGCTGCGGTGGGTGCGCAGGAAGCCGATGGGCGTGAGCATGTCCTCATAGTCCTTCAGCGTTCGCGCTGAAACGAAGCGGCGTTCGTCCGCCAGGTGCAAGTTCGTGTAATTCACATCGGCCTCGCACCACACCACCTCGGCGGGGTCCACGAAGTAGCTGCGATCACCGCTGGTGAGCGTGAGCTTCATGCTGCGCTCATCGGGCTGCGCGATGTTGTGCAACAAGTGGGCTTGCGCGTCCGATGGTCCACCGCGTTTCGCGAGGTGCCGATCGACGGCCGCGCGCAGTTCATCGCCCAACACGGGCTTCATCAAGTAGTCCAGCGCGCTGAAACGGATGGCTTGGATGGCGTGGTGTTGCGAACCGGTGATGAAGACCACGTCGAAGTCCCAAGTGCCCAAGCGCTTCAGGAGTTCGAAGCCATCGCCACCGGGCATCTGCACATCCAGGAAGAGGATGTCGGGCTTGTGCTCGTTCAGAACAGTGATCGCCGTTGCAACTGATGCGGCTTCCGCGAGGATGTTCACTTCGGGAGCATGGCGGTGCAACATCGCGCGCAGCACATCGCGCGCCTCCTGCTCATCGTCCACGATAACGGCCTGCATGGTGGAAAGGTAGGTCGAACTGCCCGGGAGCTTGAGCAGATGTGCTTACCACTATTCAACGACGTCCGGCCATTGCTGAACATGCTCACACGTATCCTTGCGGCATGTCCACACTGCTCATCATAGTCTTCGTTCTCGGCTACGCAGCCATCGCGTTCGAGCATACGATCAAAGTGAACAAGGCCGCCAGCGCTCTCATCACCGGCGCGGTGCTATGGGCCGTTCTGGCCTTCGGTGGAGGGGGGCAGGATGCGGGGCACGACCTGTCGGCCGAGATCGGGCACCACATGAGCGAGATCAGCGGCATCCTCTTCTTCCTCTTGGGGGCCATGACGATCGTGGAGCTCATTGCCGCGCACAACGGCTTCGACCTGGTAACTGCCCGGATAAGCACAAGCAGCAAGCGCGGGCTCATGTGGACCGTGGGGCTCATCACCTTCTTCCTGAGCGCTGTGCTGGACAACCTCACGACGACCATTGTGATGGTGACGCTTTTGCGCAAGCTCATCGCCAACAAGGAAGAACGCATGTGGGCCGTGGGCATCGTGATCATTGCCGCCAATGCAGGAGGTGCTTGGAGCCCTATCGGCGATGTGACGACCACCATGCTGTGGATCAAAGGACAGGTGACCACAGCGCCGGTGATACTGCATTTGATCTTGCCCAGTCTGGCGTGCTTGGCCGTGCCGCTCGTGCTGGCGAACCATCGCTTACGCGGCAAAATGAACCGGCCGGAAGGTGACGGTCGGAAGGATGACGGTTTGACACAAGGCCAGCGTACCACGGTACTGGTTGCCGGGGTGGCCGCTTTGTTGTTGGTGCCTGTCTTCAAAACGGTCACCCATCTGCCCCCCTTCGTGGGCATTCTCCTGATGCTTGGTTTGTTGTGGTTGCTCACGGAGATCATGCATGGCGGCAAGGACGACGAGTTCGCCGTGGAATACACCGTGGTGCATGCGCTGCGCAAAGTCGATTCGTCCAGTGTGCTGTTCTTCCTGGGCATCCTGCTCAGCATTTCCGCACTGCAGACGGCAGGTATACTGACCGATGTGGCCACAGGATTGAGCGCAGCTGTGCCCGATGTGCACGCCCAAGCCATCCTCATCGGCCTCACCAGTGCCGTGGTGGACAACGTGCCGTTGGTGGCGGCGGCGCAGGGCATGTATGCAGGTGCGTTCCCGACCGACCACACCTTCTGGATCTTCCTGGCCTATTGCGCAGGAACAGGCGGTAGCGCGCTGATCATCGGCAGTGCAGCGGGCGTGGCCGCTATGGGCATGGAGAAGATCGGCTTCTTCTGGTACTTGAAGAAGATGACCGGGCTGGCATTGGCCGGCTATTTGGCCGGGGTCGCGGTGTACCTGTTGCAGAACGCACTGTTCTAACGGCTGACGGCACGGGCTCATTGGTGCAGCTCCCGGCGGCTACTTTGGCGCAACAGTCCCTGCTCATGCGCCACATCGTTCTGCTCGTTGCATCCTGCTCTGCCTTGTGCGCGCACGCACAGATCTCGGTGTCCAACATCACATGCACATCGCCGGTGGCGGAGCAGGTGATGAAGGGACAGTACGACCCGGCCGACTTCACCGCTAGCACTGTCATCAGCGACCACCGGACCATCCTGTGCGAACTGCGTTGGTTGCTCCGGCCCGACTCGCTGCGTGGTTACTTGGAGCAAATGGCCTCGTTCGGAACGCGCAACAGTTACAGCGACACGGTAAGCACCACCGCGGGCATCGGCGCGGCCCGGCGTTGGGCGCACGACAAGTTCGCGCAGTTCAGCGCGGGGAACGAAGACCGTTTGATCCCGGCGTATTTGCAATTCGATCAGAACGGTGCTGAATGCGGCCCGGCGCAGGGATGGCGCAATGTGCTGGCAGTACTTCCGGGAAGCGACACGACCGACCACAGCATCATCATCATCGAAGCGCACCTCGACAGCCGCTGCGCCGACAATTGCGACGCGACCTGTCCGGCACCGGGCATGGAGGACAACGGCAGCGGTAGTGCATTGGTGCTGGAACTGGCGCGCGTGCTGCCGCGCTACACGTTCAAACGGACGCTGGTGTTCATGCTCACCACGGCGGAAGAGCACGGCCTGATCGGCGCTGAGGCCATGGCCCAATGGTGCGAGGACCACAACATCCGCATCAAGGGTGTGCAGAACAACGACATCGTGGGCGGCGTGCTCTGCGGCGAAACGTCGTCACCGCCGAGCTGTGAGATCCCCGGCAGCATCGATAGCATGGAGGTGCGCTTGTTCAGCAATGGCTCCGTCGCACAAGTGCACCGTGGCTTTGCCCGCGCCATGGAACTGTGGTACGAGGAGAAACTGCAAAGCCAGGTGGCCGTGCCGATGAACATCACCGTGCAGAACCAGGAAGACCGCGACGGGCGTGGTGGTGACCACATCCCGTTCCGCCAGCACGGCTACCGCAACCTGCGCTTCACCAGCCGCAACGAGAACGGCAACGCCGAGGTGGACGACCCCGGCTACAGTGATCACCAGCACACCAGCGACGACATCCTGGGCATGGACACCGATGGCGACCTCCTGCTGGACAGCTTCTTCGTGGACTTCAGCTACCTGCAACGCAACGCGCTCATCAACGGCATGGGCGCCACAATGCTGGCCCAAGGCCCTGAAGCTCCATACATCACCGTGCTCGACGAACCGACGGGGTTGCGCGTGACCATCGACAGCGCCTTCACCAACGAGTACCGCATCGGGGTGCGCAGCGTGCCGACCGAACCCGCATTCGAAGCCGTTTACCGCACGAGCGCAACCAGTTTCCTGGTCCCCAACCTGCTCGCCAATGAGACCTACTTCATCAGTGCCGCCGGCATCGATGAGGACGGCATCATGGGCCCGTTCTCGCGCGAGTGGAACAAGAACAACGATGTGGACACCCCGCCCGGCGTGCAGGACAACTTCCCCTATGGCCTCGACTGCTGGGGCGTGGGGCTTCCGGAACAAACGGAACAGGCCGGCAGTGGCATCCGTCTCCTGCCGGCCTTCCCCGACCCGTTCGAATACGCTACACGTTTCGTGGTGGAAATGGCCCCGGCGTTCGTACACAACGAAGCCTACATCGAAGTGAGCGATGCCCTCGGAAGAGCGGTGGCGCGTGTGCCGTTGCAGTTGGTGCCGGGACGCAACGAAGTCACTTATGTGCACAAGCGCGCTGCGGGTGTGTACAGCGCCACCCTGGTCATTGACGGTCGCCGTATGGCCTCCGTTGGCATGGTGGCACGCTGAGCATTCGCCCATCGACGGTGGCAGCGGGCCGACGGATCGCACGTTCCGTTCGACGAACCTTGACAACAGGACGGGGACAACCCTTCATTTGCCGCCACTCTGCTTCGATCGGTTGACCGCTGGCTACTTGGACAGCACCAACGGAGGAGATCGATGGAAGCTGCGACAAGTGCCGGCGTTGACCACGCCAAGGCCGCCCTGACCAGGCGGACCAGCTTGTCATTGCTGCCTGGCGATGGGTTGGTGCTTCAACACGGAGCATCCTTCAAACCTCAACCTCATCGACCATGAACAGAACGACGACACGAGCGGCCTTGCTGTGCGCATTGGCCATCGCCACAACGGGCTTGCATGCCCAATTGGCGAAGCGGCCCGCGGCACCGCCCAATGAGGTGGACCTCGAGGCGCTGTTGCATACGCACGAGCACGAGATCATGTTCTCGGAGAACAAGGGCCAGTTCAACGAGGCCGTTGTTTTCCGTGCGGATTTCCCCCTGGGCCAGGCGCTCGCCACGCGCGAGGGTATGTACATGAAAGCCTACGACCCGGCCGCCGTGCAGGCGCGTATCGATGAAGGCATGCGGATCGAGCAGGAGATGCACGACGGCAAGCCGATGCGCCCGCTGATGTGGCGTGAGCGCGGCCACGGCTGGATGATGCACTTCCGCAACGTGCTGCCCACCATGGTCATCGAAAGCCGCGATGCGCACGAGGAAGTCAGCAACTACTTCCTCGGCAACAGGGAGGCGCTGGGCGTGCGGAGCTTCAACGAGGTGTGGTACACGGGCGTATACAACAACATCGATGCGCGCTACTACCCCGCAGCCGACGGTTCGCTGGAGTACGACATCATCTGCAAACCCGGCAGCGACCCGCGCGACATCGCCATCGAGTTCAAGGGCATCGAACGCTTGCGCATCAATGAAGCGGGCGAACTGTTGATGCCCACCAGCCTTGGCGAGATGAAATTCCCGGCGCCCTTCGTTTATCAGATGACCGGGGGCCGGGAACGGAAAGTGGAAGCCAGCTACCGCGTTGCGGGCAATGTGCTGTCCTTCAACCTGGGCAAGTACGACAAGTCGCAGCCGCTGGTCATCGACCCGATCGCCATGCGCTGGGCCACTTGGGTGAACACGAACAGTTCTGCCGATAACCATGGCCATGCGATCTGGGTCGACCCCAGTGACGGGGCCATCTACATCGTGGCGCGCGTGGTGGGCACCACGGACAACATCACCGTAGGTGCTTTCGACGAAACCACGAACGGGAACCTGGATGCCATTGTGGGCAAGTACCTGGAGCCTGCGACAGTGGGCGGCGCAGGCACACGCGTGTGGCAGACCTACCTGGGTGGTGGCGGCGATGACAACCCGTACGCCATGGAGCAGGGCCCCGACGGCAACCTCTACATCACCGGACAGACCAGCAGCACCAACTTCCCCTTGCTCGGTGGTCCTGCCTTCAGCGGCAGCAGCCTCAACCAGCAAGCACAAAGCGACATCGATGTGTTCGTGGTGAAGATCAATCCCGCGGGCAACTCCATCAAATCCGCCGTGGTCGGCGGCAATGGTGCCGACGACAACTACGACGTGCGCATCGCCGCGAACGGCGATGTGTTCGTATGCGGCAGTACAACGAGCGCGAACCTTCTCACCCTGAACGCAGGTTCGGGCGCGAGCAACTCCAACAACGGCAGCAGCGACGTGTTCCTGTTCCGCATCAACCAGGACCTGAGCAGCTTGGTATGGATGCGCAACTACGGGGGCAGCGGTGCCGATCGCGCGAGCATCATGTTGCACGATCCCGTGAGCGGCGACCTGTTCGTGGGCGGCAACACGACCAGCACCAACTTCCCAACAGTGAGCCCCCGTCAG
Organism: Flavobacteriales bacterium; assembly: GCA_016699575.1. NCBI lineage: Bacteria > Pseudomonadati > Bacteroidota > Flavobacteriia > Flavobacteriales > Flavobacteriales bacterium. The sequence goes on along the minus strand of CP064979.1, from coordinate 2,050,962 downwards.
GCATCACGCGGTGGTTCGAGCGCTGGTTTCCTTCAACGGCTCAACGGCACCACGGCGGCCACCACGTGGTCGTCCTACTACTCAAGCGATTCCGGTGACGATGCCAATTTGCTCTGCATGGAATTCAACGCCACGCGCACTGAGCTCTATTTCGGTGGTGTGACGGAGGGCCTGAACAGCGCGAACATCACTGCTGGCGCGTTCGACACGGGCCACAATGGCAGCAACGACTTCTACGTGGGCCGCATGGCCATCGACCAGACTTTCCTTGGCGGAACTTATGTGGGCGGCAGCAGCAACGAGGTGAACATGATGGGACTTAACGTGGACCAGAACAACGACGTGTACGTGTTCGGTTACACCAACAGCGCCAACTTCCCCGTGAGCGCCTCTCCGAACGTTCCATTGCAGACCACGAACAACGGCAGCAACGACAAGGTGTTCCTGAAGCTGGAGAGTGATCTCTCTGCGCTTGAGTTCAGCACATACTATGGCGGCACGAACGACGACTACGACCCCGTGGGTGAGCGCGGCATCAAGTTCAGCAACTGCCGTATCTACACCATCGTCACTGCCCAGAGCAACAACATTCCCCTGACGCAGGGCGCCCTGAACACCACGAAGAACAGCCCCACCAGCCGTTACGAACCAGGCTTGGTGGTGTGGGCCAATCCGCCCGACCTGTTGGGCAACAGCATCACCTACCAAGGCACGGCAATCTGCGCCGGCACCATTCCGGGCGACATCCTCGGTTCGGTGCCTTCGTACACGTTGCCGACCGTTGTGCGGAACAATGCCGCCAGTGCCTATCCGTCGTTCCCAAGTGCAGCCACCTACCAATGGCAGATCAGCCTTGACAGCACGGTGTGGACCGACATCAACGGCGCCACGGGGCAGAACCTCTCGGGCCAGGACATTGGCGTGGTGAACCAGACGACCTACATCCGCCGCATCATCGGTGGCGACGCGTGCATCCTGGCCGGTGCGGCCGATCAGGTGGTGACCGTGCGCATCATGAGCGTTAGCGGTGATGTGGAAGACGTTTCGTGCAACGGCGGGAACGATGGTAGCATTACAGCCACCGCCGATGGAGAAGCCCCGTTCGATTATCTCTGGAGCAACGGGCAAACGGCCCAGACCGCAGTGAACCTGGCGGCTGGCAGCTATAGCGTGACCGTGACCGATGCCAATGGTTGCGAAGCCAGCAACACCTTCCAGGTCGGTCAACCCAGCGCCCTGGGCGGATCCGCACAAGTGATCGACGCGAGCTGCGCGAACAGTAACGGCAGCGCAACGGCAAACGGTAGCGGAGGAACACCGGGCTACGGGTACGAATGGAACACGGGCGCTGTTGGCCCAACCCTCAGCAACGTGCCCGCCGGTAGCTACAGCGTGACCATCACTGACTTCAACGGGTGCACCTTCGTGCTGCCTGTAGCGATCAACGGCACCGGATTGCCCAATGCCAACGCAGGTGCCGACGCGGTGATCACATGTGCACAGAACGGCACGGTGCTGCTCGATGGTTCTTCCACGACTCCCGGTGTTTCGTTCGCATGGACCGGGCCGGGTATCGTGAGCGGCGCAGGCAGCGAGAACGCAACGGTGGACCAACCGGGCACCTACACACTTACGGTCACCGACCCGAACTCGGGTTGTTCCAGTGTTGATATGGTGGACGTGACGGTGGACAATACTCTGCCAGGCGCACAAGCCACCGGCGGTACGCTCACTTGCAGCAACGCAAGTGTGATGCTCACCGGTAACGGCAACGGCACGTTCTCGTGGACTGGCCCCAACGGTTTCACCAGCAATGATCAGAACCCGGTGGTCTCTGTCGCTGGTACGTATGTGCTCACTGTGACCGGCGCCAACGGTTGCACCAGCCAAGCCCAAGCCGATGTGTTGTTGGATGATGAAGCTCCCGGTGCACAAGCCACTGGCGGCACGCTCACTTGCAACAACACGAGTGTGATGTTGACCGGTAGCGGCAACGGCACCTTCTCATGGACCGGACCGAACGGTTTCACCAGCAACGATCAGAACCCGGTGGTCTCTGTCGCTGGTACGTACGTTCTGACCGTGACAGGTCAGAACGGTTGCACCAGCGAAGCACAAGCTGATGTCTTGCTCGACGACGAAGCTCCCGGCGCACAAGCCACCGGCGGTACGCTCACTTGCAGCAACACGAGTGTGATGTTGATGGGCAGCGGCAACGGCACGTTCTCATGGACCGGCCCCAACGGCTTCAACAGCAACGACCAGAACCCTGTGGTCTCTGTCGCTGGCACGTACGTTCTGACTGTCACAGGTGCCAACGGCTGCACCAGCCAGGCCCAAGCTGATGTATTGCTCGATGATGAAGCTCCCGGCGCACAAGCCACCGGCGGAACGCTCACCGGGAGCAACACGAGCGTGATGCTGATGGGCAACGGCAACGGCACGTTCTCGTGGACCGGACCGAACGGCTTCACCAGCAACGACCAGAACCCTGTCGTGACGGTAGCGGGCACCTATGTGCTCACTGTGACTGGTCTGAACGGCTGCAACAGCCAGGCGCTAGCAGATGTGTTGCTCGACGACGAAGCTCCCGGTGCACAAGCCACTGGCGGCACGCTCACTTGCAGCAACACGAGTGTGATGTTGACTGGCAGTGGCAACGGCACGTTCTCGTGGACCGGCCCGAACAACTTCACCAGCAATGACCAGAACCCTGTGGTCTCTGTCGCTGGCACGTACGTTCTGACTGTCACAGGTGCCAACGGCTGCACCAGCCAGGCCCAAGCTGATGTATTGCTCGATGATGAAGCTCCCGGCGCACAAGCCACCGGCGGAACGCTCACCTGCAGCAACACGAGCGTGATGCTGATGGGCAACGGCAACGGCACGTTCTCGTGGACCGGACCGAACGGCTTCACCAGCAACGACCAGAACCCTGTCGTGACGGTAGCGGGCACCTATGTGCTCACTGTGACTGGTCTGAACGGCTGCAACAGCCAGGCGCTAGCAGATGTGTTGCTCGACGACGAAGCTCCCGGCGCACAAGCCACCGGCGGAACGCTCACCTGCAGCACCACCAGCGTAATGCTCACCGGTAGCGGCAACGGCACGTTCTCGTGGACCGGACCGAACGGCTTCACCAGCAATGATCAGAACCCTGTTGTAACCGTCGCTGGCACGTACGTTCTGACTGTCACCGGCGCGAACGGCTGCACCAGCCAAGCACAGGCCGATGTGTTGCTTGATGGCGATGCTCCCGGCGCACAAGCCACCGGCGGAACGCTCACCTGCAGCAACACGAGCGTGATGCTGATGGGCAACGGCAACGGCACGTTCTCGTGGACCGGACCGAACGGTTTCACCAGCAATGACCAGAACCCTGTGGTCTCTGTCGCTGGCACGTACGTGTTGACCGTGACAGGTCAGAACGGTTGCACGAGTCAAGCACAAGCTGATGTATTGCTTGACGACGAAGCTCCCGGCGCACAAGCCACCGGCGGAACGCTCACCTGCAGCACCACTAGCGTAATGCTCACCGGTAGCGGCAATGGTTCGTTCTCATGGACCGGCCCGAACGGTTTCACCAGCAATGATCAGAACCCTGTTGTAACCGTCGCTGGCACGTACGTTCTGACTGTCACCGGCGCGAACGGCTGCACCAGCCAAGCACAGGCCGATGTGTTGCTTGATGGCGATGCTCCCGGCGCACAAGCCACCGGCGGAACGCTCACCTGCAGCAACACTAGCGTGATGCTGATGGGCAACGGCAATGGCACGTTCTCGTGGACCGGCCCCAACGGCTTCAACAGCAACGACCAGAACCCTGTCGTGACGATAGCGGGCACCTATGTGCTCACCGTGACTGGTCAGAACGGCTGCACCAGTCAGGCCCAAGCTGATGTCTTGCTCGACGACGAAGCTCCCGGCGCACAAGCCACTGGCGGCACGCTCACTTGCAACAACACGAGTGTGATGTTGACTGGCAGCGGCAACGGCACCTTCTCATGGACCGGCCCCAACGGTTTCACCAGCAACGATCAGAACCCGGTGGTCTCTGTCGCTGGTACGTATGTGCTCACTGTGACCGGCGCCAACGGCTGCACCAGCCAAGCGCAAGCAGATGTGTTGTTGGATGATGAAGCTCCCGGTGCACAAGCCACTGGCGGCACGCTCACTTGCAGCAACACGAGTGTGATGTTGACTGGCAGTGGCAACGGCACGTTCTCGTGGACCGGCCCGAACAACTTCACCAGCAATGACCAGAACCCTGTGGTCTCTGTCGCTGGCACGTACGTTCTGACTGTCACAGGTGCCAACGGCTGCACCAGCCAGGCCCAAGCTGATGTATTGCTCGATGATGAAGCTCCCGGCGCACAAGCCACCGGCGGAACGCTCACCTGCAGCAACACGAGCGTGATGCTGATGGGCAACGGCAACGGCACGTTCTCGTGGACCGGACCGAACGGCTTCACCAGCAATGATCAGAACCCTGTTGTAACCGTCGCTGGCACGTACGTTCTGACTGTCACCGGCGCGAACGGCTGCACCAGCCAAGCACAGGCCGATGTGTTGCTTGATGGCGATGCTCCCGGCGCACAAGCCACTGGCGGCACGCTCACCTGCAGCAACACTAGCGTGATGCTGATGGGCAACGGCAATGGCACGTTCTCGTGGACCGGCCCCAACGGCTTCAACAGCAACGACCAGAACCCTGTCGTGACGGTAGCGGGCACCTATGTGCTCACTGTGACTGGTCTGAACGGCTGCACCAGCCAGGCCCAAGCTGATGTATTGCTCGATGATGAAGCTCCCGGCGCACAAGCCACCGGCGGCACGCTCACCTGCAGCACCACCAGCGTAATGCTCACCGGTAGCGGCAACGGCACGTTCTCGTGGACCGGACCGAACGGCTTCACCAGCAATGATCAGAACCCTGTTGTAACCGTCGCTGGCACGTACGTTCTGACTGTCACCGGCGCGAACGGCTGCACCAGCCAGGCACAAGCTGATGTGTTGTTGGACGACGAAGCTCCCGGCGCACAAGCCACCGGCGGCACGCTCACCTGCACCAACACGAGTGTGATGCTGACGGGTAGCGGCAACGGCACGTTCTCCTGGACCGGACCCAACGGCTTCAACAGCAACGACCAGAATCCTGTGGTCTCTGTTGCGGGCACGTATATCCTGACCGTGACAGGTCAGAATGGTTGCACCAGCCAGGCACAAGCTGACGTTCTCGAAGACAGCGGTGTTCCCGGTGCACAAGCCACCGGTGGCACGCTCACCTGCACCAACACGAGTGTGATGCTGACCGGCAGCGGGAACGGTACGTTCTCTTGGACCGGCCCCAACGGCTTCACCAGCAATGACCAAAACCCTGTTGTGACAGTCGCTGGCACTTACGTGCTCACTGTCACCGGCGCTAACGGTTGCACCAGTCAGGCGCAAGCTGATGTGTTGTTGGATGTTGAAGCTCCCGGTGCACAAGCCACCGGCGGTACGCTCACCTGCACCAACACCAGCGTGATGCTCACTGGCAACGGCAACGGCACCTTCTCATGGACCGGCCCCAACGGCTTCACCAGCAATGATCAGAACCCTGTGGTCTCTGTTGCGGGCACTTACGTTCTGACTGTCACCGGAGCGAACGGCTGCACCAGCCAAGCACAGGCGGATGTGTTGCTCGACGACGAAGCACCCGGCGCATTGGCCAGTGGCGGAACGCTTGATTGCAGCAACACGGGCGTAACGCTTATTGGCGTTGGCAATGGCAGCTATAGCTGGACGGGCCCCAACGGCTTCACCAGCACCGACCAGAATCCGATCGTCACCGTCGCGGGTACGTACATGCTTACTGTAACAGGCCTGAACGGATGCACGAGCACGGCCCAGGCGGTCGTCGACGAAGACCTCGCCCAGCCGGAGGTGCAATCCACCGGCGGCGTTCTGCCTTGTGATGGCAGCGGCTTGGTGCTCGCCACGACCGTGAGCGGCAGCAACCTGACGATCGAGTGGACCGGCCCGAACGGTTTCACCAGCAATGATCTGAACCCCACCGTCCTCGAAGCGGGCACCTACAGCGTGACGGTTACGAGCGAAAACGGTTGCAGCAGCAGTACGGACGTGGTTGTGACCCTTGGTGATTGCGATGACGACTGCGGCCCGATGATCGTGGAGTGCGGCCCGAACGTCACCATCGAATGCGGCGCGTCGAACCATCCCCTCGATGTGGGCCATCCGGTGTTCCGCAAGAAGCCCGACTGCGACACGTTGTATACCGTGGGCTGGACGGATGCTTGGTACGGCACCTGCCCCTACACGCTGGAGCGCACCTGGACCGCCACCGATGCCCTAGGCAATGTGGAGACCTGTGTTCAGATCATCACGGTCGTCGACACACAAGCACCGATCATCATGGGCGTGCCGGCCGACATCACCGTGAGCTGCAACCAAGTGCCGGAGCCTGATATGACCCCCTGGGCAGTGGACGGATGCAAGGATTGGCTGGACGTTACCGTGGTGGATACGGCCATCCCGGGGAACTGCAACGGAAGCTACACGATCGAGCGCACTTACTCAGCGACCGACGATTGCGGCAACACCGGTACGGCAGTGCAGACCATCACCGTGGTGGACGACCAAGCACCCGTGATCGCATGCACCCTCGATACGGAGCTCAAAGCGACCTGCGATGCGATACCCGCACCGGAAGCATGCACGGCGACTGACAACTGCAGCAAAGCGGAAGTACTGGTCGCTGACGTGTTCATGCAGGACAGCACCGGGGTCTGGTATCTGTTGCGGACATACAGTGCAACGGACGAATGCGGCAACACGGCCGTCATTGAACAGATCATCTGGCTGATGGACGCCCCTTGCAAGGACGGCGGGAAATCGCTCTTCGGTTCAACAGCATGGCCCACACCCTTCCGCGAGCAATGCACCATCAGCTTCACGGCCCCGAGCAGCGGGAACGCGCGTGTGACGGTGTACGACATGAACGGCAAGGAAGTAGTGCCCGCGGTGAACGCCAATGTGCTCGGCGGCCAGCGCACCGACGTACTGCTCGATGCTGAGGGCATCGGCGAAGGTGTCTACTTCTACCAAGTGACGCTGGACGGCCTTGTGTCGCGCGGACGACTGATCGCTTACTGATCAGAGACCATAACGAGCGAAGAAGCCCGGCCAGTAGCCGGGCTTCTTCCATTGCGCACCTACAACCCGAACCAAAGCGCCAACAGTACGATCCCCGCGAGGTCCATCCACACCCCGGCGCGCAACATGGTGCGCACCGGCACGCGACCCGTTGCGAACACGATGGCCATCATGGGCGAGCTGATGGGCAGCATGAACCCGCAAGTGGCCGCCAGGGTTCCCGGGATCATGGCAGTGAACGGCTCCATGCCCCACGCCGGTGCTGCACTGCCCAGCAAAGGCAGCACAAGCCCGGCAATGGCCGAGTTGCTGCCCAGTTCGCTCAAGCCCGTTGTGGTCAACGCGATCAACCCCACTTGCGCCACATCACTGCCGGTGTTCCAACCGGCCATTGCTTGGCCCATGATGTTGGCCAACCCGCTCGCCTCGAACCCGCTTGCCATGGCAAGTCCACCGCCGATGAGCAGCAGCACGCCCCAGGGCACACGCTGTTGAACGAAGTCCCATCCGAGCAACATGCGGTCACCGCTCTCCTCGCTATTCTTCCGTGGGATAAGGAACAGCGGTATCGAACACGCAATGGCCACAGCGGCATCACTGAAGCCTTCGAGCCATGTGCCTTCGCGCTGCCAACCCGGGTACACCACGCCTTCGCTGAATTCGATACGGCCCGCCGTGATCCAAAGCACGGCTGCGCTGCAAAAGCAGGCAGCTGCAAGCCGTTCATCACGGGTTGGCCTCCCCAGCGCACGCAGCTCTTCGCGCACGGTATGGGCGGTGTTCGGTACGAACCCGATACCCCGGGTGAACAACAGATGCAGTAGCAGCCAAGCGAACGCCAGGTAGATGCACATGATAGGTCCACCGAAGGCCATCCACGCCCCGAAGCCCACGGCATCCTGCTGCGGGAACAACTGCTCGGCCACCTCCATGAAGATGAGGTTGGGCGGTGTGCCCACGGGCGTTGCCATGCCGCCGATGGTCGCGCCGTACGCCGCCCCCAAGAGCAGCGCGAAAGCCAAGTTGTTCCCCTCGACGTGCTTCGACTTGTCCACCAGGCCCAGCGCGATGGGCAGCATTACCAGCACGCAAGCGGTGCTGTTGATCCACATGCTGAGCAATGCGCTGCTCAACATCACACCGAGCAGCAAACGCGAGGGTGCTGTGCCCGCGCGCACCATGATCCACAGCGCTGCGCGCCGATGCAGCCCGCTCCGCTCGATGCCCAGCGCCAGCAGGAACCCGCCCAGGAAAAGGAAGATGATCTCCTTGCCATAGTGCATGGCCGTGGCCGCCGTGCTGGCAATTCCGCACAACGGGAAGAGCACCAACGGCAGCAGCGATGTCACCGCCAACGGCACGGCCTCGCTGATCCACCAGATGGCCATCCAGAGCACAGCACCGGCCATGGCGGCGGGCATGTGGCCCAGGTGTTGAAACGCGAGATAGAGCAACACCGCGCACACAGGACCGGCAAGGCGGAAAAGGAGGGCGCGCATTGTGGAGGGCTATCCCATCCTCATCTCCTTCGGCGTGCTCCAAGCAAGCCACGCCAGCGCAGCCACCGCGATGAACAGGCCAAGGAACTCACGCACCACCTCAATGTGCGGTGCCGTGGCCTTCATCTCGTCGGCAATGGACGGGAAGCCCGCGTTCGCCCAATCGAGCATACCCCCGGACATGGTGAGCATCCAAATGCCGAGGGCAACGGAGTACCAACCGCTGATACGCCGGTCGGCACGACCGAGCACGGCCAATGCGAAGAGCACCAATACCGCGGCATAGGCGGTTGCCCAGATCCAGGGGTCGGGGTCGTTCAGGTTCCAGTAAGCGAACAGCGCGAAGACAAGTGCAAGCAAAGCGTAGAAGATCTTCTTCATTCCTTGATTGATGGCGTTAGAACTCGATGCGGTAGCTGATGTTGGGGATGAGCCCTAGCTGGTACTTCGTCACCACTTCATCCTTGCGCACATCGAAGTACTTGAAGGCTTCGTTCTGCGCGTTGGTGGCATTGAGCAGGTCGAGCGCCCACATTCCCGTGCGGTTGCGGTGTTCGCGCTTCAGGTATACACGCACATCGATGCGGAAGACGGGAGCGAGCTGATCTTCGTAAGCACGCGACAGGTCATGCACGGTGGTTCCCAAGGCTCGCGATGCTTCTTCATTGATCGGTGTGGTGCGCTGATTGCCCATGGCATTGGCTCGCAGGCTCAGGCCCCATGTGCGCTTGCCGAGTTCCTTCTGTCTCGCCCACTCACGGCCTACCACCCCGTTCGCGATGTAGCCACCATCCCAGCGTGAGCCGCGCTCAACACCGTTGGCATCGGTGTAAACCGCGTCGTATACGCTCGCGTTCACTTGGTAGAACCATTGATGCAGCATGCGCCGGGCCAGCGAGACTTCCACGCCCATGTTGCGCGCTTCTCCACTATCGAGCAATGCGATGAACGTGGCTTCGTCCCAAGCGTTCACCATGCTGTAGGTGCCGATGCCGGCATCATCAACCACCCGGGTGTCCGCGACAGGCAGGTTGGTGATCTGTTGGTAGTAGACCTCTGCGCGGAATTGCGCGGCGCTGGCGCCGATGGGCAATGCCAACGCCAGCGACGCCTCGTTGCTGCGCGTGAAACCGAGGTCCCGGTTCAAAGGGGCAGCGTTGGTGCCGGTACTGTACAGCTGTTGCTGGGGCAGCTGCGCGCGCGAGCCCGCCGTGAGAATGATCGAACCTGATCCACCGAGGCGCTGATCCAATGCGATCCGCGGCTGCACGGCACTTGCGTCGTTGAAGGTGAACACCGACCAGGCCGCCCCTGCCGAAATGCGCAGCCCGCGCGTAATGCCGAAGCGCACTTCGGCATGCGGCCGCAGCAACCAACCGCTGGTCTCCTGCTCGTATGCGAAGCCGATACGGTGCATGGTCCGTTCCATGGCACTGGCGCCCACCTGCACATCGAAGCGTGGACCGAACGCAAGATGCAGTGTGGTGCTCGCCGACAATTTCCGCTCGCTCAGCAATGCTTGGTCGCCGCGGACAATGATGCCGTTGGTGCCGGGATCCAGTTTCTCCACGCGCTCCTGTTCACTCTCGCTCCAGGCCAGTGCAGTTCGCCAGTAGCCGCGGCCGGCCCCCAAGGGTACCGTGGCTGAAGCGCCTGCGGCACCGATGCGGCTTTCGTAGTCGATGTTGCGTTCGTCCTTGTCGAACTCACGTTCGGTGCTGTCCTTCGCATCGAACCGGTTGCTGCTCACGCCGCCCATGCCGAACACGTTCACCCATGCGTTGCGACCCAGTGGCAGGGAAACATTGAAGGCTAGGTCCTGGAACGAGATGAGTTCATCGCCCAGCGCAACCCCCATGGCCCCGAGCAGGCCCAGCGTTGAATACCGGTAGTTGATCAGATAGCTGCCGCGCTTCGCGTTCGCGAACGGCCCCTCGGTGCTGAGGTCGATGCCGATGAGGCCCGCTTGGGCCGTGAAGCGCGCACGATCGTTGGCTCCCCGGCGCAAGCGCATGTCCATGACGCCGCCGAGCGCGTTGCCGTATTGCACAGGTAGCGATCCGGTGAGCAAGCGCGAGTTGCCGAGCATCTGCGCGCTCAGCATGGTGGTGCCCCCGCCACTGAACGTGGGCCGATCGCTCGGTGTGCCCGCGTTGCCGGTGTGGTTGGGGCTCACGATCTCCACTCCTTCCAGCATCCACGCGTTGGCGTTGGGGTTATTGCCGCGCACGCTGAAGTGGTTCGCTTGGTCGTTGGTGGCGGCAACGCCCGGATATGCGTTGGCCAAGCGCGCCGGGTCGAAGAAGGTGGCTGCATAACGCAGGCTCTTCTCCACGGTGAGGTCGTAGGTGCCGGGTTTGGGCGGCAGAACAACGAGGCCGCTCACGCGCGCTTCTGAAAGCTCCTTGACAGCACGGTCCAACAAAAGCTCCACCTGCTCGGGTTTGCCGCTCCGCAACCAGACGTCGTTGAGCGCGGACTTTTCATAGCCCCCTGCGGATGCGCTCACCGAGCCGATGCCCGTGGACAGCGGCCCGAACGTGAAGTGGCCACTGCTGTCGGTCACTGCAGCATAGGTAGAGTCACCGACCGCCACCTCCACCGCTGCACCAGCCAAACCGCGTTGCGACGTTGCATCAACCACACGTCCTGTGAGCAAAGCCGTCGTTTGAGCGCTGACCAGCGCGGCGCAGAGGAGCGCAGGAAGAACGATGGACCTTGCAGGCATCGCGCGAACGTATCGGGCCGGGCCCGCTTGCAGGAGCTCGGCCCGGGGCGACTGTCCATGCGGGCGTGTTCACAAGGCATGGCCGCACCCCGTCTGTTCGCATCTTCGCCGTTACCTCACCATGACTTCCACCGCACGCATGCTGCTATTGATCGCCTTTCACGGTGCGGCGGTCCATTGCACGGCCCAGTCACCGGCCGACCGCCATGGCCCCAAGCTCGGCTTGAGCATGGCCTCCATCGGTAGCGGAGGATTCATCGGTTGGAACGGCCTGCCCAAGTTCGGTCCGGTGGTAGGCTGGGGTTTCGAGGCGCCGCTTGGCAAACAAGCTGGCCTGCTCATTGAACCGATGGTGATGCACAAAGGCAGCATCACGGTTAACAACGTGTCTCGTGTGCGGCGCGACATCTCGCTGTACTACTTGGAGGTGCCGCTGATGCTGAAGCTCAGCCTGCGGCCCGACACTGGCGGCACGTACCTCAGTGGCGGGCTCATGTACGGCTATCTGGTGCGCGGCCGTGTGCGCGACTTCCTCGATGGCAACGAGATCGATAACTACCAGTACGACCCGGTGCAGAGCCGCAGCCAGCTGAGCATCGGCCTGGGGCTCGGCCGTGAGACGCGCAACTGGCTCTTCGAGGTGCGCGGCCAGAACAGCATCAACCTCTTCAGCAGTTTGCGCACTACGAACAACATCGTCTTCAGTTTGCAGATCACATGGCGCTTTCCGATACGGCCGCCGAAGAAGAGCGAGGAGGAGGAAGAGGCTGAAGACGAGGAAAGCGAAGAGGGCTAGGCGTAGTGTGCATCCATCTAAAACACCGAACCCCGCATTCCTGCGGGGCCCGGACAAGTCAGGTTCGCGAAGGTCTAGGTCGTTGACCCCTTCAAGTTCGTGTTCACCCATACTTCCGTCTCCACGGCCGCCATACGCTTGGCTTTGTTCCAAGCGCGGCGGTGCTTGATCTTGGCGATGATGAGCAGCATCACCGGCACCATGATGAGCGTGAGGAAGGTGGCGAAGGTGAGCCCGTAGATGACCGCCCAGCTGAGCGGGCCCCAGAAGATCACATTGTCGCCGCCGATGTGGATGTGCGGGTTGAGCTCGCTGAACAACGAACCGAAATTGAGGTTGAAGCCCACGGCCAGCGGCAGCAGGCCCAGCACGGCCGTTACCGCGGTGAGCAGCACGGGGCGCAGACGCGTTTTACCGGCGATGATGAGTGCTTCGCGCGTGGCATCGTTCGGCAAAGGGGCCTCCTCGGGCAGGCCCAGCTTCTCGCGCTGGCGCTCGAAGAGCAGCTTGGCGAAGTCCATGAGCACGATGGCATTGTTCACCACCACACCGATGAGGGAGATGATCCCGAGCATCGTCATGAGGATGATGAAATCCATGCGGAACACGATGAGGCCGAGGAACACCCCGATGGTGCTGAAGAGCACGGTGCTCAGGATCACCATGGGCCAGCTGATGCTGTTGAACTGCCATACGATGATGAGGAACACGATGAAGATGGCGATGAGGAAGGCCTTGCCCAGGAAGCTCATCTCTTTCATCTGGTCTTCCTGCTGGCCGGTGAACGTGGTGGTGAAGCGCTCGTCCTTGTCGTAGCCGGTGAGCACGTCCTTCATCTGGTCGATCACCTCGTTGCTGTTGTAACCCGCGATCACGTTGCTGCTCACGGTCACCACGCGCTTCAGGTCGGTGCGCTTGATGGCACTGAAGGTGCTGCTGCGCGAGTCGCTGGCCACGGCACTGATCGGCACCTGGCGGATCTGCCCGTTGAGCATGTCGCGGAAGGTGATCTTCATGTCCATGATGGCGTCCACGTCGTAGCGCTGGTCGTCCTGCAGGCGCACCATGATCTTGTAGTCGTCGTCGTCGCCTTCGATGCGGTAGGTGCTCACCTCCTTGCCGAAGAGCGCGCTGCGGATAGCGTCGGCCACGGCATAGGTGCTCACGTTCAGACGGCGGGCCTTGGCGCGGTCGATGGTGATGGGCATCTCGGGCTTGGCGCGGTCGATGTCGATGCGCAGCGCCTCCACGCCCGGCACGTTCTTGCTCTCCATGAAGGTCTTCAAGCGATCAGCCTCGGCCAGCAGCGGCTCGATCTCCTCGCCGGTGATCTCGATATTGATCGGCTTGCCACTGGGCGGACCTGCTGCGTCCTTGTCCACGCTGATGATCACACCTGGATAGCCTTTGAGCTCTTTCTGGAGCTTCAGCAGGATGTCGTTGGTCTTGAGGCCACGGCGGTCGGCGTACTTCACGAAGCTCAGGGTCACGCGGCCCTTGTTGGGCGTATTGGCCAGGTTGACCCCTTGCGCGGGATCGCTGGTGCCGTTGCCCACTTGTGCGATCTTGGAGTTGATGATCCAGTTCACAGTGTCCTTGCGCACTGTTCCGTCGGCCATCGTCACATCCTTGATGTCGATGTAGGGTGCCTGGTCCACGATGTCGTTCACTTGCTTCTCCACCAGGTGCGTGATCATGTTCGTCTTCTCGATGTCGGTGCCGATGGGCGCCTCGATGAACACGTTCACATAGCGCGGCTCATTGATGGGGAAGAACTCGACTTTCGGCGGGAACAGGCCCATGAGAACGAAGGCCAGAATGAGCAGGCCGAACGTTCCGATGAGGAAGGTGCGGGGGTGGTGCTTTGCCAGTGCGTAGCGCAGGAATTTCTCGTAGCGGGCCTCCAGCCGCGGCAGGAACACATCCTGGAACCAACGTGTGCCGGGCACACCGACCCACAGGTTAAGAAGTCCGAGGATGCCGCAGAAGACGGTGAACGTGCCCAAGCCGAACACGAATGATGACCCCATGCCACTGCCCATGACGGCGATGAGCGTGCCGATCACTGCCAGGATCCCAACGATGCGGAAGACCTTCTTCGCGTTGGGGTTCTCGCGCTCCACTTTCATGAACTGCGTGCTCAAGGCCGGGTTCACCACCAGTGCCACGAAGAGCGATGCACTGAGCGCCACCATGAAGGTGATCGGCATCCACTTCATGAACTGGCCCATCATGCCCGGCCAGAACAGCAGTGGCACGAAGACCATCACCGTGGCGGTGGTAGCGGCTACGATGGGCATCGTCACTTCACCCACGGCTTTCCGCGTCGCGGCCATGGCGGGCTCGCCGTTGCTCATGTGGCGGTAGATGTTCTCCACGATCACAATGCCATCGTCCACCAGACGCCCCAGCGCCAGGATGAGCGAGAAGAGCACCATGATGTTGAGCGTGACGCCGAACGCGTTCAGCAGGATGAAGCTGATGAACATGGACATCGGAATGGCGAGGCCGACGAAGAGCGCATTGCGCAAACCGAGGAAGAAGAGCAGTGTGCCCACCACCAGGATCACCCCGAAGATGATGTGGTTGAAGAGCTCCTCCACCTGAACGCGGGTGTCGTCGCTCTGGTCGTTGGTGAGGGTGATGGTCAGGTCCGGCGGAAGCACCGTTCCCTTGGCGCGGCCGATGATGGCATTGATGCTGTCGCTCGCGATGAGCAGGTTCTCGCCGGCACGCTTGATCACATCGAGCATCACCACGGGCTTGCCGTATTCGCGGGCGTAGCTGTCCGCCTCCTTGTAGTCGAATTCCACCTCGGCCACGTCGCGCAGGCGCACCTCGCGCTGGAACTCGTTCTTGATCACCAGATCGCGGATCACGTCCATGTCGGTGAACTCGCCCACCACGCGCACCGCACGGCGCTGGCCGTCCGTGAGCACTTCACCACCGCTCATGGTGAGGTTCTCCATCTGCAGTGCCATGGCCACATCGCTGAAGTTCAGTTCGAGCGCTTCGAGCTTGTGCACGTCCACGGTCACCTGCACTTCCTTCTCCGGCACACCGCGGATGTCCACCTTGTTGATCTCGGGCAGTGCCTCGATGCGGTCCTCGAGGATCTTGGCGTAGTGGTGCAACTGATCGAGGCTGTGGTCGCCGCTGATGTTGATGTTCATCACCGGCATCATCTCGGAGAAGTTCATCTCGAAGATGCTCGGCTCGGAGGGCAGGTCCTTGGGGAAGTCGGCGTCGCCCTGGGCCTTGTCCACGGCGTCCTTCACCTTGCGCAGCGCCTCGGTGGGCGTCACGTCGTAATCGAACTTCACCTGGATGGTACTGAAGTTCGGCACCGAAGTGGAGTTGATCTCATCGACCCCGGTGATGGTGTTGATCTCCTTCTCCAGCGGTTTGGTGATCAGCTTCTCGATGTCCACCACCGAGCTGCTGTTGTAGGGGGTGGCAACGTAGATCTCCGGTGTCACCACTTCCGGGAAGCTCTCCTTCGGCATCACCGAATAGGAGTACATGCCGTAGATGGCGATGAGCAGGGAGATCACGATCACCGTGGTGCGGTTCTTCACGGCCCAGCTGGTGATGGCGAACTGCTTGCTGTGCCCTTCGCCGTAGGCTTCGTTCTCGATGTTGTTGTGGTCCATGATGGGATCCATTGTCACGCGGAGGCGCGGAGGGCGCGGATGAGATCCGCTGCTCCCAAGGGCACTTGGCGTGTGTTCGTTGTTTGCATTTCTCCGCGTTCTCCGCGCCTCCGCGTGAGGCTTACAGCTTCACCACGTTCACTTCCTGGCCGTCGGCCACGTTCTTGGCGCCTTCGTCCACCAGGGTCTCACCACCGTTGAGGCCATCGGCTTCACCAGCGGCCACCACCGTGTGCCCTTTGTAGTTCGCCAACGGCTTCACGTACACCTTGCTGGTCACTTGCTTTCCGTCCTTGCTGTTCAGTTTGAAGAGGTAGCTGTGGCCGTCCACGTCCTCCTGGATCAAACGGCTGGGCAGCACCAAGGCGCTGTCGATCACTTGGTCGCGCACGTGGATCACGCTCAGCATGTTGGGGTGCAGCGCAACGGAGCCGGCCGGTACACGCACGCTCACGCGGAAGGTGCGGTTGGCCTTGTCGATGAAGCTGCTCACGTTGGTGAGCTCGGCCGTCAGCGTATCGCCTAACGTAGGAAACTCGACTTTCACAGGGTCGCCACGCTTCACGCTCTTCACGTAGGTCTCGGGCACATCGGCTTCCAGTGTTGCGCCGCTGGCGTCCGCCACGCGCGCCACGGCGGCCAAGGGGCTGGTCATGTCGCCCTCGCTCACCATGATCTCGTCCACCACACCACTGAACGGGGCGGTGACGTTGCTCAGGCGCACTTGCTCGCGCAGCGCGGCAACACTGGCTTCAGCTTGTTCCATCTGGCTCTTGGCCTGCAGGTACTGCACTTCACTGCCGATCTTCTGCTCCCACAGCTTGCTCTGCTTCTCGTACACGTCGCGGGCGAGCTTGGCACCAGCCTCAGCGGCAGCCGCTTGTTTCGCAACGGCGTCATTGTCCAGGTCGATGAGCAATTGGCCTGCGCTCACGCGCTGTCCCTCCTGCACCAGGATACGGCGCACGCGCCCGCCCATGGTGTACAGGTCGGCGCTTTTGTCCGCGCGCACGCTGCCGTGCACTTGCACGAAGTGCTCGAAGCGGGATGGCTGCAGCGCGTAGGCTGTTACTGCGGGGATGTTCTTCTTCACCGTGCTGTCGTGCTCGGCGATCCAGGTGTCCACCTGCTTGATCAGTTCGGCAGTGGCCGCGTAGTTGGCCTTCAGGCTGTCCAGTTCGGCGCGCTTCTTACCGAGGTCGTCGGTGGGCGTGGCGGCGCCGCAGGCAGCCAAGAGCGCGGCGATGGTGAGGTATGCGATCGTGTTCTTCATCGGTCTTGAAGCTTGGGACTTGTGCTTTAGTAGAGGTCGAGCGCTTTGCGCAGCTCGGTGCGTGCGATCAACAGGTCGACGAGCTTCTGCACGTAGGTCTGCTGTGCGGTGAGGTATCGGCCTTGCTCCTGCGTGAGCTCGAAGCTGCTGCTCATGCCGTTGGTGAACTTGGTGCTGGTGCGCTCCATGATGGTCTTCGCCAGCTCCATGTTCCGCTTCTCGGTCTGGAAGCTGTCGTAAGCACTGCGTGCTGCCACGCGCTGTTGTTCGGCCATGGCGCGCAACCGGTGCTCGGTGGCCTCCACGTTCAGCTTGGCCTGCTCAATGCCCAACTTGCTCTGCGCGGCTTTGTGGTGGCGCATGCCGCTGCTGAAGATGGGCACGGTGAGCTTAAGGCCCCATAACGTTGTCGGATAGAAGCGGTACTCGCCGCCGGGATCGAAGTCAGGTCCGTTCCACACTTGCGAATGGCTGAAGAAACCCGCGAGGCTCGGCAGTGCCTTGCTGCGGTCGTTCTTGTTGTTGAGCACCTGCAGGCGGCTGAACGTGTTGGCCACCGTCAATTCCACATGGCCGTTGCCATCGAAGGCCTGTTCAGTAAGCGCGGTCTCCTCGGGGTTGTCGATCATCGCGTTCAACTTGTCCGTGAGGGTGATCGGCGTGCCGTAAGGGACGCCCAGCGTGAGCGCCAACATCGCGTGCGCCACATCGGCCTGCTGGCGGAAGCTCCGTTGACGGTCCTTCAACGAAGCCAGCTCAATGGTGAGGCGGTCCACATCGGTGGTCTCCAGAAAGCCTTGTTGTTGCATCGCCGTTGCTTCGGCCAGGCTCTTTTCCAACAAGGGGATGCCTTCGCCCAACAGACGGACCGCTTCTTCCGATGCCAGCACGCCTTGGTAGGCTTTTGCCGCTTGGGCGCGCGCGTCGGCCTGTGCCTTGGCGTGTTCTTGTTCGCTTTGCGTCCTGAGCTCCTTCGCGGCGCGCAAGCCTACGAGGTAGCTGCCATCGAAGATCAATTGACTGATGGTGCCGCCAGCGCTCAGTTGCCAAGGCACCTGGAACGAGGCCGCCACGTACTCCGGCACGCCGGGACCGGGCGGGGAAAAGAAGTTCGGCACCAGCGAGGTGGGCGGATCAATGAAGTTGTTCATCGACACTTCGCCATTGATCTGCGGCAGTCCGATGGCCGTGAACTCCTTGGTCCGGTGCCGCGAGATTTCCACCGCTATGGCGCTGTTGCGCGTCATGTAGCTCTGCTGAGCGGCCATGTCCATGGCCTGCTGCATGCTCAATTGAAGGGGGCCTTGTGCGGCCAGGACCGTTACCAACAGTCCTGCGAGCAGCGTGATCGTTGTCCTCATGCTTGTGCGCGTTCTTTCTTGACTTTTTTCTCCAGGTAGTCCACCCCTTTCTTGCTGGCGATGCCCCGGATGTGGTATTCGAAGTGCTTCCACAGCACATCGCTGATGTTGAATTTGTCCTGCGGGAAGACCTGACCGTCCCCTGTGGCGTCCATGCGGGCGATGTACAGGCGTGTGATCACCTCCACATCAAGGTCCTCGCGGTACAGGCCTTCCTTGATGCCCTTCTTCAGGTTGGTGCTCACGCAGCGGAAGATGTCCGTGCGCTCGGTCTCGTCCAGGATCGACCACGCCTTGGGGTGGTACTTCTGCAGGTCGAACTGCACGCTGGGGTGCACCCCGCCGATCTGCGCCACGATGAACTTGGTGATCTCGTGGTTCTCGTCGATGGCGTTGAGGCCCCGCTCGCAGATCGCATCAATGGTGGTGCGGTGGTGCTTGCACACGCCGGCCACCACCTGTTCCACCAGGTCGTTCTTGTCGGTGAAATGCTCGTAGAGCGTCTTCTTGCTGATGCGCAGCTGGGTGGCCACATCGTCCATCGTCATGCTCTTCACGCCGAAGCGCATGAACAGTTTGAGGGCCTGCTCCAGGATGTCCTTTTTCTTGGGCTCCATGGTGGGGGTTTCTTGGGAAGGCCTGACGGATGGGGCCGCAAACGTAGGCGAACGGAATACACCGGAAACGTTTTTGACCAAATAATGTTTCCGATGTGATGAGTGGTAACTACTGCGGATGAGCGATCACCTTTGGCCCATGCACAACCCTCTTCGCCCTCTGGCGCTTCTGGCCGTTTGGCTCATGTGCTCCTTGTCCAATGCCCAAGTACGACCCATGACCACCACCCCCACCGGCGGCCCCGGTCAATTGTTGACCATCGAGATCTGGAGCGATGTCGTTTGTCCGTTCTGTTACATCGGCAAGCGCGAACTGGAGAATGCCTTGGCCAAGTTCGCCCACCGCGACAGCGTGCGCGTCCTGTGGAAGAGCTTCGAACTTGACCCGAATGCTCCAGCCCGTAGCACGGAGAACACATACGCTATGCTCAGCCGCAAGTACGGTATGACCCACGAGCAGGCCGTGGAGCGCACACGCGGTGTGCGTGAGCGCGCGGCTGGACTGGGACTGCACTACGACTTCGACAAGACCGTCGTGGGCAGCTCGTTCGATGCACATCGGCTATTGCAG
This sequence comes from Flavobacteriales bacterium, assembly GCA_016699575.1. Taxonomy (NCBI): domain Bacteria; kingdom Pseudomonadati; phylum Bacteroidota; class Flavobacteriia; order Flavobacteriales; species Flavobacteriales bacterium. The sequence continues at coordinate 2,031,309 of CP064979.1, read as the reverse complement.
TTCGCCAAGACGAAGGGCATGGGCGATGCGATGAAAGAGCGGCTCTTCAAGGCCTACTTCACTGAGGGAAAGCACATCGGCGCTGCCGCAACATTGCTCACGCTCGCCACGGAGGTGGGCCTGGGCGCTGCGGAAGTCGAAGCCGTGCTCAAGAGCGATACGTTCACCGCTGAGGTCCGCTCCGATGAAGAAGTAGCGCGGCAGCTGGGCATCAGCGGCGTGCCGTTCTTCGCCTTCGACCGGCGGTTCGCAGTGAGCGGCGCCCAGACCGGCAATGTGTTCCTGCAAGCGCTGGAACAGGCCTGGGCGGCACGAGCTCCATCACGGTAGCTGCTGCACGCGCACATACGTTGGTAACGAGCCCCCGATGTTCACCAGGATGGGATCGCGATCGTTGAAACTGCCCGTGTACTTCACCACGCCGTTCATGGTAACGTCCTCGTTGAAATAGCCGATCACGAATTGCGTGGGCACGGAGCCGCCGATGCGCACCAGGATCGGATCACGATCGTTCGCCGTGCCGGTGTACTTCACGGCCCCATCGAAGTTCACGTCGCCGCTCCACAGCAAGCTGTAGAAGGGATCGGTCCATGTTGCGTTGGTGCCGTATGTGTCCGGGAAGCCTTTGGCGAAGTCAGCGAACGGATTTGCGTCGAGCTTCATTGGAGCCGCCATCATTGCGCCCAAGTGGTTCCTGTGGCGGATGGCAATATGGAAGCTGCCAGTGGGATCGGGGCCGAAGGGCTGCAGTGGGGACAGGTCTTGGGAGACCACATCACCATCGCGCTGCAGCAGCGCGCTCCGCGAGGCCACCACCACGGATGGATCGATCGGACTGCGGAGTTCAACGAGCACCCAGTCGACGATGGCGTTGGTGCCAACGCCCAAGTTGATGCTTGCCGGAGCCCCCTCTCCTCCACCGCCGCCCGTATGCACATACCCCAAGGCAGTGTACGGCTCTGTCAAAGGGATGGCGGCGAGCTGCGCCAGGTTGTTGTCCATCAGCTGCGTATCGATGTTGAACGGGCCTTGCAACAGTGCGCGCACCCTGATAGTAGGCGTGGTGGTCACACGGGCGAAATGGCTTGCTGCGCGGCCTCCCATCGTGGTGAACCCACCGCCCACCAGCAGATCCCCCGTAGCAGTGGCGATCATGCTTGTCGCCACCGCATCCATCGCCAATGCTGCACCGGTCGGATCACCCTGGTCCGTGTCCAACGCACGAAGCTCGATCGGAGATCCCAAGTCCTCTGCGGCCACCACATAAGCCAGGCCGTTGCTGACCACCAACGGTGATGACGGTGTGAAGTAGCCGGGGTCCCAACCTAGGTCGGACCCGATCGAAGTGTTCACGCAGCCGTAGTTCCTGCGGGGTTGCCCATCCACCGTGGTAAACGCGCCACTGAAGTAGAGCCGATCACCGGAACTGGTGATGTGGTCCAACGCGATAGACGGCACCTGCTGATGCACCACCCAGGGGTTGAACGCCGTAACCGTTCCGGAGGGAAGTAGAACAGAAGCCAAGGAACGACGCAGGACACCGTTGACGGCGAAAATGAGCCCGCCCATGTACAAGGTATCACCGATCACATGCAGAGCGTCTGACGCCACCCCGGGGTCCATGGGGCCGATGGAACCCGTGGCGGCATCGATCTGGGCGGTCCCGGAACCGGCCACACCGCCAGCGAAAGAGAAACCGCCACCCACGTAGATCTGCCCTCCATGGGCCGCCATCGAGCGCACTGTGCCGCTGGTTCCGGGGTTCCACGCGGCCAGCAGACCGGTGCTGTTCTCGAAGGCAGCGAGGTTGCTGCGGATGATAAGTGCGGTGCCCGTAGTATCGAAATCGCCGCCCACGAATGTGCGATCCGCAGTGACCACGATCGCGTTCACCGCGCCGTTCAGGTCTTCATGCCAGGCGAGCGGGGTGCCCAAGCTTCCGTCCAGCATGGCCACATGCGATCGCGCGACCCCGAGCGTATCGAAGCCGCCACCCATGTATACGCTACTGCCGACCGCCTGGAAGCAGCGCACGTTGGCGTTCGCGGCCGGCGCCCATGGCAGCAGCCACGGTGCCGAACCACCTTGGGTCACCAACGCCGCAACGTGAGGCCGCGGGCAACCCGCGACCGTGCTGAACTGGCCGCCGATCAATAGCGTTGCAGCGCCGACCAAGTGCATGCTGTATACCGCATCATCGGTGTTGTTCACCCAGGCAGTGCTAAGGCCACCACCACTGTGCACGAGAGCGAGGTGGCCCCGTACGCTGGTGTTCACCATGGTGAAATCGCCACCGATGTAGATGTTCGATCCGTGCTGCTGCATGCAGCGCACCGTGCCATTGGGGCCGGGGTTCCAGGCGGTGAGGGCCTGGCTTATGCGGTTGAACAAGGCCAGGTTGCTCCGCGGCAGGCCGTTCACCGTGAGGAAGTCGCCACCCACAAGCACACCGTAAGAAGCAATGACGATGGTGTGCACTGGTCCGCCCATGGTGGGAGCCCAGCTGGTGAGGGAATGATCGTCGGTGCTGAACACCGCCATCCTGTCGCGGATCAGTCCGGAGATCAACGTGAAATCGCCGCCCACGAAAAGCTCCCCGCCATCGATGGTCATCGTGCGCACTTGGGCGTTGGCCTGCGCTTGCCCCCAAACCACGTCGGCCCCCGAGGAAAGTCGCACGGCGGCGAGGTTCGACCGCGCAAGCCCGTTCACCGCGGTGAAGAGCCCACCGAAATAGAGCGTGTCGCCTTTGATGGCCATGGCATACACACCTCCGTTCACCGCTGGGCTCCACTGGGCAAGCGAACCATCCGCAAGCACATGCGCCAAGCCCTGCCGCGCCGCACCGCCCACCTGTGTGAAGTCCCCTCCGATGTACCAACCTCCGCTACCATCTTCCAGAACGCACCTCACACGATCGTTCGGACGCGCATCACCGGCGCGTGCAAAGCCCGTGGTCATGTCCACTACTGCACCGTATGCTGTACCATAACGCGGAAGCAACCGGGCGAAGTCCCCTCCGATCACTATACGGTTGTTCGCCGTGTCTTCTGCGATGGCGCGTACAGCGCCGTCCGCCATCCACCATGTCGTATCCACTTCAAGGATCTGGGACTGAGCGGCGGCGCTTGAAAGGAGTGCAATAAAGAGCGGGATGCGGGAACGTATTGCCATGGCCGTGATCAATGCAGGCCAAAGCTCCATGGACCGTTTCCCGAACGGAATAACCTTTCCGTGTTAAGCCGCAACCGGCATTGATCACGGCTAGGGCACTTGCTCAACACGGGCGTTGGTGGGCACCGTGCCGCCGATGTTCACCAGGATCGGATCCCGGTCGTTGACGAGGCCCGTGTACTTCACCACACCGTCCATGTTCACGTCCTCGTTGTAGTAGCCGTTGGCGGTATTGGTGGGTACCGACCCACCGATGCGCACCAATACCGGGTCGCGATCATTGTTCGTTCCCGTGTACTTGATGGTACCATCGAAATTCACATCGCCGCTCCAGAGTGTTTGCACGCCATTGTTCGTCTTTCGGGCGTTGTTTCCGAAGACGGGTGTCGCCAGAACGGAGAAGTCGATGAACGGGCTTTTCGAGAAGTCCACGGGTTGTCCGGTCATCACGCCCAGGTGGTTTCGATGGCGCACGGCTACATAGTAAGAGCCGCTAGGGTCCGATGAGTGGGAACGTAGGTAGCGCATGTCCGGGCCGAGTATCCGACCATCCTTCAGCAAGAACCCGCTTCTTGAAGCTACCACGACCGATGGGTCCGCCGCATCACGGAATTCGATCAGCACCCAATCCACCGGACGGGTGTTGGGCGTGCCGTCGAAGGTGAGGTTGTGGAATCCGGCGGGAGCCGCCTCTCCACCACCTCCTCCAGTATGGATGTAGCCCAGGCTAGTAAAGGGCTCGGTGAAGGGGATCAGTTGATCCGCCCGCAGCTGGTCGTTCATCAGCCCGGCCTCGAACGGACCGTCCAACATCGCCCGCAACGTGATGTTCGGTGTGGCAATGGCCCTCGCTAGACCCATGGGCATTTGTCGGTCATATACATAGCCTACCCCTATCACATCACCACTACGGGTGGTGATCACCTCCCCCCCCTTGTTGTGCCATTCGCCCACGCTCCCCACCAGCATACCGGTGGCCGCACCATACGCGCGCAAATAGTGTCCACTGTCATAGACCTTATCGCCTCGGACGGTCAATGTTGTGGGGTCGTAATTCGCGAACACGGAGAGCACGGCCCCGGTGGCCGCATGCAATACCCTGATGTCATAGCCCGCCGACTGGCCCGCCCAGGTGCCGTAGGCTTTCGTCAAGAAGAGCTTGTTCCCGCTCTTGCTCATACCCGAAGCTGAGGATCCGGTGGTGCAGTCCGCAGTGAACGGGAGCACAGTGGAGGAGGAAACCCCGATGGATGCCACGGCGTTGCGTGCCTGCGCAGCCACCATGGTGATCGCCCCGCAAATGAAGAGCGTGTCGTTGCTGAGCAGCATATCATGTGGCTCATCAGCAGCGGCCAGCGGCACATTCCATGGTAGCGCCGCACCGGTGGTGGCGGACAAAAGGGCCAGGTGTTGGCGCGCTTGACCTCCGATGGCGTTGAACTGCCCGCAGACGAAGAGGGTATCCGGACGAGCGAGCAGATCTTGCACAACGCCGCTGCTGCTGACTTGTGCGTTCCACGGAAGCGCATCGGCGGTCAGGGGGTCGATGGCGGCTACAGCGAAGCGGGTCAAGCCCCCCACCTGGGTGAAAGGACCCGCAACGAACACAGCACCCGAGCCTGCGCGTACGATGCTGTGGACCGGTCCATTCACCTGCGGGGCCCACGGCAGTGGCAGTCCGGTCACCAGATCCAATGCAGCGAGGTTCCGTCGCGAAAGCCCGCCCCCTTCAACGAAGGGACCGCCGATGAACAAGCGGGTCCCTTGGGCCGTGATCGCCATCACCGTGCTGTCCGCTGCGGCGGTCCAATCCGTTACCGTGGGTAGGCCGGAACTCGGCACGCCGAAGGCGGCCATCCGTCGTCGGCCCAGGCCATCCACCAAGGTGAAATCACCGCCAGCGAATACCGTGTTGTTGGCAACGGCCAGGCAATGCACATCACCGTTGAGGTCTCTGCTCCAGCTCTGCAGCACGCCGCTCGCATTCACGAAAGCGATGTGGTTGCGGGCCGTCGCGGAAACCGTGGTGAAATCTCCACCGAAGAAGACGTTGGTGCCGGAGAGGGCCATGGCGCGCACGGTGCCGTTCGCGTTGGGGTTCCACGCTTGCGGGGTGTTGGATGTGGGCGGGAAAGCCGCGATGCGGTTGCGGGCGGTGAGCAAATTGACCAGCGTGAACGCACCACCGACATAGACCACTGTTGACGTGGCCACGATACAATGCACGGTACCGTTCGTATTCGGGGTCCAGTTCGTGAGCGCATGGTTGCTCACGGTGAAGGATGCCCCACGCCCGCGCGTCAAGCCGTTCACGGTGGTGAAGTCCCCGCCGACATAAAGCCGACCACTGTTCAATGACATGCAGTGCACCGTGCCATTGCTCGTGCCTGCCGCCCATGTCACGTTCGCTCCGGTGGAAAGTCGCACGGCCGCGAGGTTGTTGCGCGCCGCAGAGTTCACGGTACTGAATTGACCGCCCAGGTAGAGGGTGTCCCCCTTCAGGGCCAAGGCGAGGACCTCCCCGTTCACCACTGGGGCCCACGGCGCAAGGCTTCCATCGGCAAGTATGCGCGCGAGGTGCTGCCGTGGCTGTCCGTCCACCGTCGTGAACGCACCGCCGATGATCCAACCGCCCGCCTCATCCGCGATGGCGCAACGCACCGTGCTGTCCGCAGCGGGCAGGCCGGACGCTTTGAGACCGTTGGTCGTACTCACCTCCAAACCATAGGGCACCGGGTCCGGTGGTAGCACCCGGTTGAAAGCGCCACCGACAAGGATGCGGTCACTGATGGAATCCTCCACCACACACTTACCAGCGCTGTCCAACTGCCACAGGGTGGAGTCGAGCGTGAGATACTGCGCGCACAGGGATCCGCTGAACAGTGCGAACGTTGTGAGTATGGCGATGCGCATGGGCTTCATGGGCGAGCGATGGATCCGTCAAAACTCCCGCGCGCGTCGCTCACTTGGAATAACCCTTTCGGGTTGATCGCACGATGTCACCCGTGCGGGTTATTGCGGGGATCCGAGCGCTTGTGCTCCTTTGTTGCATGAGCGGAAGGTCAGGGTGTGTTATCGCGGTGCTCGCTATGGCCCTCGCAGCGATCACGCTCAGCGCCCAGGAGAGCCCGGCCCGCCTCGACTCCATTGTGCCGTTGCTCGATCCCGCGAAGAAGGACACCACGCAACTCACCATGCTGATCTGGGCTTGCGAGTCGTGGACCACCTCGCCGAACGCCTACCCTTACCTCGAACGCCTCGATGCGCTGAGCAACGAACTGCTTGCGCACGATCACCCGCGCGTAAAAGCGCGCGCCCAGCACGCACGCGGCGCTTACCACTTCTTCACGGGCTACCACGCCAAGTTCGAGCGCAATGTCCCCTTGGCGCTCTCGTCCTTCCAGCAGGCCATTCGCGACTTCGAGCAAGGCGGACACCAGCATGCGGTGGGCGAGTGCCTGGACGCGCTGGGACTGGTCTATGGCCTTGCCGGCGCGAAGGACAAAGCGGAACAAGCGTTCCGCGATGAGTTAAGCATAGGCCGGGCGATCGGGCACCACTTCCTGCAAAATCAGTCGTTGGTGCACCTCGCGGGCATCCACGCTGATCGCGGCGAATACGACTTCGCTTGGACCTGTCTCGACTCCTGTGTGCGTGGCACGCCCGGCGATTCCTGCCTGGTGCTGAACGAACGTGCGCGCATCCGTGGCATTCAAGAGCGACGTGCCGATGCGATGGCCTTGCTGGAGCGCAGCCTGCAAGTGGCGGGCCGGTCAAGCAACGCGTGGGATTCGTTGCCGGCGATCACTCCGCTCATCCGGCTCCATTACGCGGAGGGCCAGCATGGCAAGGGGCTAACGATGGCCTTGACGTGTGCGCGGCTTGCCGAGCGCATGGGCGATGCCACGGCGCAATGCGGCTGCATCAACCTCGTCGGGGACGGCTACCGCTTTTCCGGCGATCCACTGAACGCGGCGGAATGGTACGAGCAGGGGCTTGCACTGGCCGAGCGCATCGGCAACGTTGGGGTGGCCCGCGAGCTCGGGGATGAGGGCTCGATGCTGTACGCCGCTGATGGGTTGAGGGAGGCGTACAAGCTGCAAGGTCGCACGGCTGACGCCTTGCGCATGACCGAGCGTTGGGCGGTGCTGAAGGACAGTGTGCAACGCATGAACGGGCGCGAGGATGTGCTGCGGTTGCGCTTCCTGGAAGAGAGCCGGCGCGACAGCCTGGTGCAGGCCGCCACTGCACAGGCCCATGCTGCGGAGGAACACCAACGCCGCGCCACGGAGCGCTTCCGGCTTTATGTGATCATCGGCATCTGCGCAGCGGCCATCGCCGTCGCATTCGCGTTCTGGAGCCGTTTCCAGTATGCGCGCCGCGCCAATGATACCATCTTGAAAGCACAGAAGGAGGTCGTCTCCAGTGAAAAGCGGCGCGAAGCGGAGGAGGTGCGCACACGGATCGCGCGCGATGTGCATGACCAGTTGGGCAGCGACCTTACCAAGCTGGTACTGCTGAGCACCGAGGCAAAGGAGGTAACGACAGCCAATGCGATCGGCATGCGGGAGATCGCCGCCGATATCGAGCGCATCGCCGGGGAAGCCAACCGCTCCTTGGGTGATATCGTCTGGTCCATCGACCCGCACCACGATTCACTTGCCGGCCTCACGGAGCGTGTGCGTGCGCACTGCGAACGCATGCTGAAATGGAGCAAGGTGGAGCACACCATCGATTGTGTTCACGAGGGCCCTGACCGACCGCTGGATCCAGCCACGAAGCGGGACATCTATCTGATGCTGCGGGAGGCGTTGAACAATGCGATCAAGTATGCCAAGGCAACACGGATAGACATCGTATTCAAGACCTCGGATGATCGTGTTCTTCTTTCCGTGAAGGACGATGGCGTCGGGATCGGGGCTTCCACATCGAAAGGACATGGCCTGGAGAACATCCGGCTCCGCGCAGAACGCGTTGGCGGCCGAGTATCGATCCAGAGCACCCCCAGAACCGGCACGATGATCACTTTCGAAGCCACGCTCCACCCCGTCGCGCATGTGTGATCGGCTCATTTGGCTCGTGCTCCTATGCTGCTTTACGCTGTCCGCAATAGGGCAGGTGGACCTCGACTCCCTGCGCACCATCGCCTCCGACCGGTCGAAGCCGGACAGCGTGCGCTTCACAGCCCGCTATGATCTGGTGTGGGATGGTTACTTGTTCAGCGAACCCGACACAGCGGAGCGCATGGCACGCGCAATTCAGAGCGACGCCAGGGCCAGAGGCAACAAAGTCTTCGAGGCGCGGGCAAGCGAGCTGCTCGCGGCGGTGTGGTACGTGCGCGGCGACATGCGAACCGCCTTGGTGCACTACGACACGGCCCTTGCCCTGCACCAGCGCAATGGCGATGATGACGGCCAGGCCGATGTGATCACGAACATGGCCAGTATGCGATCCGCATTGGGCGAGCGCGACGAAGCGCTGCGGCTCTATGCCGAAGGGCTCGGTTTCCACGAACGGATCAAGGACAGCTTGAGCATCGCCAACGACCTCAATGCGATCGGTACCGTACATATGGCGCGCGGCGATCATGCCCGTGCCATCGACCTCTTTGCACGTGCCCTGTCGCTGCAGGAGAAGTTGAAGAACCAACGTGGTATCGCCACTGGGCGGGCCAATCTTGGCGTGGTGCATGTGAACCAAGGTGACTTCACCAGCGCGTTGGTCCATTTCCGCGAAGCGTTGCGCATTGCCGAAGCGTTGGACGACAAGCACCTGATGGGCAAGGACCTGGAAGAAGTGGGGATGTGCCTGGAGGAATTGGGCGACACCGCCGAGGCCATGGCGCATTACAAGCGCAGCTTGGCCGTTCGGGAAGCACTGCAGGATGCACATGGGTTGGTCAACGTGCGCAACCGGATCGGGCAATTGTTCCTGGTGCGTGGACTTGCAGAGCAGGCCCTACCGCTCTTCGAGCAGAACATTGCGCTAGCCACCGAAGAAGAACTGCTGCGCGGGCTCGCTATCGCCCTCGTAGGAAAGGGAGATGCGTTGCTTTCATCGGGCCGGCAAGCGGAAGCATTGCTGGCCGCCCGCAGCGCGACCCGGGCCGCTACGGAAGCCGAAGACCTGAACGCGCAACGGGATGCCGCCCACCTGGAGTTCCGCGCTTTGGGTTCATTGGGCCGCTGGAAGGAGGCGCTTACTGCGCAGTCCCGGTTCATCGCGTACAACGACAGCCTGTTGAGCGAGCAGAACCAGCGGGCCGTGCTACGCAACGAATACAAGTACGCCTACGAGAAACAAGCCGTCGCCGATAGTCTCGCCCACATCGCCGCCGTCCAACAGGAAAAGCTCAAAAGCGAGCAGCGCTTGGTCCAGGAACGCTCGCGCCGCAACCTGGCATTGGCCCTGGGTGCATTCTTAGCCCTGGCGGTGTTCGCCTTCTGGCAACGCGCGCGGTTGCTCAAGCGGACCAACGCTGCCATTCTCGCATCACAAACGCAGGTCATGGAAAGCGAGCGCGCCCGGGAGGCCACCGAGGTGCGCATGCGCATTGCACGTGACGTGCACGACCAGCTCGGCAGCGACCTCACCAAGCTCGTCATGCTCAGCACCGAGGCGAGGGAAGTCGCGAAGACGGACGTGAACGAACTGCCCGCGATCGCCAACGATATCGAGCGCATCGCTGGAGAGGCCAACCGCTCCCTCGGCGACATCGTATGGTCCATCGATCCGCACCACGATTCACTCGCGGGTCTCACGGAACGTGTTCGTGCGCACTGCGAACGCATGCTCAAGTGGAGCAAGGTGGAGCACACCATCGATTGTGTGCACGAAGGCCCTGACCGGTCGCTGGACCCAGCCACCAAGCGCGATATCTACCTGATGCTACGCGAGGCGTTGAACAACGCGATCAAATACGCCAAGGCAACACACATTCTTGTGCGCTTCCACACATCCGCTGCACACGTCGAATTCGAAGTGAAGGACGATGGTGTGGGCATGCTCATTGAGGAAACGAAAGGCCACGGTCTGCCCAACATGCGTGATCGGGCAGCGCGTGAACGGACGGATCCAGGTGGACAGCAGCCCAGGAGCGGGCACCCGGGTCCGCTTCCAAGCGCCGGTGCCGGACTGATCAGGGGTAGTGTCTCAGTTTGAAATCAGAGCTTCAGAATGACTAACGGGTGGGGGCTGGCAAAGCCGTATCGGAAGGACACGGGCCGCAGGTGGCCCACACGCTTTCTCTTATGGTTACGGTATCGGGATGCGATGGGTCTTGCAAACTGGACATACTGCCTTGGCTACTTGCTTGTTTTGGCGAACGTGCTTCTATCACTAGTTTACCTATGGCTACTAGCAGCATAGCACCACTGACGGACAGAGCAATTATGCTCAGCACAAGACTGGTCCGACTTCGCTTGGCAGCCTCATCGAAGTCGCCAAGTTGCTTGTATAGGTGCTGAGCGGCGATTTCATCCTTTGCTAGCTGTAATCCTGCCTCAGTAAGTCGATAACTGCCCTCCCATTTGCGCGGGTTCTCTCCACGGATGCGACGCTCTGCTTCCGTGCCTTTGAATCCACTTTCCTCCCCCTCGATTTCAAGGAAGCTCCTTCCATCACGACCGTTGAACAGATAGTGTGCAGCGTGAAAAACGTCCCATGACGAAAGACCTGTCCGTTCGCATGCGACGAAGTGATCTATCAAGGGGCCGTTAGCAGTGTGACCGCCCTCAATCAGACAGGACGTGAGCGTGCGTACATCCTGCTGCTGCTTTAGATAGTTGGTGTTCCTTGGCATACCGCCAACGTAGGCGATCCATTTGATCGCCCCGGCTTACCGGTTCACCAGCTTTACGATATCCTCGATGCTCATCACGTCGTTGGTAAGTCCCGCTTCCATTGCCGGAGTGACGCGCAGGGTCTTGTGGATGCGGCAGAAGTTGTAGTGCACGAAGTGGAGCGCCAAGGCAAGGCAGTGGTTCTCGAACTTCTTGCTGAAGGCGTTGGTAAGGCGGGTGAAGCGGCGGCAGCCCATGCGGATGGTCAGGTTCTGACGCTCCACATGTGACGTGCTGATCTTGGTTTCATCCGGGCGGCCGGTTACGATGCGGGTCTTGGTGCCCGTGCATTCGGCAGGGCTGTAACGCTTCTCGTTGCCCTTGCCTTCAGTACCGCCGTAAATCTTCACCAGTTGGGCGAAGTCAATGTACTGACCGAACACAGCGTCAACGGCGCTCACATAGGCGCTGTGACCGTCGCTGGTCATTTGCATGCGGCTACGGTCAACACGGCTTCGAACGTCAGACAGGAACTCGTAAGCGGCGTGTGCATCGCGGGCACCGGCATACCAGCTAACCATGAGCTTGGTATCGCTGTCCAGCGCTGTCCAAGTCCACACGTCACCAGCGGCCTCCATTTCGTCCGTGACGTTTTTCTGCTTGGCATAGACGAAGCTCCAAATCTCATCGCACTGAAGGTTCTTCACGGTCACCTTGCGGACCGTCTCATCGTGGAACTTCTCGCAAGCGCGGCCCACGTCCACCAAGAGCTTGGTCACCGTGTTGATCGACACATCGCACACGCGGGAAGTGCTGCGAAGGCTGGAACCTTCAACGAGCATGCTGATGATCTGGACTTGCTTGGCGATAGGGAGGCGGTTCATGGCGTCGGCGTTCTGATGGGTCAAACATAGGAAGAAAAAGCTTACCGTCAAGCATATAGTTCACTTAGGGATCAATGGTTCAGGAAGGGGCTTGATCGAGACCTACTGATTCCGTAGGTTTGCAAACGAAACAGCCGGGTGGCGTGCCCGGCTGTCCGATTGGAATGATGTGGTGCGCCCCCGACGCTATCCGCTAGTACAGCGCGATAACGGCGGAACTACATCCCCCAATGCGATACCGGTGCCGAACGTGGCGCCCGCTGAATAAGGGAACCTCACTCCCTTCCCCTGCCGGGGCGAACCCACGCGGTTCCTGGCGTCGGCTTGCGGGAGTGAGATTCGAGTATGGTGAAGCCCATCCGCAAGGTGGGCTTTGCTATTGCTGCTCATCGTTGATGTATGTGAATGTTCCGCCCGAACCATTCGCGCCCTTCTCGTACTTCACGCGCTTGTTCTTGTCGCGCTTCGCCAAGCCATGGAGCGCGCCACGTAGTCCTTCCATGTCGGCGTCGCTATCGAAGGCGTAGTTGAAGTCTGTAGTTCGCACATGACGGGATATTTCTTGGAAAGTTCCAGATCCCAGATCACTCAGGGCCTTGAGCGCCACTGCCGACCACACGCCGTATCGACGCTTGTGTTCTGACTGCACCTCCTTCTCCGTAGTGGAACCCACAGTCTGCTCGCTTGCCTCTGCCTCCGAACCGAACATCCAGTTCGGTTCGATGTCGAGGATTGACATACGCAAGCGTTCTGCACGTAGGTCGCATTGCAGCATGAGGGCCTCTTCATCTTTCGCCATTGCTTCGAGCACCGCCTTCTCATGGCTGTGCGCTTTCGACTTCCGGCGCGCCTCCAACATGTGGCGCTCCATCGTTCGGCATGCTTGCTCTCTGTCCTCTGCGGTTTCCATATCCCCGACAAACATAGCGCCCGGAGAGACATCACAAAAGAAAATATTATAATGTCCTGACTGTCAGACGTTTAGGATTTACGTCGTCATGCAATGTGACGAAATATACGTCAGGATCGATTGTGATCACAAGTGCTCACTTGTCTTTCCACCGTTTCCGGGCCGCCTTCTTGGCGATGGCCGAACGCTTCTTAGGGTCCAACTTCTTGGCACGGGCGGCCCCGCCCAACTTGCCCAAGGCAGCGGCGTGGATGTTCTTGACCTTCTTCTGTTCGCTCACGGGGTCGGCAGCTTCACCCGTTGCGATATCGACTATGCTCTTGGCGCGCTCGTTGGCGTCGCGGGGTCTCTTGGCTTTCGGCATGGGTGCGAAGGTAGCGCGTCCTTGGCGCTAAGCATCCCTGAGGATCAGGGGGATCGAAAGTGAGACACTACCTGATCAGGCGACCTGGCTATCTTGCGGCACATGGCCGCCACCATCCGCACCGCTATCGTGGAGGACGATGATGAGCTCCGGGAGCTGATCCGCCGCCGCATTGAGCGCAGCGGTGATATGCAGGTGGTGCGCGTCTTCGAAAGCGGGGATGATTACCTGGCCAAACTCGATGAGCTGGATGTGCAGGTGGTGCTCATGGACATCAACATGGAGGGCCGCAACGGGATCGACACCGTGCGCGAGGCGAAGCGCATGAAGCCCGAGGTGCAATACCTCATGCTCACCATCTTCGAGAACCCCGCATACATCTTCGAGGCGCTCTGTGCAGGAGCCACCGGCTATTTGCTGAAAAGCACACCGGCCGAAGAGCTGTTGGAGGCTGTGCGCGACATCCACAAGGGCGGCTCACCGATGAACAGCGCCATTGCGCGCCTGGTGGTGAACAGCTTCCAGAAGGAGACCCAACAGCGCATCAACGACGAGAAGCTGAGCGATCGCGAAAAGCAGGTGTTGGATGGTCTCGCCGCCGGGCTCCAATACAAAGAGATCGGAACCAAGCTGGACTTGAGCACCGAGACCGTGCGCGTGCATGTGCGCCGCATATACAGCAAGCTGCAGGTTGGTGGGCGCATGGAGGCGATCCGGAAGGTGTATCCAGCAGCATAGGGCTTAACCCATCCGGGTTATTGCTGCACCACTTCATGTGGTGGAGCTTGCAGGCTCTATGAGACGCCTGTTCGCATCCGTTGGCCGCCTTTCGGGGTTGTTGCTCGGTCTCTCCAGCTGTGCGGCGTTGTTCTTGGTTTCTACCGATGCTTCGGTTGATCTGGGCGCACGCAATGATGCACCGAGCGATAGCACACCGACGGACCTGGCCGAACCGATCGAGACCCTGCTTGATAAGGCCCACGCTGCGGAAAAGGCCGTCCTGACGACCGGTCCTGCCATCGCCACGAACGCGTCACACGGCCTCCAAGCCACGGTACTTGGCAACGGCATGGTCTGCAGACCCCTGTTCGCAGACCGCTGTGAGTGGGCTGTTTCCATCCTGGTGGGGCGCATCGGTCGTGGAAGCGATTGGTCCGAACCGAACCTGGATGCGCCGACCGAACTCACCGACGAGCACATGTTGTCGCGGCATGGGGCATTCGACCTGGAGCACATCAACAACGAAGCCGGCCTCCGTCAGAACTTCATCGTTCACCGCAAGCCTCAAGGAGACAGCCCGTTGCGTGTGGAATTGCGGACCGAAGGCGACCTCGTTTGCACGCACGCCGGAGCGGACATCTTCCACTTCGCGGACACGGCCGGGATCGTGCAAATGAGCTATTCAGACCTGCATGTGTGGGATGCGAACGGGGACACGCTCCGCGCGGTCGCTTCCCTGGAAGAAGGGTTGATCGTGCTATCCGTGGATGATGAACAAGCCACCTATCCCATCGTTGTGGACCCCTTGGCTGGTACCGCCATCTGGACCACCGAAAGCAACCTGGCCACAGCGCGGTTGGGCACCTGCCTGGCGAGCGCGGGGGATGTGAACGGCGATGGCTACAGCGACATCCTCATTGGTGTTCCCTTGTGGGCCAATGGACAGACCGGTGAAGGAAGGGTGCAGTTGCATTACGGCAGCGCCTCGGGTCCATCAGCCGCCATCAGTTGGTCCTATGAGACGAACCAGCTCGGTGCGAACATGGGCCTGGGCAACAGCGTGGCCACTGCGGGTGATGTGAACGGCGACGGCTACAGCGACATCATCGTAGGCGCTCCCTATTTCGATAACGGCGAAAGCAACGAAGGCCGCGTGCTCGTGTTCCATGGCAGCGCCACCGGCCTCACGGCCGCGCCACAGTGGACGGCCGAGAGCAACCAGGCCAATGCGCTTTTCGGTTTCGTGGTGAACTGCGCAGGCGATGTGAACGGCGATGGCTACAGCGATGTGCTGGTGGGAGCGTACCAGTACGAGAACGGACAAACCGATGAGGGGGCCGTATTCGTTTACCACGGCAGTGCCACGGGCCTCTCTGCCGTGGCCGACTGGGTCAAGGAAGGTGATCAGACGCTGGCGTATTTCGGGCGAAGCGCGGCCAGTGCAGGCGATGTGAACGGTGATGGGTACAGCGATGTGATCATCGGTGCGCCGCTCTTCGACAATGGCCAGACCAACGAGGGGCGTGCGTTCGTGTACCACGGGAGTGCAACAGGTCTCGCCGCCACGCCGGCCTGGACAGCCGAAAGCGATCAAGCCTCTTCGCAGACAGGGTTCAGCGTTTCGAGCGCGGGCGACGTGAACAACGATGGGTACTCGGACGTGGTCGTGGGCATCCCGTTCCACACGAACAGCTTTTTGAACGACGGCCGCGTAGTCATCTATCGTGGTTCTGCATCGGGCCTTGTATCCACAAGTGCATGGAGCTACAACAGCCTTTTTCAGGAAGCACAATTCGGGAAATCCGTTGCCTGCGCTGGCGATGTGAACGGCGATGGGTTCAGCGATGTGCTCTTCGGCGGACCTGAGTACACGAGCGGTCAAGCGCAGGAGGGAAGGGCCTATGTCTTTTTCGGGAACTTGACCGCTGCCATGAGCTTGGCCTGGTCAGGCGAATCCAACCAGGCCGGGGCGCGATGGGGCGGTGCGGTGGCGAGCGCCGGCGATGTGAACGGCGACGGGTTCAGTGACGTGCTCATCGGAGTGCCGGAATGGGACAATGGGCAAACCAACGAAGGGATGGCCCGTTGTTACCTGGGCGGTCCTGCCTCCATCAATACTCTCGCTCCGGAGCATACGCTGATCGGCCCCGTCACATTCAGTCGCTCGGTGAGCAGCGCAGGCGACGTGAACGGCGACGGCTACGGGGACATCGTCATCGGTGCTCCCGATGCCCGCTTGGTCACGATCCATCATGGCTCAACGAACGGGCCATCGATCGCACCGGACCGGAGCTATTTGCTTCCCGGTGTACAGGGGTATGGTTACTGTGTGTCGGGCGCCGGTGATGTGAACGGTGATGGATACGGCGATGTGATCGTGGGCACGGACTACGGGAACACGGTGTATGTGTACCATGGATCCGCCACTGGGCTGCCCGTGGCTGCGAACTGGTCGGTGACGGGCACCGCGAACACGCGCTTCGGGTTCAGCGTGGGCAGCGCTGGCGATGTGAACGGCGATGGTTACGCCGACGTGATCATCGGGCAGCCCGGCCATAACTCGGGAGCCGGCAGGGTGGTCGTTCATCACGGCAGCCCGACCGGGCTCAGCATAGCCCCGAACTGGGTTTCCACACCATTCGATGCGCCGCACCTGCCCAACAGCTTCTATGGTGAAGGAGTGGATGTTGCCGGTGATGTGAACGGTGACGGTTACAGCGATGTGATCATCGGGGCAGGGGGGTACAATGGCAACCGGGGCCGTGTGGTGATCTTCCATGGTAGCCCCGGCGGATTGGGTGCCGCACCAGCCTCCACCTTCGACGACACCGTGCCAGGGCACCGGCTGGGCTCCAACTCGCACAGCGGATCGTGCGTCAGCAGTACTGGCGATGTGAACGGCGATGGATACAGCGATGTGATCATGGCATGGATGGGTGGACAAGCATTCGTGCATTCCGGCGGTCCCACAGGCGTTTCCGCAACCCCGGTTTGGGCCTCGACCCTGTATGGCGGAGGGTTCTTTGCAGCCACGGTGTCCAGCGCAGGGGATATCAACGCCGATGGGTACAGCGATGTCGTGATCAGCAGTTGCGCACAAGGTGCCTTGCTCTATTTCGGCGGACCAACAGGCTTGGTCGGTGCTGCCGAGGATCAACTCTTCGCGGGTTCAAGTTCACATAGCGCTACCGGAGCGGGGGACGTGAACGGGGATGGATACTGCGATCTGCTCGTAGGCCAATATGGAGCGGGTAGAGCCTACGTGTTCCATGGAAACACAAGTACGGCCCTTGCCCGTGGGAACTTCAGGCTGTACCAGACCGACCTCACCACACCGCTCTCCGCGTCGAACATCCCCATCCCGCAATTCGGCGCAGGGTTGTTCGTACGCCCTTTCCTCGGCCGCTCCCGAACGCGACTTGTCTGGGAGACCCGCATCCAAGGCCAGGCCTTCAGCATCGGCAGCAACGGCTTGGTGAACAACAGCACGGACTTCACCGCACAGCAGCCCGCTTTCATAGCAGGTGCGGTGGCCGGTGTTGAGTTGAAGAGTTTGATCGATAAGCCCGGTGGCGGTACAGGTATCACCGCCACCAAGGTGCGGACTCGTGTTCGCTATGATCCCGTCACCGCCATCACCGGCCAGGTCTTCGGCCCTTGGCGCTACATGCCTGGTTACCTCGATGGACATGGCACGCACAACAACGTGCCGCTGCCCGTGGAACTCCTTCGCTTCGATGCCCGATGCGTGAACGGATCCGTAGAGCTCTCGTGGGCCACCGCTAGTGAAGAGAACAGCAGCCACTTCGTGGTGGAGAGAAGCACGGATGCCGAAGCGTGGGCGGAAGTCGCACGTGTGGAAGCGGCAGGGCACAGCCACCAAGTGCTGGAGTATATCCTCCAAGATGCCGCACCTCCTTATGCAATAACGGTGTACTACCGTTTGAAACAGGAGGACCTGGACGGGACCACAACCGTACTGCCCATCACGAGATCGACATCTTGTGCCTCCCTCGGAGCGCCCTATCCCAATCCCACGGATGGCTTGGTCCACCTCGACCTGGGGGTTGCGTTCGATGCTGCGAAACGGGTCGACGTGATCGACGCTCAAGGACGGACCGTCCTCGAAGTCTTGCCGCCCGGACTTGGAACAGCCCTTACCGTCAACTTATCCGGCTTGCTGCCTGGCACCTATACGGTCAGGATCCTTGCTGCGGCTGGCACCACCATTTCCACAGACAGGATCATCAAGCATTGATCCCCGGACGCGCCAACGGCAAGCCGTCATTCCTGTCCTCCTTCGTTCCTTTGCGGCCAGTTCGGTCGGAGACAGGCATTTCCATTGTCTGACCCCCCTGATCTTCCACCTCCGCCAAGGCTACGGCGGAAACATCTGATCCATGACCTCCATCAAGTCCGTCCTCGACGACACCGCCCTCACCAACACCACCGCGACCGTGGCGGGTTGGGTGCGCACCTTCCGCAACGATCGCTTCATCGCGCTGAACGACGGCAGCACGATCCGCAACCTGCAATGCGTGATCGACCAGGAAAAAGTGGATGCCGCCACACGCGCCCGCTTCACCACCAGCGCCGCCGTACGTTGCACAGGCCTGATCGTGGAGAGCAAGGGCAGCGGCCAGCGCGTGGAGATGCAAGTGACTTCCGTGGACGTGCTCGGCGACAGCGATGCGGAGAAGTACCCCATCCAGCCGAAGAAGCACTCGCTCGAGTTCCTGCGCGAGAACGCACACCTGCGCTTCCGCACGAACACCTACAGCGCCATCTTCCGCATCCGCCACCAGGTGAGCTTCGGTATCCACGAGTATTTCGACCAGCAGGGCTACAACTACTTCCACAGCCCCATCATCACCGCCAGCGATGCTGAAGGCGCGGGCGAAATGTTCCGCGTGAGCACGCTCGATGCGAAGAACCCGCCACTTAACGAGGCCGGTGAAGTGGACTGGAAAGAGGATTTCTTCGGTGCCGAGGCACGCCTCACCGTGAGCGGACAGCTACAGGCGGAGAACGCTGCCACCGCCCTGGGCAAGGTCTACACCTTCGGCCCCACGTTCCGCGCGGAGAACAGCAACACCGCCCGCCACCTCGCCGAGTTCTGGATGATCGAGCCCGAGGCCGCCTTCATGGACCTGAAAGGCGACATGGACCTGGCGGAAGGCCTGTGCAAGCACCTCATCGCCCGCGTGCTGAAGAACAGCATGGACGATCTGCAGTTCCTCGATGCGCGCTTGAAAGAAGAGGAAGCGCAGAAGCCGAAAGAGCAACGCAGCGACATGGGCCTGATCGATCGCTTGACCTTCGTGCTGGAGAACCCCTTCGAGCGCATCACCTATACGGACGCCATCGACATCCTGCTCAAGAGCAAACCGTACCAGAAGAAGCAGTTCCAGTTCCCCGTGGAATGGGGCATCGACCTGCAGAGCGAGCACGAGCGCTACCTGGTGGAAAAGCACTTCAAGAAGCCGGTGATCGTGACAGGCTACCCCGGCAAGATCAAGGCCTTCTACATGCGCACCAACGGCCCCGGCGACTTCGGCTACAGCGAGAAGGGCACCACCGTGGCCGCCATGGACGTGCTCTTCCCGGGCATCGGCGAGATCATCGGTGGAAGTCAGCGCGAGGAGCGCCTTGATGTGCTCGAAGCACGCATGAAGGAGATGCACGTGCCGTCCGAAGAGCTCTGGTGGTATCTGGACACGCGCCGCTTCGGCACCGTGCCGCACGCGGGCTTCGGACTTGGGCTGGAGCGCTTCGTGCTGTTCGTGACGGGCATGGGGAACATCAGGGATGTGATCCCATTCCCACGGACGCCGAAGAGTGCGGAGTTCTGAGGAGCGGATCTCGTCATTGCACTTACTTTGGTGTTCTGTCCCTGACGGAAAGCCGCCTACGATCATGAAGTACGAGATCACCATAGACAAGCCGATTGAAGGCAATGGTCACATAGACCTGCGTCGACTGGTTCAGCTCGCGGACATCATCTCGAAGGTGGCCGAGGGTGCCCTACAACTTCGGCTTCGTGGAGTGAGCATTACTGCCGGCCGAAAGCAGGCCAAGTTGGATGATGCACTACGCATCGATCTGGTGGGTGTGATGAAAGGCAGTACGCGACTGATGGTGGAATGTGCCACCCTCGGCGAAACCCTGAAGGGCGTGCAGTTCGATGCGTTCCGACATGAGGGTCAGCTGCAACTGGCGGAGCAGACGCCGATGTCCTTGTTCATGAACACCTTCAATGATGCGTTGGACGGAACCTCGAACAAGGAGTTCTTGGACAAACCCCTGCTGAACCAATTGGTCGCGTTCAAGAAGGTTTTCCGTGCGCCCGAGGAGGCCTTCCGCGTGAGCAACGAAGGGCGCACCAAGGAGCTGGTCGTGAGGAAGGATAGCCTTAAGCAGATCGCCGTGCTGGAGGAGTCGCTGCCTGAGCCCGAGCGCATCGTGCTACAAGGCACTGTTGACCTTTTGCAACATAGCAGTTCGCGTATCCGTGTGAAAGGACCGGATGGTGTGATGGATGGGTTCCTGAGCGATGACCTCGATCGTACGGAAGTCGCACAGTTCTGGACGAAGGAGGCCACTGTAATAGGGCTGGTTCACTTCAAGCCGGGTGGACGACGCACCATCGAGGTGCAAAGGATCTTCCCTGTAGAACAAGGCGAAGACTACTTCGCCAAGCAGCGAAGGGGAGAGAATGCTGAGCACCAGATCGAAAGACAACTGCGCGAGAAGGGTGGGCGCAATACCTCCAAGAGTGCGGTGGGTCAGTGGCCCGGAGATGAGGACTTCGAACTCCTGATAGGCCAGTTAACGGCATGAGACGGTTCGTGTTGGATACGAACATGGTGCTGGCTGCGCTGAAGGACCATGCGGTCTGGAAACAGGCGCAGGTCGGTCATGCATTGGGTGCGGACGATGCGTTGGTCATGATTTCCACCGTAACGATGGCTGAATTGCTTTCGCTCGCCGAACAGAACGGATGGGGTGCCTCCAAGAAGGAGAAGCTGGAAAAGTTGTTGCGCCGGTATGTGGTCATCGACATCAGTCACAATGATCTGCCGATGATGGAAGCTTACGCACGTATCGATGCATTCAGTCAAGGCAAACTTGTCGGGGTCACGCTCGGACTCTCTTCCCGTAACATGGGCAAGAATGACCTGTGGATCGCAGCCACTGCGGCTATCACGAAGGCGAAGCTCCTGACGACCGATGCGGATTTCGACCACTTGAAGGGAGCCTTTTTGGACCTTGATCGTGTGAGGCCTTGAACATCCGCGATTTGATCCCCTTCCCACGGACGCCGAAGAGCGCGGAGTTCTGAGCGGACCTCACACTTTCCCGATCCTCACGCTCGTCATGGTCAGCGAGCCGGCCAGGGGCTTGTCATTGAACAGTGCTGCCTGTTCATCCTTGCCTTGCAGTGCAAGCGTGTAGAGCAGCGGCAGGAAGTGTTCGCCGGAGTTGATGGCCAGGTCGAACGCTCGGCCTTGTTTGTGGAAGTCGATCAGTGGCGTGTGATCGCCGGTGATGATGGCGCGCCTCATCTTCCCGTCCGCCTCCAGTGCCCAGTCGTAGGCATAGCTGTCGTTCAGCTTGTCCCACGCCACCATGCCCAGATTATGCACCATGTTGCCACTGCCCACGATCAGCACGCCCTTGTCGCGCAGCGTGGCGATCTCTTTGGCCAGTGCGTAATGCTTCTCCGGGGTGAGCGATCGGTCGATGCTCATCTGGATCACGGGCACATCGGCCTTGGGGTAGAGGTGCTTCACCACGCTCCACGCGCCATGATCAAGACCCCAACTATGATCGAGGCCCACTGCGGCGCTCGTAACCGACTTCTTCACTTCCTCTGCAAGTTCCGGACTGCCCGGTGCCGGGTACTGCACATCGAAAAGTGCTTGGGGGAACCCACCGAAGTCATGGATCGTGCGCGGGTGCTCCATAGCGGTGACGAGCGTGCCGCGCGTTTCCCAATGCGCGCTAACCACCAATACCGCTTGTGGTTCCGGCAATGTTGTTGCGACCTGCCGGAACCCTTGCACGAACTCGTTCTCCTCAATGGCGTTCATTGGACTGCCATGGCCGAGGAAGAGCACCGGCATGCGCGGGCTCGGCTTGAAAGGCCCGTTTATGCGTGCCAGGTCATTGAGCTTCATGGCGGCACCGGCCACGGGCAACGCGGCGAGCGACAAGAGGAATTGCTTGCGGTCCATGGTCGATGCAGCGGCAAATGTGCGACCACCGCGATGGATGCACATTGAACTGGTGCAAGAAGCCAATGCCCGACCTTCGCACCCCATGCCCCGCAACCTGTCCCGCTCACGCGGGATCATCTACCACCTTGGCAACTGCACCACTTGCCAAGCCATCCTGAAGACGATCCCGAACCTGAAGAGCTTCACGCTGCGCGAGATCAAAGGCGACCCGATCACCGCTACGGAACTGGACGCGATGAAGGCGCTCGCCGGCAGTTACGAGGCGCTCTTCAGCCGTGTGGCTCTGAAGTACCGAGCACTCGGGTTGAACACCAGGAAGCTCACAGAGAAGGACTACCGCAAGTACATCCTTGAAGAGTACACCTTCCTTAAACGGCCGGTGATGGTCTTGGACGACCGGATACTCATCGGCAATGCGCCGAAGGTGCGGGCGGCGATGGTGGGGGCGGCGAAGTAGCCTCGCACACCTACTCCTTCACCAAGCGGACTACGGCCATGCCATGCGCACCACGCACCTCCACGGTGTAAAGTCCGGTGGCCAGTTGCGACAGATCCAGCACAGCTTGAGCATCCCCGCGCGGCCACAACAGGTCGCGGAGCACTTGGCCGGTGGCGGAGCGCAGCAGGATGCGGTGCGGTTGCAGCTTGGCATCCGCCGATAGGACGGCAGCATCGCTTGTCGGGTTCGGCATTACGCCCATGCGCGCGCCCGATTGCGCGGACATAACACCCGTGGTGAAGTCGGCTACAAGTTCAACGGTGTTGGTGCGGATGGGCGGATTGAAGTCGAAGTAGATGTCCGCGTAGTTGGCCACCACATCGCCCAAGACCAGCGAGCCCTTGGGTGCGATGCGGAAACTGGCGAAGCCCTGGCTGCCGAGCGGGTCGCTGGCGCTGTCAGGCAGCATGATGTTGTCGAACCGGAAAACGAGCACGGTGTCGTGGCGCAGTTGCACACTGAAGGGATGTGATGCGGCAAGCACTTCCAGCGTGCCGATGTCGAGATGCGATGAAAGCGTGTCGATCAGTTCGACGGTGATGGCCGGTGCATTGCCGGTGTTCTGGAAACGGATGGTGTAGTCGATGTGCTCGTCGGCATCCAGGAAGTACTGCGTGGTGCTAAGCCGCGAACTGGTCAAGGCCTGCTTGTCGTTGGGGTCGTAACCGCCCACCACCATGCGCGTGGTGAAGTAGCTGTCGTTGGCGGGCACCGCATCGGCGGGCACGGGCAACACGGCGGCTGTGGCATCCATGTATGTGCCGATGAGCCCGGGGTTCGGCGGTACTGCCATCTGCACCCCGATGGCCTCGAAGGCGAACGGTGCAAGACCCGCGAGGCTCCACTGCAGGAAGCCCGGTGTGTTCACCGTGGGGGCCGGACTGCTGCTCACAAAGGTGAGCACGGGGTCGTACGTAAGAGTTACATCGAACGGACCGAAGGTGTATGCGCCGTTGTTCCCTGCGTACACGACATAGGTAAGTGGGAAGCCCGGCCGCGGTGTGGTGGAGGCGGTGTATGCGTACATGTCCGGCCCGGTGATGGACTCCAGCGCAAAATCGATGTTGGCCGTTGGCGACAGACCGCTGAGGGTGAACGGCGCCGGCACAACGGCAGGGCAGAGCGCGTTGTAGTCAATGGCGTTCGTCAGCGCCGCATCGTAGCTGCCATAGAACAGTTCGATGTTGTATTGCCCGGCCACATCAGTGAACCCATAGTGGTTGCCCGGTTGTACCTCCATCAGTCGGTTCGGGTAGGGCACATCGCTCACGTCCTGAATGCAGTCGCCGTTCAGGTCCACATAGGCCGTGCCTTGCACGTTGCCGCACGGGCTGGGGCTAACCGGTATGGTGATGAACGTGGTAATGTCACACCCTGCAGGGCCTAACATGCCGGCCGGGAAAACCGAGACCGTGTACTGGCCCGGTGACAGGTTGTTCATCAGCACTTGGTTGCCCGCTACGAGGTACGGCGCTGGAGCGCCACCCATTGCTGTGGCGGCCACCCAGCCCACTTGGTCGTAATCGAGCACGGCACTGCCCGTGGCGCCGCCGCTGCAACTCCCATTGATCGTTTGGTTCAGCAGCACCGGTGTGTTGAAGTCCTGCGTCGTGATGTTGTTCCAGGTATCACTGCAGCCGTTGGCATCGGTGACGGTAACGGTGTAGGGCGTTGCAGGGCACAAACCGGTCAAGTACACGCCGTTCGGGTTCCATGTGGCCGAACCACCAAGAGCTATAGTGGCGGTGTAGGGCGCCAACCCGCCCCATGGGCCGGAGATCAGCGCGTTCGCCGTTCCATTGCAAGCGCCATCACACGTGGTGGGGTATGCGGCAAGTGTCATGGGCAAAAGCGATGCGATGGTGTTCACCGTTACGGTGGCCTGCGCTTGATCGGCATTGCTGTCGGTGACTGTAATGGTGTACGTGCCGGCGAACAGTCCAGTGGCCGCATTGGTACCCTGCCCATTGGGGGGAACAGGCGACCAGAAATAGGTGTACGGACCAACGCCGCCCGACGCAAAGGCGTTGATCCAGCCCGTGCCGTTGCCGCATGCGTCGTCGTACGGGATGGCTGTAACAGTGAGCACCGCACGGGCATGCAGGCTCATGAGCAGGGAAAGGGCTAGGAGTAAGCGCATGGTGAAGGGCCACCGATGGGTTTGCGGCCGCGTGAAACTAGACGTCCGCCATGGGCAGGGTTGCTCTGGTGAGCTGGCAATGCCAACACGGCTCCGTGGGCGGCCCACCCATCACCCCCTTGCCCGCCTCCGTCCACACCCCTGCCCTGCCGGTCGACTTTTGCTGGTGCTGCGCACTACCGGTGGCCTAGCTTTCGTTGTGCAAGTACCAACCTGCACTTAAGAACCAACCTGCCATGGAACCCAGTGTACATACCGCGAGCGCCGACGCCTGCAAGGTGGGCGACCGCATACTGCTGCGCCGCTACCGGCCCGACAGCACAATCAACCAGACCAGCGTGGCCGAGAACGTGGAGGCCGGCCGCTTCCTGCCCGGCCCCGTGCCGGAGGCCGTCATCGTCGTCATTCCGGAAAGCGCCCGCTTCGCGCTCAGCTTCGTGGAGGTGGACCCCTGCAAACTGCTGGGCCTCGACCGCGTGACGCACGTATTGGCTTGGGTGGCCGAAGGCGCCCTCTACGACCAGCTCCGCGACTTCCGCCTGCCGCACCAACCCGCTGGCGTGCACTTCAAGGTGTTCCCCCGGATGGAAGAAGCACGCGCGTGGGTGGAGGACAGGATGGAGTGAGACAAAGCACAAGCGTAGGACTGTACTTACTGGCCACGCAAGGCGACGAGGCGCGCGACATTGATGCGTTGCTGACGGCGCTGAGCGAGCGGGCGGTGGTGGGGTGAGGGGGGCGCTTGGTTGATAGCGCGGTTCATAACGACGGCCGAGGCTCCACGGCCCCTTGCTGTTCTTCCTAGCCTTAATGCGCCTGAGGGGTATGAAGGTCGGCTCCATGCCGTTGAAGCGCGAGCTTCTTAGTACACCTCGGGCATTTTCTTTCTGAGCGGATTGGCCCTGGTGAGCGGACCGGGTTATGAACACTTGTTGGCGCATTGCCAAGCACCGCATGCCATGGCAGCAGCAGCAACAGTGTACTTTTGTGCAGGTGCCCTGCCGGAGCGAAGCCCAACGTTCGCGTTGGAGGATAGTAGCGATGGTGGGGCGCTGTCATTTGTAGCGATCCTCGTCGATCGTGAAGTCGCGAGGGATGAACTTCCAGTGACGGTATGGCGAACTCCAGCGTGTTTCGAAACCGGGATGCCCCGACCCCGTGCTTTCGCCGATGTTGAAACGCGGATACAACTTCTCGATCTCCGCACGGATGGTTTTGTAGAGCTTTTCCTTGGCCACCGTGCGCTTGCCCCTGCGGCGTTTGCCTTCCGGAATGGCCTTGTGAAGGTCGTTCAGGCGGAAGGCCATGGCGCCCAGCACCACGTCCACTGCTTGCATCTCCACATGCTTGCTTGAATCCACTTCGGCAATATCCTCCGGGCGGATCAGCAGCCGGGCGCTCTGGAAAGGCTCCAAGCGCTGCAGGCCGAAGACATAGTTCTTGAAGAGCTCGTTCTTCTCCGCCTTGTCCGGCAATTTGTCGAAGTAGATGCGCACCGCGATCGTGTCCGTTCCCGGGTTCGCATGCCCCCAACCGAAGGAGTGCTTGATGAACTGATAGTACAACAAGTGGAACGACCGGTCCTTGTGCAGGTCCGTCAGGTTCTGGGCCACATGGGCGCTTTGCCTGAACATGATGCGCATCTTCAGCTTGTCTTCCCGGATGAGGTTGAAGACCTCTTGAACAAAGCGCACATACACCTCCAACGTGTGCTCGTTCACCTTCTGCCACTTGGCCTCGTGCGGGTACTTCAGCGTATCCAATGAACTGCGCAAGCGGTCGTTCACCTCGCGCAGATGGACGGAACGCACGAGCATGCCGCCGTAGAAATCGCTGTAATGCGCTCCCTTCTGCACCGACTCGTCGCACCAGATAACGTATTCCATCGTCCGTTCAATTCCTCCCCTCCACCACCGCTATCTCCTGCTCCGTCAACCCGTACAGCGCAAACACGCCCTCATTGATCCGCTGCTCCATGTGAGCCGCTTTGTCTTGGGCAGCGGCATCCTTCAGCGCTCCATGCCACTCGAATTGTTCGTTCTTGAAAGTCACCAGCGTTCGGGTGATCGAGGAGATACGGCCTTTTAGTTCCAGTTCAGCTTTGGTCTTCGCCACTTTCAGCGGTACCGACAGTATTGCCTCTTTCTTGATCTTCGGGAAGGTCTTTTTCTGATCTGAGTGTACCTTCTTCCAGTAGAACCGGTTCAGGTGGCTGTTGATGATTCCAAGAACGAAGTACAGGTCCTCCGCTCCGGGATTACGCAGGTAGACGTTGTACAGCGAGTTCATGGCATACAGGCCCGCAGGGATGACCGTAGCGATGGGGTAGTGCCCCACCTGCCGGATGCAGATTCGTTCCTGATGATGGATCGCTTCATTGCCGCCACTCTTCACGCCTTCCGAGTTGAAAAGGACGAACAGCGACTGGGAACGCAGACCGAACGCCTCAATGTCCGCACCGTCGACAACGGGCCTGTAGCTCTTGTTCAGTTTCTTCTCGGCAACGTGCTTCTTGCGGTCCCAAGCCTGAATGCCGAAGTAAGCACCGCAGGGCTCGCCTAATGGTCGTGACTGGCCAAGGATCTTATCGAGCAGGTGTTGGTCCGCGCTACTTACATCGAGAATAAAGTCGGCACGCTGATTGGCACCAAAAGATGCCTGCGGGACGAAGCCAAGGGAATTTGGAACGAACGCCTCGTCCACCTTGAAAACCTCCAACTTGCTCTTGGTACTGGCGCTTGCCTTTGTGGTGATGAACACACAGGTGTCCACACTGGCTTGCGCGAAGACGCTGTAGTTGAACAGCAGGATCTGGTTCAGCTTGGTGCGGTCCAAAAGCAAGCGCCGCATCGGTTCGGCATATATGTTCTTCAGGAAGGTGTTAGGTGTAATGAAACCGAGGCGGCCATTTGGGGCCAGTAGATTCACCGCGCGCTCGACGAAGAGCTGGTAGGTGTCGATCTTGTATCGCGCTGTACTATAGCGATTGGCCGCATACGTGAAGAACTCTTTGGTCTCCAGGTTCTGCAAAAGGACGTACGGTGGGTTCCCGATCACTGCGTCGAAGCCACCCTGGGTCGTTCGGTATTCGGCAGGTGGTTCCAAAGCGGTATTGCTCCCTTGTTTGCGCAGCAGCTCTTCCGCACGGGCCCGTTGCTCTTCGGTTTCCTGCTTCACGCGTCGGGCCTGCGCCAGTAACTCCTGTTGAACGCTCGGCCTGCGGATCTTGAAGACGGCCGGAAAGTTGCGCTGCCAGTTGAATGGTCGGATCTTCTTGTCGCCACCGAAGTCCAGTTCCGAATCGTAGTAGTCCGTGTCGACAAGGCTGTTGCCCCATAGGATGTTCTCATCCAACGTCGGTAGTACCCTTTCATGCGCAAAGTCCAAACTGTGCTGGATGCTCGCCGCGGTCTCACCCTCCATGCACTTCAGCAGCAAGCTCAACTTGGTCACTTCCACCGCGTTCGCGTCCAGGTCCACACCATAGATGTTCCGCGTGAGGATGAGCTTCTTCACCGCGCTGGTCAGTTCGCCATCAGGCCGAAGGAGTTCGTCGCGCTTCTTTCCTTTGAGCGGGGCGTGTTCGCGGTACCACGCCTTGTGCCAGTCGAGCAGGAACTGATAAGCACCCAGCAGGAAGCTGCCACTTCCACAAGCGGGATCCAACACCTTTAGCTCCGCGACTTCCTTCGGTGTGCGGCCCTTCACCAGTTCGCCCACGGTCTGGCTAACGATGTAGTCCACGATATACTGCGGCGTGTAGTAGACGCCACCGGCCTTGCGCACTTCGGGCTTCTCTTCGATACGGGCGCGGTGCCCGTTGTCGATCCGTATGCGCTTGCCGAGGAATTGCTCGTACGCGCTACCGAGGATCTCCACGCTCAGGACGCTGAACTCATAGGGGCTCTTCGGGTAGTAGAGTTCATCCACGATGGTCTTCACCACCTTATTGTCCACGACCACGTTCGCGCTTGTCCTGTCCTTCTTGAAGTCGAAAAGACCGCTGTTGTATTTGATGTCCGCGCGGCGGAAGAGCTGGTAGAGGTTCTGGTAGAGATCACCCCCCTCCTTGATGGCAGCCGCTAGTTCGCCATACGGTTCAACGCCTCGGTCTTCGGCGATACGCAGGAAAATGATGCGGTCGATTGTCTGCTGCACCACATGGTTCATGGACTCTTCGTCCAGGTCATGGTTCTTCAGGCTGATGCTCGTTGCCAGATAGGTGCGCCAAGTGTCAAGGCTCTCCAAGAAGGCCGCATCAACGGAAGCTGTGCCTCGCTTACCCCGGTCGCTTTTGATGAACTGGTCGAAGCTGCCTTTGCGGACCTGTTCCTTGCTGAAGGTGTTCCAGAGAAAATCGAACTCCGTGTCGTACTCCTCGAAGGTGATGTACTTGATGCGGGCCACGGCGGCCTTGTCTTCCGGGTGCGGGCGCTTGGTGCAGTCGTACACGCTAAACTCCTCGAAGTCGGTGAGGATGCTGATGGGCAGCTTGGCGCTCCATGCGTATCGACGCACTTGGTACGCCGGTTCGATCTCGCTCTTCACCTTCACGAACGGCTTCTTCGCTTCCACGAAGAAGAGCCGCTTGCCGCCTTCCAGCCTGAAGCTGTAGTCGGGAGCTTTTAATGCCTTGCCCACTTTCACACGGTCCTCATGGATCACTTCGCGATACGCCTCCGCATTGCCAGCACTGTTATCCACATCCCAGCCCAGTGCCTTGAAGAACGGATCGATGAAATCGCGCCGCACCTGCGTCTCGTTATAGTCCGAGCGCTTGTAACTGGCATACTGCTCTCTAAAGCGCGTGGCCAGCGCTGCGATCTCTTTTCTGGCCGACTCCTTCGCTTGGGTCATGAAGTTCGGAAATTACAACCGTCGTCTTTCGGTCCCGTTGTGCAACCAAAGCCCTCCTGGAACTGCTCGTCCTTGCTATCGCGGATGTTGGCTTGGCGCTCGGGGTGGTGGAAGAAGTCGGTGAATGTGCGGTAGGCCGCGGCCACACGCGTGGCGTCCAACTGCTTCAGGTAGTTGTCCAGAACGGAGCGCTGGAAGAGTGGCATGTGACAAGTCTAGGGAGTAAGCGGCCACCGGCACCCGCGCCGTTCACCCGCGCCGGTCGGCTACATTCGGCAGCATCAGCATGCTGCCCGCACTGGAACCGGACCTGAAGAACATTGGCGAGTGGACGGCCACCGCAGCGCGGCAACATGCGCAAGGTGACCACCGCGAAGCGCTGATGAACCTGCGCAACGCTGGCGAAACGGCGTGCCGCACCATAGTGCGCATAGCATGGCCCGGCCCGCGCGGCGAGGAAGCCGTGCGCGGCAGCACGTACGACCTGCTGCTACGGCTCATACAAGGCAAGGCGCTGGCACCGGCCGAGGTGGTGAGCGCCCTGCACGTGTTGCGCACGCGCGGCAACAACGCCACGCACGGCAAACCTGTTACCGGTAGCGATAGTGCAGGTGCCCTGTTCATGGCGCACACACTGGTGCAGCATGTGTACACCGGGCTGCTGCAACGGCGAGTGCCGCAAGCCGCCGCCGATGGCCTGGCAAAGGCGATGGGCAGCGCAACGCAGCACGAGCAACAGGCTGTGCTGAAAGAGGTGCTGCAACAAGAGACACGCGAAAGCGCGCCACCGGCCCCCGTTGGTGCGGACCCGGCCGATGTGCGGCGCCTGCAGGACGAACAAGAGCTGCACCGCAACCGCATTGGCGACATGGAGGCGCTGCTGCGGCAACTGGCCGAGCGCGAAGCACAACAACGCGCTGCTGTGGTGGAAGTCGTGGCACCACCAGCGGCTGTGGCACCCGGCCGTCGCCGTTGGTGGCCGTGGGCGGCCGCGGGCGGGCTGGTAGTAATGGCCGCGGCGGGCTATTGGGCTGCTCGCGGCACAGCACCCGCGGAGCCTGGGCCGGTGGTGGCCGTGGCCGACACCACCATTACTACCGCGCTCATTCTGCCACTGGCGGTACTGCAGGACAACCCCGGCCTGGCATTGCACTTCGAAGAAGCCCTTGCCGCACGGCTGCGCGAACACACCGAAGGCGAACACCCGGCGCTGCGGATCATTGTGGCGGACACCACACTAGCGGCTGCGCCCACCGAAGACCAGGCGCACCGCTTGGCGGAACAACATGCCGCCGACGTGGTCCTGTACGGCGAGCTTTTCGAACCCACGGCCACCGACAGCGGCCGGTTGGCCGTGCAGTTCGTGGGCACCAGCATGGGGCGCTGGCCCAAAGGCGATCTGGACACGCTGGCCTTCCGCACACTTACGGACAGTGGTGCGGTGCGCGCACTGCGGGCCGCACAAGCCCTGGTGAAAACCGTTATTGCACAGCGGTACTATGGCGACAACCGCCCGTCGGACGCGCTCGCAGTGCTCTACAACGTTCCATTGGTGCTCACCGACGGCATCACCACCGTGCACCTGATGCGGGCCCGGTGCCACCGCCTCATGGGCGACTTCGGCCCGGCGCTGCGCGAAATGGAAGCGGCCCTGGCCCTGAAGCCCACCGACCCTGATGTACTGGCTTACATGGGCCGCGTGCTGAAGGAGAACGGCAACCTGACAGCCGCCATCGGTTATTACGAAAAAGCCATTGCACAACAACCCGGCAACGCCAATTGGATGATGGCCTTGGTGGGCATAGTGGGCACGCGTGAACACCCCGAGCATTTCGACCCGCCCTACGCGCGCCGCTTGTGCCAACAGGCGTTGGCCGCCGACAGCAGCAATGCCGGTGCCTGGGAGCTGCACGGCGAAATACTCATCGAGGACAAACGCTACGGCGACGCGCGCAGAGCCTTGGAACGCGCACTGGACTTGGACCCCGGCTACACGTACGCCAAATACCAACTGGCACAAGTGCTGGCCGTCCGCACCAAACCACCCGACCTGAAAGGCGCCCAACGTTTGCTGCGCGAAGTGGTGGGCGCGGACAGCACCAACACCCACGCCATGCTGCTGCTGGGGCAGGTGCTCGGCAAAGGCAGCCTGGAGGACCGCGCACTGGCCGACAGGTTGCTGCGGAAGACCCAGCACAAAGACCCGCGTTGGGAATTGGCGGCGCTGCAAACACGGGCGCGCGCAGCATATGATACCCGCAACGACACCTTGGCCATGCGCCTGCTGCGCGAAGTGTGGGCCGTGGACAGCAGCGATGTTACCTATGGTGTGAAGATGGCCGTGCTCCATGGCGACAACAACGAAGCGGCCGCAGTGGACATGTTGCTGCGCTGCTATGCCATCGACAGCATGCACCACATGGTGAACCTGAACCTGGGCATCCACTACCTGAAGCACGCGCGCACCAACGATCAGCGCAAGCCCGCCCTCTTCCACTTGGAGCGAGCACTCGCCACCGACCCCTACGATCCCTTCACGCTATCGGAACTGGGCGTGGCCCTCGTGGAGCAAGGCAACCTTGTGCGCGCGCAAACCATGCTCGAACGGTTGCTGCGCGCCAAGCCGGACGACTTCGTGGGCAACGCGTACATGGGCATCGTGCACTTGAAGAGCAACCGGTACACCGAAGCTGTTCCACTGCTGCGCCGCGCGCTGGCCCTGCAACCCGAGGACCCAACGCTGGCCATCCACCTGGCCACCACCTACATGCACCTGCAGCCAGTGCGCGCAGCCGATGCCCGCACGGTGCTGGAGCGTGCATTGCAGCACCGCCCCAGCGAACCCATGCTGCACCTGCATCTCTATTCGGCCCTGCTCGTGCTGAAGGACAACCACCGCGCCGCTGACCATTATCGGCAGGCCATTGCACTCGATCCGCAACTGCGGTCGGACGCCGTTGAAAAAGGGCTGTCTTATCTGGGTGTTTGGTAGCGGTGATAACGTTCCGCATGCGGCCCCATCATCGCCAAGGCCGCCTAGTATCCTTCTCCCTCTACCTCGGCTGCAGCCCCCGGCAGGACAGGTCGGGGGTTGTTGTTTTCACCTCACCCCCGGCCCCTCTCCCAAGGAGAGGGGTGTGGCGATCCACCAAGTCTGTCGCACACTGCCAAACACTGCCCGAGCAAACAATCTCCGCCCAGCAGCGCCGCGCTTCATGGTAAAGTGCGCCCCACTCTCCTTGGGAGAGGGGTGTGTGCGATCCACCAAGTCTGTCGCACACTGCCAAGCACTGCCCGAGCAAACAACCTCCGCCCAACAGCGCCGCGCTTCATGGTAAAGTGCGCCCCCCTCTCCTTGGGAGAGGGTTGGGGGTGAGGTACCGGCGTGCAGTATCCTTCTCCCTCTACCTCGGCACCAACCCCCGGCCCGGACAGGTCGGGGGTTGTTTGCTTCCGGGGCCTGTGGGAGTCAGCGCCTGGCAGCACCTGTGGCGCAATAACCCAACCCCGCCCGGACGTTCCCGTACAAAAGCCCGCTAAAAAACGAACAGCCATGATCGTACGCGGCATGACCATCGAAGAAGCCGTGCGCGACGCGCAGCAGGACGCGCGTGCGCTGGTGAACAAAGCAATGCCCCACACCAAGGCGATGGAACACGCCCTGAAAGCGGGCGGTCGCACAGGCAAGCGGCGCATCGAACGCGATTTCAACTGGCGCTCTCCGCGCGGCAACGAGTGGTGCATCAAGCTCATCACCACCAAGAAGGGAACCAGTGTGGCCGCGCTGGTGCGCTACCACGGCCGCGATGTGCGCTTGCGTGCCATACGGGTGGACCTGTTGGGCACCAACGGCGAGTTCTGCCACATCCACTACACCGCGCATTTCCTGGAGCGCTACATGGTGCGCTTCAACACGAACAAGAACCCCATCGAGCGTCTCGCGGAATTCTTCCAGGCCAACCACACCCCCGCCTTCCACACCTTGGCCGACGAGGGCAACAATGTGTACGAGGTGATGGCCGGTATGTCGCAGGGCGTCGGTTTCGGCCAATGGAACAAAACCACCGGCATCAGCAAGCTGCACACGTTCGTGGACTTCGGGAAGCTGGATGCCGAGCAACAGATGCTGGCCGAGGGACTGGACCTGAAGCTCTACTTCAACAACTTCACCGTAGGCCAGCGCGAACGCATGATGCGCGAGGTGGAGGCTGAGGCCCAACGCCAAGCCGCCCAGCATGGCGACACCCCCGAGGATGTTGCCGGACTGGTGGCTACAATGCGCCGCCTGGCCAACATGCCCGGCAGCCAGCCTCGCACCTGAGCAGGTCCATCAAACAATTTGTGCAACCCCCGGCCCGGACAGGTCGGGGGTTGTTGTTTTCACCAACGGCACCCCTCACCCACGCCCGGCACATCGTATGCCTTCGCCCTCCGGTACCTTCGCCCCCGATATGTTGAAGCAGAACCTTTCGCTGAAGCTCCAGCAGAAGATGAGCCCCCAGCAGATACAGCTGATGAAGCTGCTGCAGGTGCCCACCGCTGAGCTGGAGCAACGCATAAAGCAGGAGATAGAGGACAACCCCGCACTGGAGGAGGGCGAGGACATGGGCGAGGAAGAGGAGCTGCCCACCGAGGACCAGGCCCTGGCCGACAGCGAGGCCAGCGAGGCCAACGAGGACATCCCCGGTGAGGAGGACATCGACCTGAGCGCCTACTACGACGACGACACCCCCGACTACAAGCTGCAAGTGCAGAACAAGGGGCGCGATGACGACGAATACGAGGTGCCCCTGGCCGGCGGCAAGAGCTTCGCCGATCTGCTGATGGACCAGCTGGCCCTGCGCGAGGTGGACGAACGCACGGAGATCCTCGGTCAGCACATCATCGGCAACCTGGACGAGGACGGCTACCTGCGCCGCGACCTGGAAGCCATTGCCAACGACCTCGCCTTCAGCCAGGGCATCGACACCAACAAGGCCGAGCTGGAAGCCGTGCTGCGCCATGTGCAAGCGCTGGACCCGCCCGGCGTGGGCGCCCGCGACCTGCGCGAGTGCCTGCTGCTGCAACTGAAGCGCATGCCCCGCGCCGTGGACACGCTCACCGCGAAGGCCATCGTGGAGAAGCACTTCGATGCCTTCAGCAAGAAGCACTACGACAAACTGACCGAGGCGCTGGAGATCGACGAGGATGCGTTGAAGGCCGCGCTGGAGGAGATCCACCGCCTGAACCCGAAACCCGGCGGCACCTTGCGCGAGGCCGAGCGCAGTGCGCAGGAGGTGGTGCCCGATTTCATCATCAACACCATAGACGGGCAACTGGAGCTGATGCTCAACAGCCGCAACGCGCCCGAGCTGCGCGTGAGCCGCCAGTACCGCGAGATGATCGACGCGTACAAGCGCAACAAGAACGACAAGGGCGCCAAGGACGCTATGATGTTCGTGAAGCAGAAGCTCGACGGCGCCAAGTGGTTCATCGACGCCATCAAGCAGCGCCAGCACACGCTCCTCATCACCATGGAGGCCATCATGGAGCACCAGCGCGAGTTCTTCCTCACCGGTGACGAGACCAAGTTGAAGCCGATGATCCTGAAGGACATTGCCGAAAAGGTGGGCATGGACATCAGCACCATCAGCCGTGTGGCCAACAGCAAGTACGTGCAGACCAACTACGGCACCATCATCCTGAAGTTCTTCTTCAGCGAGAGCCTCACCAATCAGGAGGGCGAGGAGGTGAGCACGCGCGAGGTGAAGAAGATCCTGAAGGACGCACTGGACGCCGAGGACAAGCGCAACCCGCTCACCGACGAGGAGCTCACCGCGCTACTGAAAGAGAAAGGCTACAACATCGCGCGCCGCACCGTGGCCAAGTACCGCGAGCAACTGCAAGTGCCCGTGGCCCGGATGAGGAAGCAGCTTTGAGGAACGCGCTGGTTGCTTTAAGTGACAAGGTCCAAGTAGCAAGTGTCAAGATCCAAGGGTGACATCCCAGAGTTTCGATCAGGCTGCTTTGGACTTTGTCACTTGACACTTGCTCCCGCTCTCCCGCTTTTGAGCTTTGTCACTTGACACTTGTGCTTTGACACTTCGCCTTTGAAAGCTCTTGCCCGCGCCCTCTCAATCCTCCTGCATCCGCTGTGGATGCCGCTGTACACCTTCCTGGTCGCGTTCCGCGTTGAGCCGCACCTGGGCTTCTTCATGCCGAAAGAGGCGCAGTGGTACAACCACCTCGTCGTTGCGGTGATGACGGGCGTGTTCCCCTTGTTGGGCGCCCTCATCCTGCGCCGTGGCCACCGTATGGACGATGTCGTGCTGAACGACCGCGCCGCCCGCATATCGCCCATGATGGGCACGCTCATCTATTACTGCGTGGCTTATTGGCTGCTGCGGAAGTACCCCCACCAGCCCGCAGCGCTCAGCATGTTCCTGGGCATGGGCCTCACGCTGGTGGCCACCCTCGTCACAACGTTCTGGTGGAAGGTGAGCCTGCACATGGCGGGCATCGGCGGGCTCATCGGTGCGCTGCTGGCCTTGCAGCAGCTCTTCGGTTCGTTCAGCGTGCTGCTCATCGTGCCCTTCGTACTGGTGGCCAGGCTGCTCGGCACCGCGCGACTGGTCGATAGCGACCACACGCCGGCGCAGTTGTACGTTGGGACATTGATGGGCTTCGCCTGTGTGTATGTCGCGATGATGGCGGGCGTGGTGTTGTGAGGCAATGCCAACCACGGATGCACGGCGATACACGGCGATGGAGCCCACTCCTTCCTGGTATTTCATCCCCGTCCATCGCCGTGCATCCGTGGTTGATCTTCTTCCGTTCGTCCGGCGAGAGCGCAGCGAGCGCCCGCCACAACGCATCTTCGCGTCATGCGCTGGTTGTTGCCCCTGCTGCTCTTCATCGGTGATGCCCTGTGCGCGCAGGACAGCGTGCTGCACCACTGGAGCGGCGCGCTGGCGCACGATCGCATCCGCGTGCATGCGCAATTGAGCGGCCCCAACGACAGCGTGCGCCTGTTGTTGGACGATGACCCGTTCTGGGGTTCGCCGCTGTGGTCGCCGTACATGACAGCCGACACATCGCGCGACCTGGTGGTGCCCTTCCGTATGCACGGTCTGCAGCCCGGCACGCACTACAAGTACCGCTTCGAGGTGAGCGGCACCACCGATACCAGCGCACCGAACATCGGCGATTTCCGCACCCCGGAAGCAGGACCGTATTCGTTCAGCTTCACCACGGGGTCGTGCAACGGGAGTGGTGCCCACCCCGTGTGGCAGAGCATGCAGTGGCTGCAGCCGCTCTTCTTCCTAAGCCTGGGCGATCTGCACTATGCCGAGCCGACCAGCACCGATGTGAACGTGCACCGCGACGCGTACGTGAACGAGGTGTACACCAAGCACCCCATGATCGACTTTCTGCACATGACGCCCCTTGCGCACGTGTGGGACGACCATGACTTCAGCGGCAATGCCTCCAACACGCACTCCGTGGGCAAGCCGAGCGCCGCCCGTGCCTACCGCGAGCACGTGCCCCACTACAAGTTGGCGCACGACACGGCGGTGTACCAGGCCTTCACCATCGGCCGCGTGCGCTTCATCCTCACCGACATGCACGCCACCAAGGACAGCACGCACATGATGGACAGCATGCAGCACGCGTGGCTGCGCGAGCAGCTGCTCCTGGCGCGCGACAGCGGGCTGGTGGCCTGCTGGGCCACCACGCTCAGTTGGAACAGCATCGGCTATCCGGAGAACTGGGGCAGTGCGCCGCAGGAGCGCGAGCAGCTGGGCAACTGGTTGCGCGACAACGCCATCGACGACCTCTTCATCCTCAGTGGCGACGCACACATGCTGGCCATCGACGATGGGGCCAACGCCGATTTCAGCACGGGGCAGAGCAGTTCGTACCGCTATCCCATCCTGCAAGCTGCCGGGCTCAACCGGGGCGGCTCGTACAAGGGCGGCATGTTCAACCAGGGCGGCAGCTTCCCCAACCCCACGGAGGCCTTCGGGCAGTTCGGCGAGGTGCTGGTGGACGATGACGGCACCGATGTATGCATCACCCTGCGCGGCTGGCGCACCGACAGCCTGGCACCCGCCATCAGCCTCATCAACAGCTACACGTTCTGCCGCACGCCGCAGGCCATCGATGCGTCGGGCATCGCGGAGCAAGGCCTAGCTCTGCGCACATGGTTCGATGCCGGAACGGGCTTGCACATCGGCGGCATGGACGGTGGCGGCGAGCTGCAAACGCTGCTGGTGGATGCGACCGGTCGATCCGTGTTCAACGCTTCCGTGCCTTCGCCCAACGGTGAACACGTGGTGCCGCTCCGCGATCTGAAGCCCGGCGCCTACGTGGCCATTGTGCGCCTCGGCAGTGAGCGCGCCATCGTGAAGTTCGTGAAACCCTAGCTCACCACGCGCGCTTGCGGTGGCCGTTCATCGCATACCAGCCGATGAACAGGTAGAACACGAGCAGCAGTGCGTACGCGTTCTGCGATGCCTCCACGGACTTGTCCGCCGACATGCCCGACCATACCGGCATGGCAACAGCGCCGCCAAGGATGGCCATGATGAGCAGTGCGCTGCCCGTTTTCAGTGCCTTGCCGATGCCCTCCACGGCCAATGGCCAGATAGCAGGCCACATCAGCGCGTTGGCCAAGCCCAGCAACGCAACAAGGATCACGGATACAGGTAGCTGCACAACTTGGAAATCGAGCTTCTCGTTGAAGACGAACGCGGTGGCCGTGCTCGCGGGGTCCACCATGATGATGCCCACCGAAAGCAGCATGCCCACCAGTGCGGAGAACATCAATGCCTTCGCCTGGCTCACGTACTTCGGGATGAGCGCGATGCCGATGAGGTAGCCCACCAGCATGGCCACCAACGTCATGCTCGTGAGGATCTTGGCGGTGTCCAGCGGCGTGCCGAGCCGCTCGGCGTACACGGGTATGCTATCGCCAGCCAGAACCTCGGCCCACACGTACACGAAGAGTGCGACAACGCCCAGAACGAGCTGCGGGTGCTTGAAGACCGATCCGCCTTGGGCGCTCGCATCGTTGCTCTCCTCCAGTTCGGGCAGTGGCGAGAAACGGATGAACAACGCAGCAGCCAGAAGTGCAACGGCCAGCACGATGTAAGGCGTTACGACCAATGCAGCACGCGCATCCAGCAGTGCAGCACGCTCGGCTCCTTGCAGGTTGGCCAGCTCGGATTTCAGTTCATCGGCATTCACCAGGATGAGCGCGCCGAGCACAAGCGGCGCAATAATGCCGCCCACCTTGTTGCAGATGCCCATGATACTGATGCGCTTCGCGGCGCTCTCCAAGGGGCCCACCACCGTTACGTACGGGTTGATGGCCGTCTGCAACAAAGCGAGGCCCGTGCCGATGGTGAAGAGCGCGAACATGAACAGAGCGGCCGAACGTGTGTTGGCCGCCGGAATGAACAGGAACGCCCCGATGGCCATCACCACCAGGCCGAGGCTCATGCCGCTCTTCATGCCGGTGCGTTGCAGCACCACCGATGAGGGAAGCGCCATAACGAAGTAGCTCACATAGAAAGCGAACGGGGCGAACGAAGCCTGGAAGTCGCTCAGCTCGCATGCGATCCGCAGGAACGGGATCAGCGGTCCGTTCATCCACGTAACGAAGCCGAAGATGAAATAGAGCAGACCTAGGATGAGGATCGGCACAAGAGAGCGCTGCTGGTTCATGGGGTGCGGGGACAAGGGCGGGTAAATGTGGACCGGCGCGAACATCGCTGCGGGTTGCGCGGTGTCCTTCTTTCCACACCTTTACCGTGAAAGCAAGCCGATCAGAAGATGAACGCCGCCCGACTGACCACGTGCCTGGTATTCCATCTTCTGATCTTCCCATTGTCTGATCATCTGATCGCCCAGGCTCCTTACGTCGCGCCCACCGACCCCGCTGTGGCCGCCAAGCTCGATCAGTGGAAGGGCCTGAAGTTCGGCTTGCTCATGCACTGGGGGCCTTACAGCCAGTGGGGCGTAGTGGAGAGCTGGAGCATCTGCCCCGAGGATGAAGGTTGGTGCCGCCGCGACTCGTCGCACGGCAAGACCTACGCCGAATACGTGCGCAACTACGAAGCACTGCAGTCCACGTTCGACCCCGTGAAGTTCGATCCGACCAAGTGGGCGCGCGCCGCGAAGGAGGCTGGCATGAAGTACGTGGTCTTCACTACCAAGCACCACGACGGCTTCTGCATGTTCGAAACGAAAACCACGGACTATCGCATCACTTCCCCAAAGACGCCCTTCCACGCTAATGCGCGTGCGAACGTGACCAAACACATCTTCGATGCGTTCCGCGCTGAGGGTTTATGGACCGGTGCCTACTTCAGCAAGCCCGACTGGCACAGCCCCGATTACTGGTGGCCGTACTTCCCGCCGAAGGACCGCAGCGTGAACTACCTGCCAACGAAGCACCCGGAGCGTTGGCAGAATTTCAAGGACCACACGTATGCGCAGGTCGAGGAGCTGATGACCGGCTACGGCACGGTGGACATCCTCTGGCTCGATGGTGGTTGGGTGCGTCCGCTCAGCAGCATCGACACGAGCGTGAGCTGGCAGAAGGCCATCACCGTCGAGCAGGACATCGATATGGCGCGCATCGCAACGATGGCGCGGAAGCACCAGCCCGGCCTGCTCGTGGTGGATCGCACCGTGGGCGGCGAATACGAGAACTATGTGACGCCCGAAGGCCATGTGCCCGATGCAGACCTTGGCGTACCGTGGGAAACCTGCATGCCCATGGGCACCAGCTGGAGCTGGGTGCCGAACGAGCAGTACAAGAGCACCGACGAGATCATTCGCACGCTGGTGAGCGTGGTGTCGCGCGGTGGAAGTCTGCTGCTGAACGCAGCACCGGGACCGGATGGGCAATTGGACTCAACGGCGTATGTGCGCTTGAAGGAAGTGGGCGAGTGGCTGAAGGTGAACGGGGAGGCGGTGTATGGGACGCGGGGTGTGGCGAATAGCGGGTTGTCCGGGGTGATTGGCCAAACCACTTCAATGCGAGAAGGCGAACGTCGGACAGACTACCTATTCCTTGACCCCAAGGTGATAGGCCCCGGGACGATAACAGTGCCATTTCCACCATGGAAGCATGGTGAGCAAGTCTCTTCACTGAATAGGGGTCGCAAGGTCAAGCTCGCGCGGAATTCCAGTGGCTTGACTCTGCGGCTTCCTGGAGTCGATCAATTCGGCGAGCGCTTGCCAGTAGTTGTCAAAGTGACCTATCTGAGTAGAGCATTTTAAAGGCTCCATCGGATCCAAATCGAGAGGCTCGCATT
The DNA here is from genome assembly GCA_016699575.1 of Flavobacteriales bacterium. Classification (NCBI taxonomy): domain Bacteria; kingdom Pseudomonadati; phylum Bacteroidota; class Flavobacteriia; order Flavobacteriales; species Flavobacteriales bacterium. Next base: position 1,990,434 of record CP064979.1, on the reverse strand, counting down.
CCGCTTAGTTTTGGTGGCATGAAAGGCGTTAGCATCATTGAAGACAAGACCAAGAAGCGTCGGTACATGCAGATCGACCTGAAGGCGGTTAAGGATGACCGCGAATGGGTGCAGGATGTCTTTGATCTAATGATCGCCGAAAGCCGAAAGGACGAGAAGCGCGTGCCTTGGACCGTGATCAAAGCACGACTGAAAAAGGAGGGTCGGCTGTGAAGTACAAGCTGGTCTTCGCCAAGTCGGCTGAAAAGGAGCTTGACCGTCTCACTGGAAGTGATCTGAAGAGAGTATCTCGTAAGCTGGAAGAGTTGGAAGTCGATCCTCGTCCTCCCGGATGCCTGAAGCTCAAGGGCTCTGACGAGGACATGTGGCGTGTCCGGGCTGGCGACTATCGCATTTTGTACGCGATCGAGGACGTTCTTCGCATCGTGGATATCCGCAAGATCGGGCACCGCAGCGACGTGTACGACCGCTGAGGTGGGCATGGTGCTCTTTGCGCGTGTACCCTAGTGCCCTCAATACCCTCCCTCCCCTCGGTACAACTTCACCGGCCCTTCCAGCTTCACCTTCAGCACAGTCATCCACTCGTCGGCGGCTTCCTTCGGCACATCGATGAAGACCAGCCCAGGCACCTTGCTCCAGCTGATCTTGCCCACGACGCGGTGCTTGAGCTGTGTATTCGTTCCAACCACCTCGGCGGAGATCATCCTGTTCACCAGCCCTTTGATCTCCACACTGCCCTGCATACCGTTCGCGAGGAAGAGGTAGAGCGTGGTGCTGTCTTGTGAAAGCGTTGTTGGTCCAAAGAAGTGGCCGTTGGGCAAACCCGCCCGGGTGTCGTAGATCGCCTCAGCGTGCTTGCGGATCCATTGGCCGAGGTCTTCCAACCGGGAGACTTGTCCCGGTGTGAAAGTGCCATCCTCCTTCGGTCCGATGCCCAGCAGCAGGTTGCCGCCATGGCCGATCACATCGGCGAAGATGTGGATGAGGTCGTGCGTGCTCTTGTAGTTGGTGTCCTGTGGCTGCCAGCCCCATTGTTCGCCTAGCGTCATGCACAATTCCCACGCCGGCGTCTTCGGCGTTTCCACCGGAATGTTCTGCTCCGGTGTAGCGTAGTCCCCATAACCCGCAAGCCTGCCGTTGATGATGGCCTTCGGGTTCTTCTCCAGGATCATCGCGCGCACTTTGGCCGCCTCCCATTCCTCGGCGCTGTGCTCCCAATCGCCATCGAACCACCAGAGATCGGGGTTGAGCCGCGTGGCGATCTCGTTGATCTGGCCTTGGAAGTAGTCGCGGAAACGTTGCCAGCGGATAGGGTCGTCCTTGATCGCGTAGCGCGCACTGTCCTTTGTGAAAGCCGGGTAGTTGAAGTCGGACCAGTCTATCAAGGAGTAGTATGCCCCGCATCGGACGTCTTGCTTCCGTAACGCTCCGAACAGATCATCTACCAGTCTGTTCTTCAACGGGAGTCCCGTATGCGGGATCGAGTTGGGATGCGGATCTGCGAGCGACATCATCCATCCGCGCCCGCCAAGAAGCTTGGTATCATACATCGCCACACCGTCATGATGCTTGATGGTGATCACCGCATACTTCGCCCCGCTACGCTGGATCAGGTCCGCCCACGCTGCCGGGTCGTACTTGCTCGCCGTGAAGCCATCGGCCTGCTTCCTGTATTCCGCATGGGACATCTTCTTGTTGTAGAAGGCCCAGCTCTCGTCCACGCCGTTCACACTGTAAATGCCCCAGTGGATGAAGATGCCCAGCTTGGCGTCCTGGAACCATTGCAGTTCGTGGCGGGCGGGTTCGGATATGCTGTCGTCCTGTGCCGCCAAAGTTGCGCCCGCACAGCAAAACACAAGACAGGGCACCGCGCGGGAAGGGGTTGTGAACATGTGTCGGCCGGTGCTCAATCAACCAGTTCTACCAAGGGTTCGTTCGCCCCGGTCAATGCCATGATGTCGCTCCAACGCTGGGTGAATACTTGCTTCAGACGCGCATTGCTCGTGTTGCCCATCCGCAGCCACACAACCTTTGGCGGTGGTCCATGGCGGTGCAGCAGATGAACCAAGTCCACATCCTTGGTGATCAACAAGTCCGCTTCCTTCTTGGCCCGCAGGAACAAAGTCTCATCGGCCATGTTCAGCTCACCAAGGTCGCGGATCGGGAAGCAGGTCTCGTTGAATGTTGCGCGGATCCAATTGGCCAGGACCGGCGAGAGCTGGGCATCGAGCCAGATGGTCACGCGGCCAGGATCGGATGGTCCAAGCGGCCGCTCGCGAACTTCAGCGCCGCCCCCACATCGGCTACTTCCAGGTCAGGAAGCTCTTCGACCACTTGCTTCGTGGTGAGCCCCGATGCCAGTAGGTCGAGGATGTCGGTAACGCGTATGCGCATTCCACGGATGCACGCGCGACCTCCGCACACTTGCGGGTCTATAGTGATGCGGTCCATCAGGTAGGTCATTGCCGAAGGCTTGATGCCCAAAGTTAGGGCAAGAAGCTCCGCTCGGCCGACAGCTTGCTCATCACCGTGAAGACGTCTTTGTCCCGCCTAAGCGGGATGGTGATGCCGATGTGGGGGAGTTTGCTTTGAACAGATTAACGCGTAGCCTGGGACGGCATGCGGGTTGCAACTTAGTAAGCAATCCCCGCGAACCGAGGCTTTCCCATCTTTGCGTCATGGGGTTTGAATGGGCTTCTCCCTTAGTAATGGGAATGGTGTTGCCGGTATGTGTAGAAGCACAGGTCATCCCCTATTTCGAGGGTAAGCTGGATTGCGATACGGCCAGAAACACACTGGAGCTCAGCCTTTGTGCACGCCATCAATTGGACAGCTTGGAGCAGGCCCTCGAGACGCTCGTCGCGCAACAAGTCCATGAACTCGATTCGATGATCGAATTTGGACGTTGGCATGTCATGGCTTCAGATGAAGGAGACGAACAACGGTTGCAGGATGAAGCTCTTGAAGCTGACTCGGTGAAGACGGCCCTAGTACGTGATCAAGCGAGCTTCAAGGCTTATCTGAACGACCACACCTCCTTTGTCTTTGAGCTGAACAAGAGTGGTACCGGTCGCACCTTGTTGGCGAACGAAGCAGGGATCCGGCTGGTAAGAGAACGACTGGCCTTGCTGAGAGAGACTTTCCTCGAATAAAGCGCTACTCCTTCGTCACCGTCGCCACCAAGTAGTCGCGGTGCAGCCGTGCGATGTGCTCGAGGCTGATGCCTTTCGGGCATTCCACCTCACACGCGCCGGTGTTGCTGCAATTGCCAAAGCCCTCCTTGTCCATCTGCTCCACCATGGCGAGCGCACGACGCTTGCGCTCGGGCTTGCCTTGTGGCAACAGTGAGAGCTGCGAGACTTTCGCTGCGGTGAACAACATCGCGCTGCCGTTCGGGCAGGTGGCCACGCAGGCACCACAACCGATGCAGGTAGCTGCATCGAACGCCTTGTCGGCGTCGTCCTTCGGGATGGGCACCGCGTTGCCATCAACGAGGTTGCCGCTGGTGTTCACGCTCACGAAACCGCCGGCCGCCTGGATGCGATCGAAGGCGCCGCGGTTGGTCGCAAGGTCCTTGATCACGGGGAATGCAGCACTGCGCCAAGGCTCCACGTAGATGGTGTCGCCATCCTTGAACTTGCGCATGTGCAACTGGCAGGTGGTGATGCCACGGCCCGGACCATGCGCTTCGCCATTGATGAAGAGGCTGCACATGCCACAGATGCCCTCGCGACAATCGTGGTCGAACGCGATGGGGTCATCGCCTTTGCGCACGAGGTCGTCGTTCAACACATCGAGCATTTCGAGGAACGACATGTCCTCCGACACATCGCTCACTGGATAGTCCACGATCTTGCCTTTGTCGTTGGGGCCGTTCTGGCGCCAAACCTTCAATGTCAGTTTCATGTTGCCCATCTGCCTTGCTGTTCGTGCAGGTCGACCCCATGGGTCGACGCTACGGGATCATTTATATGAACGTTGGGTCAGTTTCACCTCGTCGAAGGTCAGTGCCTCCTTGTGCAGGTTCGCCTTGCCAGCATCGCCTGTCCACTCCCAAGCTGCCACGTACGCGTAGTTGGCATCGTCGCGTTTGGCCTCTCCTTTCTGCGGACCGTCCATCTCCTGGTACTCCTCGCGGAAGTGGCCGCCGCAGCTTTCGTTGCGGTTGAGGGCATCCACGCACATCAGTTCGCCTAGTTCCAGGAAGTCGGCCACGCGACCGGCTTTCTCCAGCTCCTGGTTGAACGCGTTGCCGCTGCCAGGTACGCGGACATCGCGGTAGAATTCCTCGCGGATCTGGCGGATCTCCGTGATCGCTTCCTGCAAGCCTTGGGCGTTACGCGCCATGCCGCACTTGTCCCACATCACCTTACCCAAGCGACGGTGGAAGTCGTCCACAGGCTTGGTGCCCTTGTTGTTGAGGAAGTGGTTGATGCGGTCCTTCTGCTCCTTCTCGGCCGCATCGAACTCCGGACGCTTTGTGTCGATGGGTCCGGTGCGTATGTCATCGGCGAGGTAATCGCCCACGGTGTATGGGATCACGAAGTAGCCGTCGGCGAGGCCTTGCATCAGGGCTGAAGCACCGAGGCGGTTCGCGCCATGATCGCTGAAGTTGGCTTCGCCCAATGCGAAGAGTCCGGGGACCGTGGTCTGCAGGTTGTAATCCACCCACAGGCCGCCCATGGTGTAGTGCACGGCCGGGTAGATCTTCATCGCGTGGTCGTAGGGGTTCTCGCCGACGATGTTCTCGTACATGTCGAAGAGGTTGCCGTACTTCTCGCTCACCACGGCACGGCCGAGCTCGGTGATCTTCTCCTTCGTCGGGTTCTGGATCTTCTGGATGTTGGCCTGCTGCTTCCCGTAGCGCTCGATCGCAGCGCTGAAGTCGAGGTACACTGCCTCGCCGGTCTTGTTCACACCGAAGCCCGCATCGCAACGCTCTTTCGCAGCACGACTGGCCACGTCGCGTGGCACCAGGTTCCCGAAGGCCGGATAGCGACGCTCGAGGTAGTAGTCGCGATCCGTTTCAGGGATGTCGCTGCCTTTCTTCTTGCCCTCGCGGATTGCTTTCGCGTCCTCAAGTTTCGCTGGCACCCAGATGCGGCCATCGTTCCTGAGCGACTCCGACATCAGCGTGAGCTTGCTCTGGTGCGTGCCGCTCACGGGGATGCACGTCGGGTGGATCTGCGTGTAGCACGGGTTGCCGAAGAAGGCACCGCGCTTGTGCGCTTTCCAAGCCGCCGTGACGTTGCTGCCCATGGCGTTCGTGCTCAGGAAGAACACATTGCCGTAGCCGCCGGTGCAGAGCAGCACCGCGTGCGCGCCATGGCGTTCGATCTCGCCGGTGATCAGGTTGCGGGCGATGATGCCGCGTGCCTTGCCATCCACGATCACGACATCGAGCATCTCGTGGCGATCGAACATTTGCACCGCGCCCTTGCCGACCTGGCGCATGAGCGCGCTGTACGCGCCGAGCAACAACTGCTGTCCTGTTTGTCCGCGGGCGTAGAACGTGCGGCTCACCTGCACGCCACCGAACGAACGGTTGTCGAGCAGTCCACCGTAGTCGCGGGCGAAGGGAACACCTTGCGCCACACACTGATCGATGATGTTCGCGCTCACTTCCGCCAAGCGGTACACGTTGGCTTCGCGGGCGCGGTAGTCACCGCCTTTCACGGTGTCGTAGAACAGACGGTAGGTGCTGTCGCCGTCGTTCATGTAGTTCTTGGCGGCGTTGATGCCGCCCTGCGCAGCGATGCTGTGCGCACGGCGGGCGCTGTCCTGGAAGCAGAACGCCTTCACGCTGTAGCCCTGTTCGGCGAGCGATGCCGCAGCGGCACCACCTGCCAGGCCCGTGCCCACCACGATCACGTCGATGCGGCGCTTGTTCGCCGGGTTCACGATACGCGCGTGCCCCTTGTGGTAGGTCCACTTCTTGTCGATGGGACCGGGCGGGATCTTACTGTCGAGCTTGCTCATTAGGGTACAAGGAGCTTGAAATGGATGGCGAGAGGCATCGAGACGAAGAGCAGAGAGATGATGGTACTGAACACCACCCCCGACATCTTGATGATCGGATTGTATCGCTTGTGGTTGAGGCCGAGGCTTTGGAAAGCACTGGAAAAGCCGTGCAGCAGGTGCCAGAAAAGGCTGATGCAGCCGAGCACGTACAGCACCACGGGAATGGGACTTTCGAAGACACGCACCATCTCGATGTAGAGGTCGTGGTGGCCGGGCATGCCAGCGATCTCATCGAGCCCGGTGATGCGGCTGGGCACCCAGAAATGCCAGAGGTGCATGATGAGGAAGAGCAGCAACAAGGTGCCGAGGATGCCCATGCTTGCACTGTACCAGCTCCGGTTCGCGCTGCCCTTCTCCATGGCATACTTCACCGGACGGGCTGAACGGTTCTGGCTCCAGAGCATCAAGCCGTCCACGATGTGGGCGATGAGGCCGATGAAGAGGCCGATCTCGGCGGTACGGATCAGGATGTTGGTTCCCATGAAGTGCGCCCACTTGTTGAAGGTGGCGCCACCATCGTTCCAGAAGATCTGGGCGTTGATGGTGGCGTGCACCACCAGGAAGCTGATAAGGAAAAGGCCCGTGAGGGCCATCCAGTACTTCTTGACGAGCGACGATCCGAAGAGTCCTTTACTGGCCATGCTGATGCGTTGGGAACGACCGCAAACTTACGGGCCGGGTCGTTGGTGATGAAGACTTTCCGCGATGCTCGGAGGCAAATGGAGCGCGCGCCGGGGGCACGCGCTCCACGCACCGCTATTTCATGCCTGCAAGTTTGCCCTTCAGCATGTTGATCACCGCGATCTCGGTGGGGTCAACTCCCTTCTTGCCAGCCCAGTACAGGCTTACCCAGTCGCCCAGGTTGATCAGGTACAGCTGGCGCGCGAACGCCGTGTCGCCCTTGCTCCACACGTCGTGCACGTGCGGGGTGTAGCGGCTGAAGACATCCTTGTTGATCTCCATGCGGATCTGGCTCCGTTCATGATCCTCTTTGTGCCGGAAGATCACCACCGCAATGTCGTTCTTGCCCCCGGCCCAGCCCACCAGTTCGTTGTGGTTCATTTCGGGGATGGCGTGGTGCCAGCAGAGTTCCTTGCTGTTCTCGTTCACTTGCTGGCGGAAGCGGATGCTCACCGCCTCGGTGCTTGCCTCGCTGTAGATCACCAACCGCTTCCCGAAGAGCTTCTCCGTGAGGTCTTTCGCGGCTGCCTGTATCTGTGCCTTGTCCTTCTCCAGCATATCGGCCGCTGTCTTGATGGCCCCTTCGAACCCGTCGCCGATGATGCCGAAGTGGCGCAGCACGAAGAACTGCTGCACGAGCGAGTAGGCCAGCATGGTGCGCGGCGGATTGCCCCCGGGGATCACAATGTGGTCCAACCCCTTTGCCTTGGCTTGCTCCAGCATGGCGCCGCCGCTGGTCACCACACACACGCGGGCGCCTTTGGCCAGCGCTTGCTCCATAGCAGCCATGGTCTCCTCCGTATTGCCGCTGTAGCTGCATGCGATCACCAGGCTCTTGTGGTTCACATAGCCCGGCAGGTAGTAGTTGTTGTACACCTCGATGGGGCATTTGGCCTCCTTGTGCACCAGTTGCGCGGCAATGCGACCGCCAATGCCGCTTCCACCCAGCCCGGTCACCACCACATTGGTGTAAGGACCGCCCGGAGGTTTCAGTTCCGCCTTTCTACCGATCTCCAGCGCCTCCTTCAGTTGCCGGGGAAATCCATCAATGAGCTGCTCCATCCTTCCTGTACGATTGATTTTGCCGCGCTAAGGAACGTCCGTGGCGGCACCGGCCCTGCAAGGCGGTGTTATGATTTCCGCAACGGCGTGTTCGTAGACGGAGTGTTCGATCAATGACTTCACGTTGGACCTTTGTTGTATGGCGGCAGAAGCGGATGTAATCGTGGTCGGCGGAGGCTTGGCCAGCGCGGTCCTGACCGGGACTTTGGCCGCTCGCGGGCTTTCCACTGCGGTCTTCGACGTCCAAAAACCCTTCTCGGCCTCACGAGCAGCGGCCGGGGTCGTGAATCCGGTTTCAATGCGGCGTATGATCCCGGTGTGGCGGGCAACCGAGCTAATAGCCAAGGCCACGGCGTTCTACACGGATTTGGAGGTGCAGCATGAGGTTACGCTCTGGCATCCGCTGCCCATGGTGAGGCTCTTTGCCAATGCACGAGAACGCTCGGATTGGCAACGGAGAAGAGCGGACGTATCCATGGAACCCTTGCTTGGCGAGGCGGACGATGTCCCCCCGCACCGACTGAAGGCAGACCACGGCCATGGAACGGTGCGTGGGTGCGCATGGCTCGATATGCAGCAGCTGATCGCACTTCATCGAACACATCATGCGAGGGGCGGGATGTGGGTGGAGCGTGAAGTGGTGCCCGACGACGTGCAGGCCTGCGAAGAGGGTCTGACCGTCCACGACATACGCGCCCGCCATGTTGTGTGGTGCACCGGTGCCTTCGCTGGTTTGCCGGGCATGGTGCCCACGCGCGGCGAGGTGCTCAGCTTCACCGATCCGCAACTGCAATGTTCGGCGATGATCCACAGGAGCGGCTTTCTGCTTCCCGTGGGCAACGACCGTTACCGCGTTGGCAGCACGTTCGCGTGGGATGCCGTATGGGATGGCGCCACTGAAAGCGGTCGACAAGAGCTTCTGCGCAAGCTCAACGGCATAGTGACCGACCCTCCGAGCGGTCCGTTCGAGTTCGCTTGTGGTGTGCGACCGGCAACGCGCGACCGGCGCCCATTGTTGGGACAGGTCGCACCGCGGCAGTTCATCTTCAATGGGCTGGGCTCACGGGGAGCCTTGCTCGCACCCTGGTGCGCTGAGCACTTGATCGATCATATGCTCAACGGTGCGGCGTTGGATCCCGAGGTGGATGTGGCGCGCTTCGGAACAGCCTAACGAAAAGGGGTCGGTCCGGTCCTCACGAATTCGACCGTTCCGGCCTCATTTGCGGGAACAGCAGCACTTCTTGGATCGCCGGGTTGTTCGTCATCAACATCACCAAGCGGTCCACGCCGATGCCAACGCCGCTGGTGGGCGGCATGCCGTATTCCAGGGCACGGAGGAGCAAGGTACTTCGAGCTACTCCACGATCACTCATTCTCCGTTCCTCCAAGCCTCCAAACTGGCTCCTCTTTCCATGAGTCCGGCCAAGCCATGCGCCCTCTGGGAATTTTTGGATAGGCTTCAAGTAATCCCGCAATGCGTTTCGTGAGGCCGGTGTCTGGCATGAACGCTAAGAGCAAGTATTTCATCATGACCAGAGAGAAGTACACCCTAGTGGCTGATCGCTTGTCAGGGGTCGTAATCCAACGTTGCGAATCAACGACCTTGGGTATTACTGGAGCTGTAAGAATCTCCCTGTTCCAGAGCCTTGAATGGTGGGCACATGTGTTCCGAACCTCCGTGAGCGTATTGAGCCAAGAGGCTAGCACAGAGTCGTCCAGCCCATAGACTTCCGCAACCCTCTTCTTCAGAGGGCCGGGTTTCATGTTATAGTACATCTTCGAAAGCTGCCCAAGAGAAAGGTCTTGCAATGCCTCCCATGCCGGTGGATAGCGACTACCCTTGGCCCTTACAACGAAACCGTCTTCCTTCTGTCTCCTGCGATCGACTGATTTGGCAATCGCTATGAACAACTCAGCGTGGCGCACTGGATCCGTGAAGTGCTCCCGGTGCTCGTACCAATTGGCGTCCAGCGCAGAAGAAAACACATCGATGACCGTGGTCTTGATCGATGTCTCTATCCTCTCGATCTCGGCGAACACCAGGAGCCTTAATTCCCGGTCGAAGCGATAGGTGTCGATGACGCTCCTGAAGTCTGCGTCGGGCCTGAAACGCTTTACGATCTTGTCGCTTTCTAGCGCAGCGCCATCGGGTTCGTACCAAGTGTACCAGTATGGCCTGAGCCGACAATAGCCGATGTGGGCCAGTCGAACTTTCGCCCACTCCAGGTCAGGAACTACCATGCCTCGGTCTTGGAGCATCCTCACCTGTCGATCGAGAGAGAGGTGCTCGTATGGGTCTGAGACAACAATGGTGGCCATTGCCTGGATATCAAATGAAAGCCCCCCCTGGTGCGCTGTTCTGATGGGAAGCGTGGGGGGGTCAGTTGCGCGCAAATGTAGATGAACGTTGTTGATAAGTTGTTCGAGGAAATCCCGAAATCAACGAACAGGTGTTAACATATTGATTATCAGGCGATTTTGGAGGCGACACTATCGTTCCGGCCTCATTTGCGGGAACAGCAGCACCTCTTGTATCGCCGGGTTGTTGGTCATGAGCATCACCAAGCGGTCCACGCCGATGCCAACGCCGCTGGTGGGCGGCATACCGTACTCCAGGGCACGGAGGAAATCCTGGTCGATGAACATGGCCTCGTCGTCGCCGCGTTGCTGTAGTTCCAGTTGCGCCTCGAAGCGTTCGCGCTGATCGATCGGGTCGTTCAGTTCGCTGTAGGCGTTGGCCAGCTCGAAGCCGTTCACGAAAAGCTCGAAGCGCTCGGTGAGGCGCTCATCATCACGGTGCTTCTTGCAAAGCGGGCTCATCTCCACCGGGAAGTCGCACACGAACGTCGGCTGTATCAGCTCGGGTTGCACGAGCGCACTGAAAAGCTCATCGATCAATTTGCCCTTGCCCATGCTCGGCTCCACGTGGATATGGTGCTTGGCGCACAATGAACGCAACGCGGCCTCGTCCAGTTCCAGCACATCGGCTCCGGTCTTCTCCTTGATGGAGCCGCACATGGTGATCCGCTTGAACGGCGCCTTGAACTGCAGCTCGTTGCCTTGGAAGGTCGTGGTGCTCGTCCCGTTCGCAGCAATGCAAACTCGTTCGAGCATGCTCTCCATGAAATTCATCATCCAGCGGTAGTCCTTCCACGCCACGTATAGTTCCATGATGGTGAACTCCGGGTTGTGCGTGCGGTCCATGCCCTCGTTGCGGAAGTTGCGGCTGAACTCGAACACACCTTCGAACCCGCCCACGATGAGGCGCTTCAGGTAGAGCTCGTTGGCGATGCGCAAGTAGAGCGGCATGTCCAACGCATTGTGGTGCGTGATGAACGGACGCGCCGCAGCGCCGCCGGGAATGGGCTGCAGCACGGGCGTATCCACTTCGTGGTAACCTGCACCTGTCATGTGATCGCGCATGGCCGTGATGATGCGCGAGCGCTTGAGGAAGGTCTCCTTCACCCCGGGGTTCACGTTCAGGTCCACGTAGCGCATGCGGTAGCGCTGCTCGGGATCGGTGAACGCGTCGTGCACATTGCCTTGGTCATCGGTCTTCACCACCGGCAGCGGGCGCAGGGCCTTGCCCAGCACGGTGAGTTCCTTCACATGCACGGTAATCTCGCCCGTTCGCGTGCGGAACATGAAGCCCTTCACACCGATGAAATCACCGAGGTGGAGCAGGTGCCGCCATACCTCATCGTACATCGTCTTGTTGTCGCCGGGCGATACTTCATCGCGAGCGATGTAGATCTGCTGGTCGCCGCTGTGATCGCGCAGCACCGCGAACGATGCTTTGCCCATGACGCGAACGCTCATGATGCGGCCCGCCAGGCACACTTCCGGTTTGGGCGCTTCAACACCTTCCTGTGGCGCGGGCAGCAGTTGTTTCGCCTGCGCAGCCGTGTGGCTCACGGGATATTCCGCAGCGGGGAAGGGTTCGATGCCGAGCGCACGAAGTTTCTGCAAGGCTTCGCGGCGCACCAGCTCCTGATCGCTCAATTGGTCGGACATGCTCGTTGGGAAAGGGCGGCGAAGTTATCCGGGGGGATGCGCAGGAGAATACATGGACCACAGATGCATCCACGGATGAGGATGATGAAGATGATGCTCCAAGAGGGTCGGGGGCGCATTCTCCGCGCTCCCCGCGTCGGAGTTCGTCCCGACGAAGCAGGTGCGCGAGATCCCCTCTCCCAACAAAACGACTCCCGTGTGCCCTCCCTTCTACTTTTGCCGCCCCTTCAAAACACCCAATGCAGACGATCGACAGCTTCAACTTCTCGGGCCGCAAAGCCCTTGTGCGCGTTGACCTGAACGTGCCGATGGACGCGAACATGAACGTGACGGACGACACGCGCGCCCGCGCCATCGTGCCTACGGTGAAGAAGATCCTGCGCGATGGTGGCAGCGCCATTCTAATGAGCCATTTGGGCCGCCCCAAAGGCAAGCCCAACCCGGCCATGAGCCTCCGACCGGTCGCGAAGCACTTGGAAGGATTGCTCGCTACGCCCGTGCGTTTCGCGGAGGACTGCATCGGCGACAAGGCGAACCTCGCTGCTGCCGCGCTGCGCCCGGGTGAAGTGCTGGTGCTGGAGAACCTGCGCTACCACGAAGCCGAGGAGAAAGGTGACGAAGCCTTCAGCAAGCAGCTCGCCTCACTGGGCGATGTGTACGTGAACGACGCGTTCGGTACGGCCCACCGCGCGCATGCCAGCACCACCATCATGGCGAAGTTCTTCCCGCGCGACAAGATGTTCGGCTACCTGATGCAAGCGGAGATCGACAGCGTGGGCAAGGTGCTGGACAATCCGCAGCGCCCGCTCACCGCCATCATCGGCGGTAGCAAAGTGAGCAGCAAGATCGAAGTGCTGGAGAACCTGCTGGGCAAGTGCGACGAACTGATCATCGGCGGCGGTATGGCCAACACATTCGTGAAGGCCCAGGGCGGCAACGTGGGTGCTTCGCTCGTTGAGGACGACCTGCTGGAGATGGCGCGCACCATCATGAAAAAGGCCTCTGGGAAAGGCGTGAAGATCCACCTGCCGACCGATGCCGTGGTGGCCGATGCGTTCGCAGACACCGCCAACACCGATCAGTGTGCGGCCAATGCCGTTCCCGATGGCTGGATGGCTTTGGACATCGGCCCGGAGAGCATCAAGGCGTTCAGCGCGGCAGTGAAGCGTAGCAAGACCCTCCTCTGGAACGGACCGATGGGCGTGTTCGAGATGAAGAGCTTTCAAGCGGGCACCATCGCTGTGGCGAATGCTGTTGCCGAAGCCACAGCTGCGGGTGCGTTCTCGCTGGTGGGCGGCGGCGACAGCGTTGCGGCCGTGAACCAGTTCAACCTCACTGACAAGATCAGCTACGTGAGCACCGGCGGCGGCGCCATGCTCGAGTATCTGGAGGGAAAGGTGCTGCCGGGGATCGCGGCGGTGAGGGGGTGAGTCGTTCGCGCATAGCTTGGCGGTCACAGTTTCCGCATGCGCAAGTGCTATAACTCGCTGATAATTGTTGCTGCGCTTCTCGGTGCGCTCCTTTCCGGGCCGGCAGTTCTTGCCCAAGACACCTTGTGGTTTTCAGACGGAAGCCAAGTGCCGGGGCTTGTGTTGGAGGTTGGGGTGAACGAAGTCCGATACAAACGCACGGACAATCCCTCTGGGCCTACCTACTCTGTTCTAAAGTCCGATTTGCTGAGCATCTCTTATGCGGCCGGAACCAAGGATGTTTTTCGCACGACCGATATACCGCCGGTCCCCGCATCGTCCGGGAAATCAACCGAGCTATACGATTTCGGGGTTTCGGATGCGAAGGCCCACTACCGAGGCAAATGCGGAGCGGGAAGCACGTTCTGGACGAGTACACTCTTTACCCCTGTAGTCGGTCTCATCCCGGCCATCAGTTGCTCCGCGAACCAACCCAAAGACCCCAACCTCATGTACCCAGACATAGGGTTGATGCAGGTGCCGGAATATGCCACCGGCTATAAGCATCAAGCTTACAAGATGAAGCGGGGACGTGTTTGGAGAGCTTGGGCCATGGGCTTCTTGACGGCACCGCTTTTCTACGTTATCGCCGGCTCCGTATTGAACAATAACTAGTTGGACCGCACGCTTGTTCCATTCACCCCCGAAGACATCCACCACGTCTTCCGCGGCCTCTCGCACCCCGATGTGGTGCGCTACTACGCCATCAGCTTCGCGAGCCTGGAGGCCACGCAGGAGCAGATGGATTGGTTCGCTGCACTGGAGCGTGATGGCACGGGCTGGTGGCGCGCGATCCGTGCAACGGAGAACAACACCTTCCTCGGCGCCATCGGGATCTACAAGATCGATCGGCAGCATCGGCGTTGCGAGATCGGCTACTGGCTGCTGCCCGAGCATTGGGGCAAGGGCATTGCCAGCTGGGCCATGCCGCTGGTGATCGATCACGCGTTCAGCACCTTAGGCCTGCACCGCATCGAGGCGCAGGTGGAGACCGAGAACCACGCGAGCCGGAAATTGCTGGAACGTTTCGGCTTCAAACACGAAGGCACTTTGCGCGAGAGCGAATGGAAGGACGGAAAGGCCATCAGCCTTGACGTGTTCGCGTTGTTGGGCGGGGAGCGGGTGCCCTAGATCCGCTTGCGCCCTCTTGTTCGTTGCCGTGGGTGACGGCTTCCATGCACCACGCGCAAGATGACGACCTGGTCGCCATCTACCGTGTACGTGATGACATGCTTGAACACCCGCATGGGCATCATGCGGATATGGTCCGTTATGAGCGGTGCTCCACGCGGAAACAGCAGAATGGCGCGGGTGAATTCGTCGAATTCATCAATGAACCGCTGCTCAAGTCCTTCACGCTGGTCAGCGTACCACAACACGGCCTGCCGCAGGTCTGCCTCGGCATCCGGGCCGATGACCAAGCGCTTCATCGCGCCAGTTTCCGCAGGTCTTTCTTCACGTCCTCCCAAGCGCGGCCACGGACCGCACCACTGACCAACCGGTCGCGCAGTTCCTCCATTGCGACAAGCTCTTCGTGCGAGAAAACCGCGCCCCGCTCACCATCGAGAACTTGGCGTATGGCCGTCAGCTTCGCCTTGTCCTTCGTTCGAAGGATGCGCTTGGCCAAGAGTGATTGTTCGCTTTCCATGTTGCGCGGTCTGGTCATGCGAAACTACGGTCGGCTCACTTGTTGATCTCCGTCGTACGCGCCTGATCAACGGTCACGTTCGCCGCATCAACGGCCAGTTTCTCCTTGCTGGTTTCCACCATGCAATCGTTCCACAGCACGGTGAGCGTGGTGAACTGCATGTCGGCGATCTTGCCAGGGATCTCGATGGTCACCGTGAAGTTGTCCTCTTCGCCTCCGTTCAGCACCACGGGTTTCGACTTCGACTTGGTGGTGGCGAACACCTGGCCCGACGGGATGCGCACGCTCACCTTGCTCGGATCGACGATGGCCAGCGAGCTGCCCACGTACTTCACGTTGTACTTGGCGATGGTGATCTTGGTCTCCTGGTCCGCCTTCTGCAGGTTCACGGTGAACGGGCCGCCGCTCAATTCGTTCTTCGCCGCAGGCAGCGCTCCATCCTCCACGGCCACCGCGTTGCCCTTGCTGGCCGCGCGTTGGAAACCATCGGCGAAATCGATGCTGAAGGACTCCATGTGGTAGTTGGTGGCGCCGGTCATGTTCAACGTCTTGCCCTCCTTCTCGTACGGTCGGATCATGTACGGCTTCTCCTGGAACGCGATGGCCGCGTCGCCCATCTTCACCTTGAACTTGGTGGGGTCCACGAAGACGTAGTCGTTGGTCTTGTTGGTGACGCGGAACCGGAACTTGCAATAAGTGACTTCCGCCAGGATGTCTTCCATCTCCACCTTCACCACGCTGTTCTCCAACAGCACGTTGCTGTAGGCGAAGCGGTGGTCGGCCTTGTAGGTGGCTTGTTGGGCGGAGGCGGTCAGAACGGCCGGAGCAAAAGCAGCGGAGAAGAGCATTGATCGGATCATGTGGATGGTGTTGTGGGCCCCGCAAAGCAAGCGGTGTTCCACGATCGGTCGGCGGCCGGACCTCAGCGCACCACCAACAGTTTTCTGAACGCCCGGCCCTGCGGGTGAACAAACTGAACGGTATAGGCCCCTGGTAGAAGTCCCATCATGCTCATTTCAGCCGCGCCCGAGACAGCGCCCAACTCCCCGACAACCGCACCGCGCGCATCGAGCACCCGCAGTCGAGTGCCGTTCGGCAAGCCGCTCATCCGTACGATATCACTCGCTGGGTTGGGACCGAAACCCACATTGCCGAACACATCCTCGGCCACTCCGGTGAAGCAAGGGCTGTTGGTGCAGTACGTCACCAGATTGTCCACGGTGCCCGTGTTCACATCGATGTAAGGTGCACTGGCCGTCGTGGGCGACCAGTCACAGAAGTCCATGGCGCCTTGCAGAGTGCCGTAGTTCATGGTGGAATCGGTAACGCAGATCGCGCCGTTGCCCGCCACCTGGAAGTAGTTGATGAAGTCGCCTTCCACCTGCATCACGCTGCCTTGCGCCACGATGATGCTGCCGTCGCTGTAGAGCAGCCCAACGAACTCGGCGAACCCGTTGTTGGTGAAGGGCGCGATGATCTGCGTGTTACCGATGAAAAAGATGTGCCCGTTGTTCGTGAACGTACTGCTCACCGTGATGTTGGCGGGCATGGTTGTGGTGATCTCGCCACCGGTCATCACATGGGTGAGCGGGTGCGCGAAGTCGTAGTTGCCCATGAGCTCCACACTGTGCAGGATGTGCACTTCGTCCGTCACGGCCGGAACGCACGCACAATCCCATGTGGAAGGCGAATTCCATGGCCCGTTCTGCACGGACATCACCATTTGGGCGGGGGCCGCCATTGCAAGAAATCCGAGGACAAGCGTGCAGAACTGTTTCATCGGCGTGGTAGGTTGAAGTCCTAGACGCTATTCCCGCCGCTCACGTTGGCTAGCCAATAAAGCCACCCGCTGACGGCTTCTACCTTCGCCGCCCTTTCATTCCATCGGCACATGTCCGTCCGCGTCCGTTTTGCCCCCAGCCCCACCGGCCCGCTGCACATGGGCGGTGTGCGCACGGCTTTGTACAACTACCTCTTCGCCCGCAAGCACGGTGGCCAGTTCCTGCTGCGCATCGAGGACACCGACCAGACGCGCTACGTGCCAGGGGCGGAGGACTACATCAAGGAAAGCTTGGAGTGGTGCGGTCTGGTGCCCGATGAAAGCCCATGGGTCGGCGGCCCGGATGGTCCTTACCGCCAGAGCGACCGCAAGCACCTCTACAAGCAGTACGCCGACGAACTGATCGCGAAGGACAAGGCCTACTATGCTTTCGACACGCCCGAGGAATTGGAGGCGATGCGCGCGCGCTTGCAGGCAGCTGGTGTTGCGGCGCCCGCCTACAATGCTGTGACGCGCGAGCACATGAAGAACTCGCTCACGCTGAGCGCGGACGAAGTGAAGGAGCGCCTGGCTCGTGGCGACCAGTATGTGATCCGCCTCAAAGTGCCGCGCCACGCGGAAGTACGTTTCGAGGACATCATCCGCGGCTGGGTGGTGGTGCACAGCGCCAATATCGACGACAAGGTGCTCTTCAAGAGCGACGGCATGCCCACGTACCACCTGGCCAACATCGTGGACGATCACCTGATGCGCATTACGCACGTGATCCGTGGCGAGGAGTGGCTGCCGAGCGCCCCGTTGCACGTGCTCATCTACGAAGCCTTCGGCTGGGAGCGCCCGGCATTCGCGCACCTGCCGCTGATCCTGAAGCCGGACGGCAATGGCAAGCTCAGTAAGCGTGATGGCGATCGGCTCGGCTTCCCGGTGTTCTCATTGGATTGGATCGACCCTACGAGCAAGGAGAAGAGCAGCGGCTACCGCGAGAAGGGTTACTACCCCGATGCCTTCATCAACATGCTGGCGCTGCTCGGTTGGAACCCCGGCACGGACCAGGAGATCATGAGCCTGCAGGAGCTCACGCAGCTCTTCGATCTGGAGCGCGTGCACAAGGGGGGCGCCAAGTTCGATCCGGAGAAGACGAAGTGGTTCAACCAGCAGTACCTGCGCAAGCGGCCCGATGCCGAATTGGGTGCGCAGCTGCAGGCCAAGCTGAAAACAAAAGGCATCGATACGACCTTGGAACGCGCAACCGCGGCGGCCGGCTTGCTTAAGGAGCGCGCAACGTTCGTGGACGACATGCTCGAGGGCGAGTACCTCTTCACCGCAGGCTCGCCACTGAAGAACAACACCATCGCGCTGGAAGAGCTGAAGAAGCGGTGGAAGCCCGAAGCCAGTCCCGCGCTCGCAGCCTACATCTCCTCCCTCGCTTCCCTTCCCTCGCTCTCTCCCGCCACCCTCGAAGCCGCGTTCAACCAAGTGCTTGCGGAAAAGAGCATGAAGGTGGGCCAAGTGATGCCGATCTACCGCCTCTTCGTTGCGGGGCGCATGCAGGGGCCCGGCATGTTCGATGTGAGCACGTTGCTCGGAATAGATGAGGTGATCGCCCGCTTGCAAGCCGGGCTCGACCTGTGCCGCTCATGGGCGTGATCGAGGTCAACGGGATCAAGGTGTACGCCTACCACGGTTGCCTTGCCGAGGAAGGTCGCATCGGGGGACACTACCGCATCGACATCAGCGTACGCGGCGATTTTGCCGCGGCGGAGGCCAGCGACAAACTGGTTGACACCATCGACTACGGACGCGTCACTGCCATCGTGAAGGAGCAAATGGCCGTGCGCAGCAAACTGATCGAGCACGTGGGCCGACGCATCCTGGAGGCCCTCAAAGCAGAATGGCACGCGGACTTTGCCTGGCGCGTGCGCCTGGTGAAGGAGCATCCGCCCGTTGCCGGCGCTGTGGACCATGTGGTGTACGTGATCGAGGGGTAGTTGTCTCGCCACAGGTTCCTGCCCGTCTTGTTGAAGCTTGTAGCTTGGGCCTTGAGACTTGAAGCTTGACATGGCCGACCTGAGCAAGATCCTTTTCCTAGACATTGAAACGGTGCCGCACGTGCAGCGCTGGTCCGACATGGATGAGCGCGAACAGCAACTGTTCAGCGAGAAGACCCGCTACGAACGCGAACGCGATGGCAAAAGCGAAGAGGACATGTTCCGCGACCGTGGCGGCATCCTGAGCGAATTCGGCAAGATCATCTGCATCGGTGTGGGCTTCCTCACTGCAGGCAGCAAGGACCGCAAGCTGCGCGTGAAGACCATCCACGGCGATCACGAGCGCGACATCCTTGAAGAGTTCGTGGCGTTGCTCAACGAGCGCTTCCACACGGCCGATCACCGTCTGTGCGGCCACAACGGCAAGGAGTTCGACTTCCCGTACATCGCACGGCGGTGCGTGATCAATAGCATTCCCCTCCCCCCGATCCTCGACCTGTCGGGCAAAAAGCCCTGGGAAGTACAGCACGAAGACACACTTGAGCTGTGGAAATTCGGTGACCGCAAACATTACACCTCGCTGGAGCTGCTCACGCATGTGCTCGGCATCCCATCACCGAAGGGTGACATTAAGGGTAGCGATGTGGCGCGTGTGTACTACGAGGAGAAGGACCTGGAACGGATCGCCGCCTACTGTAAGAAGGATGTGGTGGCCACTGTGCAGGTCTATTTGAGATTGAAGGGACAGCCGTTGATCGCTGCGGAGAACATCACCGTGCTTTGAACGAAGCAACGTCACGTGCGCCTCTATGGCTGACCATCGCGCTCATCGCGATAAGCCTGGCGGTTCTTGGCTTGGCGGTCCACCGTGCTGCCGTGACCTCGTTCAGCCATGACGAGAGCTTTACGTACCTGCATTACCCGGAAGCCTCCTTCTCCGACATCGTACTGCACAAGCACGCCTACACCAACAACCATCTGCTCAACACACTGGGCATGAAATACGCCTGGCAGTGGTTCGGTGACTCGGAACTTTCGTTGCGGCTTCCCAACCTGGCCGCGCTTGCGCTCTGGCTGGTGTACGCGATCCGGATCCTGAGACCGCTTTGGCCGCCGCTGGCCATTGGCGGGTTGCTTTTGCTCTGTGCGAACCCCTACCTGATCGAGCTGTTCACGCTGGCGCGTGGTTACGGGCTCTCGTTCGGCTTCTTCCTCATGGCACAATACCATTTGGCGCGTGCGATCACGGGGCCGGGGATGAAACATCTTGGGTTGTTCCATATTGCATCCGTGCTTGCGGCATTGAGCAATTTCACGTTGCTCACGGCATACGTGGCCGGGCTCTGTTTGTATTACGTAGCGCCTCTTTTCATGGGCCTTGGTGAAGGCGGGCGGCGAAGCCGTCGTGCGTACGTGCAAGGCTTTGCCATGCTTGTCGCAGCCTTCCTTGTCCTGCGCAAGCCGGTGCTCCAGGTAATGGAGAACAATGCCTTCGATTTCGGTGGCAAGGGCGGGCTCTTTGCCGATACGGTTGGCACATGGGCGCGGAGCTTCTTGCCCGGGATCGGGGTGGGGACAGGACTGATGCTGGCGATGCAGGTGCTCATCTCGGCGGTGGTGCTCATCCCGGCTTTCGTCCTGGTTCGGCACGCCATCCTGCGGAACACGGCCTTCCTGCGGAAGCACAGTGCACTGCTCGTTCTCGGTACCACCCTTATCGCAACGTGCATCGGGGCCGAACTGCAGCACTTGCTCCTCGGTGTGGACCGCATGGCGGGTCGTTTCGCCATGTTCCTGGAGCCGTCGTTGGTGTTGTTGTTGCCATTGCAACTGTCATTGCTCAGGGGCTCCCCGGGCAAGTGGTTTGCTCTTTGTGTTCTTGCTTCCTGCGCGGCCTGGTGCGCACTGCGCTTCCCGGACCACTTTGGCCCCGACCATAGCGTGGAATGGGCCTACGACCTGCGGACCATCGAGCGGGCGGTAACGAAGGTCGCACCGTGCGTATCGGCAATACATGGCTGCTGGAGCCCACCATGAACTATTACGCGCGCTCCCGGGGGCTGGGCTGGCTTGAGCGGGCTGACCGTGATGGCTTCGCACCGGACGATGAGTATCGCATGGTCGTGCGCTGGGTCGAAAAGCCGGGCTATGATGAGGGGTTCGTGGTACTGGCCATCTTCGACATAAGTGATGTGGTGCTGCTCAAGCGCGCGAGTCCCTCTGCGATACCGTCGCTCTAAGCGAGAAGCGCTGGCCACCGCCGGACCAGTCCTCAAATGCCGAACGAGTGGACGCGGATGGTCACCGGACCGGCCGTGGCAAGTGTTTCCTCGTTCACCTTGAGCTGCAGGTACAAATGATGCTCACCCGCACGTGCCGGACGGTCCACCTTGAGCGGGAGTGCACAGCAGGCGCCTGGGGCCAGGTCCATTTCCAACGACGTCCAGCCGGTGGCTTCAACCCATCCGCTCCACCGGTTGCGCATCTCGTAATGGATCGTGGTCAAGGCCTTGGTGCCCAAAGCGTACAAGGGCACCTCACCTTCCCAGCATACTTCCACCGGCAACAGGTCGTAGTCACCCGAGCGCATGGTGAACTCCGCGGTCAATGGAGCAACACGAACGGTTCCCTGCGGCCGGAAAGCGCTGTCCGGCAACTGGCTCACAATGCGATACGGACCGCCGGGCAATTGAAAAAGCGCCGTGTCGAGCTGGGCGAGCCCGAACGCGCAGATGTTCCACGCGGGGCCCAGCAACCGGGTCTCGTCATCCATGCACGGTTTGGCCTTGTCCATCGGCTCTTCGGCGAAAACGGTTACTGCGCTGTCAGGAGCCATCATCGATGAGACCAGCAGTGTCTCGAACGGCAATGTCCAATGGGTCTGGGCATATCCCCATGGAATGAGGTGCGCGGACACGATCGCCTTTCGCACTCCTTGGCCCCGAAGGTCAGTGGTGATCCGCTCGGCGTACTGCACTTTGTCCACATAGGTGACCCTTCCTCGCCAAACCTGCCAAGCACCAAGGACCATGACGACAACCAACGCGGCGGTCATCACGGCACGCCCACGCACAAGTCCTACAGTGAGATCAGCCGCAAAAGCCGCCCACGCGATGCCCAACAGCGGGTAGAGGTTCTCGTACATGTAGGGCGAGTAGGTCGCGCGGTCGGTGATGAGGATCAACAGTACCGTCAACGTTGTCCACCCCCCCGTCCATAACAGTGATAGCCAGCGCAACCTGAGCAGTGCAACAATGGCGCATACGCCCATCAGGCCCAACATCGCCGGGAAGCGCGGCAACGCGTCGAGCAGGTATTGCGCACTCGGAAGCACGGACAAGTCGGATGCGAACTGGGTGAACTCCCCGGGGTCCACCATGCGCTCGCGTTCATAATCGGACATGCCCACGAACAGTCGGCACAATGCAATGGCGCAGACCATGGACAGGGGCAAAAGCCAGTACCGTAACCGAAGCCAACCCTTGCGCCCGATGATCTCCAAGCCCAGGACATAGACCACAGGCAACGCGTAAACGACATGGTAGAGCGTTGCCCATACAGCTGCCACCACAGCACCCGATCCCCAGGCCCGAACAAGATCCGCTCTCGGCGCGGCCAGTGCCTTTCTGCCCAATGCCCACGCAAGCAACGGTGCAGTGATGCCTTGCTGCACCTCACTTACGCCGAAGTAGAAAGAGCCCCCCACCATCACCACCAGCGCAAGCGGTACCGCCAGCGCGGCAGACCCGTCACGAAGCCTGATCGCGATGACCGCGAAGACCAACAAGTGCACGGCGATGAGCGATGCGGAGTACGCGAACAGGACACTTTGCAATGAGCCTTTGCACCACAGCACCAGCGTCGGGACCAGTTGGGTGATCATGGTGGAATAACGCCTGTGCTCGCAACGTGGGAAGCGCTCCAAGAGCATCTGGAAACTCTGCCATGCGCTGTCGAAGCCTGTGGTGCGCTCCACATAGAACACGCACGCCATGAGGACCAGAAAGCCCAGAAGCGCACAACCCGCTACGAAAAGCGGCTCGCGGAAGTTGATGGTGCGCATCGAACAATGATAGAGCGGTCCGCACTTAATCTTGCTTGCTGTTCAATGGATTGAAAAATGCGCACCTGCGTGATGAAGTGGACCAGAGGAGCCCTGCCCCATTTGCCGGGCTTGGCCTTGGCCATGGTCCTGTTCGGTGTGGGCATGTACTCGTTTCCGCTGGCGGTGATGGGGCCGGGGCGCGAACTGCTGCCCGGTGATCTGGGCGACTCCCGCTTCAACAACTACATTCTCGAGCACTTCCACCAGTACGTGACGGGTCGCACGCCATCGTATTGGGACGCGCCCTTCATGTATCCGTACAAGAACGTCATCGCTTTCAGCGACAATCTGCTGGGAAGCGCGCCGGTGTATTCGCTGTTCCGGGGCCTGGGCTTCAATCGGGAGTCGTCTTACCAGCTCTGGATACTTGCCATGTTCGCATTGAACTTCCTCTGCTGCTTCGCAGCGCTGTGGGCATGGACGAAACGCGTCGTTCCGGCAGCATGCGGCGCGTACGTGTTCGCGTTCGGCATCCATTTCATCGGGCACATGGACCACGCGCAGATGTTCCCCCGGTTCATGGTGCCACTGGCGTTCTGGTGGTGTTGGCAATGGTTGCGGACCGGCAAGCCCGTGCACTTGGCGCTTACCACAGGCGCCATAGTGTTCCAGTTCTATTGTGGCATCTATCTCGGGTTCATACTGTGCTATGTGATGTTCTTCTTGGTCATCGGTCATCAGCTTGTGCATTGGCGCGGACTAAGCGCACTATGGTCGTGGTCCCCGCGCACCGTGTGGCGGTCGCTCCTTGTTCTTGTTGCTGGAGGGCTGGCGATGCTGCCGCTGATGACGCCGTACCTGGCGATCAGCAAGGTCACCGGTGTGCGTGGTTACGAGCACATCGCCAACACCATCCCGCGACCCTCGAGCTGGTTCTTCACGCATCCAGCTGCCGTGAATTGGCAGAGCCTCTCCTCCCACTCCAAGGATGCATTCCCCGACTGGTGGAGCCATTTTCATTTCATGGGTGCTGTGGCTTGGGCTGCGGTCATCGCGGCTGTGGTCCTGGCATTGCGCGGCAACGACCGGAAGCCGGTTGCTGCGCTCATCGTCGCGCTTGGGTTGTCCCTGCTCTTCTGTCTGCGCATGGGCGATCTCTCGCTTTACAAACTGATCGCCGGGCTGCCGGGCTTCAGCGCCTTGCGCGCCATCGATCGGTTCGTGCCCGTGCTGGCCGTGTACTTCGCTGCTCTTGTGGCGGTCGTGGCCGCACACGTGAAGGTGAAGCCTTTGACCGGTGCGGTGCTAGGTGTTCTCTTGTGCGTTTCGACGGTGCTTGACAACAAGGTGAACGTCGCTGAGCTGAAGCAGTACAACAAACACGCCGCACGGGAGATGGTGGAACGCGCGGCCCTGGACATGCATTTGATGGCCGACAGCCCCACTTCCGCTATCGCCTATACCCCCGTAAGAGGAATGCAACCCTTCCGGGAGGACCACGAGCGGAGCATCGCCATCCACCTCACGGCCATGTTGGCGGGCCAGGAACTGGGCATTCCCGTGGTGAACGCCTACACAGGCCATTATCCGGGCAACCATATGCGGTTCTGGGACCTACAAACACCGCGAAGCCTGGCGGAGTGGTGTGCCTTCAACCAAACCACGACCGACGAGATCACCATCGTCAACAATGCTCATCAACGCGTCCTCCTCACCGACACGTTGCAATTGCGCGCCGCCAACGGTCATTGGGTCTGTGTGGATCTTCAGCAAGATCCCCGCGTGCTCGCCAGCCGCGACACGGCGATGCAATGGGAAACGCTGGTGAGGCTTCGCTTGGCCAACGGTCGTGTGGCCTTGGTGGCGCACAACGATGCCTTCATGAGCGTTCAGCTGCACAAGGACAGTGGTCTCGTGGCAACGAGTGCCCGCCTGGGTGATATGGGCATGTTCCTTTGGAACGATCTCGGCGATGGATCGATGGCCCTTCGCGCCGACAACGGGCTTTACCTGGAGCTGGACACAGCAGACCTGCGCCTCTACGCTCGCGCCGCAAAGCCGGAGGGGCTGGCGCTCTTCCGAACGCGTTGATCACGGTACGAAGTCCAGACGATCCAGCCGGATGTCGCCAAGCTCGTAGCCCGGCACACCATCCGCGCTGCGCACCATGGCGTTCGGGTCGCAATCGCCGCGGTCCATGCTGTAGCGTGATGCGCTGGCCATCCAGTGGTGCAGCCAGATCGGCGCGCGCAGTTCGAAACGGCCATCCGACCCAGAGGTGGTGTGGTAGCTCTCGTTCCAGACCTCGTTCCAGGCAATGACGGTCCCTTCGTTGATCGGTACACCGTGCTCATCCACCAAGCGGCCCGAGACTTTGCTTACACGGCCATCGGAATAGTTGAGGTAGTTCGGCAAGCACAGGCACTCGCCAGCACCGGTCCAGGGATCGAACCCTTTGAGCGCGCCCGCCACCGGCTTCCTGGTTCCGAACACAGTATCACCGACGGAAGTCACTGAAACCCCTTCGCGGTTCAGCACGCCCATGTAGTCGGCATGGAACCGCCCCCATTTCACGTCCTGGAATTGCCACCAACTGTATCCGATGGCACCGCAAGCGCGGCTCTGCAACAGTGTCTTGCGCGCGAATTCCTCCTGGTCGGCGTACGGCACGGAATCGTTGTCCGCGGGAATGGCGGTCTCACCTATGATCCAAGGCACATCCACATTGTTGGCGTACCAACGGAGTTCATTTCGCACCTGATCGGGCTCGTACTCGTACGGGTGGTAGCTGATGAAATCGACCGTGAGCATGTTCGGATCGAACTCGAACGTCTCGCGGATACCAGTGAGCCCCAGCGTGTACAAGTGGTTCGGCGCGTGCTCATCGAACAGCGCCCGCCATCGTTGCAGGATCGCCCAAGCCTCCTCCTTGGGCCGCTCAGGACGATCGAAGTACAGCGGCTCATTGAAGAGGTCGTAAGCCAGGATGACGGTGTCGTTGACGAAGTGGTCGGCGACAAGAGCAAAGTGGTGCTCGGTGGCCGGGGTATAGGGCCGCACCTGCGTGAGCAGAATGCACCTGAGCCCAGCAGCACGAACGGCGCCGATCAATGTCGTGAGCGCGCCCAAGTACTTCTCTCTTCCTTGCTCATCTTCAATGGACAACCACACCAAGGAGTCCGACCGGTCGCGTGCACGAAGCATGATCGCGGCACTGTCGAAGGCCTGCTCCGCGAAGCCCACCACACGCACCGTGTTGAAGCCCATATCCCTGATCAACTGCAGATCAGCGCGCAGTTGGAGACTATCAGCCGCAAGGTCCATGCGACCGGGTACATGTGAAGCATAGCTCGTGCTCGGAGCCATCCACACCTCCTTGCCGTCCGTGCGCAAGCAAGCGATGTAGTTCACTGCCTTCGGGAAAAACCTCTCTCCACCGGCAACGAACCCGTTCTTGTCCAAGCCCACGAACGAGTGTGAGGGTTCCGTACCACCACACCCCCCGAACAGGACCACGAAAACCAATGCGGCCAACAGGAAACCCGAGGGCCTGCTCATGGAACCTCGTGTTGCATCCACTGGCTCCGGGTCACGGTCCAGCTTGTGATCCGTACTTCCCGCCCGCTCCTGTTCCACACGTACAACTTGTTCGCCCGCTTCCGCGCTCCATCACCGATGTCCCACTCCACCTTGAATTCTCCTCCGCGCAGCGGCGCGCTTGCGTAACGGACCTGTTCGCCCGTTTCCTCTTCGGTGAACACCAGGTCCAGCGAATCCTTTCCGTAGCGGCCATCCACGTTTCCGGTCACCACGAGCTTTTCCATGACCGCGTTGGTACCGTTGCCCAGCGGCAGTCCCTCCCAGGTGAGCGGGAATTCCAGTGCACTGAGCACCCACGTGCCCTTGGTCGCTCCACCTACCGTATCCACTTGTGCAGGCGCTTGCGCTGCGGGTTCAACGGATAGACCGAACAAGGTGTCCACAATGGCGGCGCGCTGAACGGAGCGTCGTTGAAAGAGGTACACTTCGAACGGCACCTCGCCGAGAACCAGGGTCGGTACCTCGGGTTTCACCACGGTCAATAAACTGAAGCGATCACTTTGCATCAGCGTATCAAGCGGTATTCGCGCATCCATGCGCGCGTGATGGGCGTCCCAGACAACGATGTCTCCTGGTCGAATGCCCGACCCCGCCGCGATCGAGGCCGGCTCATAGAGCAGTTGCGCCTCGCGCTCATCCCTGGGATCCAGATCGAGCAATGCGCCTACTAACGGGGTCATGCAATACACCCGCTCTCCCTCCTCCTTGATCTCCTTCACCTTCTCCGCAGCCTTTCGCAAGGTTGTCTGCACCATGTCCGGCTTGTAGGGAAGCAGAAGTTCGTCCACCACATGCGGATAGGCGAACAAGGCGAATGCACCAACGAGCAGAGTGAAGACCGGTCGCATGGCAGCATTCATCGGGAAACGCTTCCAAAGCAAGGCGAGCACATGCACAGTGAACAACACGAGCAGCGGCAGGCATGTGGCCATTACCCGGTCGAGGCCCAGGGAGCCGTGGCCGCCCTTCCACCAAGCGTAGCTGTGCAGGCCAAGTATGAGCACCGCCGGAACGAACGCGAGCAACAAGACCATCAGGTGCTGCTCACGTTGCGCGCCATCCCTTCGCCACACATAGGGCCATGCGACCAACGCGAACGAGGCGCAAACAATGATCGGCCATCCATAGTAGTGCGGCATCCGCCCAATGAAGTGCGTGGCCGGTCCGGTGCCGTACGTAGTGACGCCCGCGTAAGGGTTCCCGCCGAACGCCACGAAGGGGTCACCTGTCATTACGAAGCCGAACACACCGTGGAACACTGTTCCCAACAAGACCCATGGCAATGCGCGCCATTCACGTTGCCATGCTGCCACCAGCAGGATCATGGGAAGCACTGCTATGTGTTCCGGCCGGGCGAAGGGCACGAACGACACAATACCCAACGCCCAGGCCCAGCGATCGCGCAACGCGCACACTACGGCCCACACCACCAGGAAAGCAAAGAGCGGCTCGGTAAGTCCGGCCATCACCGTGTGCGCATATTGGGGCGCTGCGAAAAGCATCACCGGAACAGCCCAGCACCAAGCCCGTTGCACGCGTGCGACCTGTCCGATGATGAGCACACCAGTGGCCGCGGCCAACAAGGCGTTCATCAGCGCCGGTCCCCAAAGACCCCATTGGGCGAAGGGAGAAGCCAGCAGCGTGTACAGCGGCTTGCCCCATGCGTCGAACAGCATCAACGGGTGCTTCCACGCGTACCGCGCGATCTGGTAATGGGCAACACCGTCACCACTATCCGGAACTCCTTCGCTGAGCAAACGGACCAGGAAGGCCGCCCCCGCCAGCGCGAACGCGAGCGTGACCGGTCCCTCGTTGCGCGGGCGTGACATGCCGACGAACATAATCCGTGTGACTTTGCCTCAATCCGCCAGACCATAGCGCACAATGCACCAGATGGCCCGGAAACCGTCCTTCCAACCGATCTTCTTTCCTTCAGCATAGGTGCGCCCGTAATAGCTGATGCCCACCTCGTACAACCTGATCCCTTGTACGCGAGCCAGTTTGGCCGTCACTTCGGGCTCGAAGCCGAACCGCCTCTCCCGCAGCTTCAATCCCTTCGCAACGTCGCTGCGCATGAGCTTGTAGCACGTCTCCATGTCGGTGAGGTTGAGGTTGTTGAACGCGTTGCTCAACGAGGTGAGGAACTTGTTGCCGATGCTGTGCCAGAAGAACAGGATGCGGTGCGGGTGGTGGCCCATGAAACGCGAACCGAACACCACATCGGCAAAGCCTTCCACGACCGGACGCAACAGGTCGTTGTATTCGCGGGGGTCATACTCCAGGTCGGCATCCTGCACGATCATGTACTCCCCGGTCGCCAGCTCAATGCACTTGTGGATCGCAGCACCCTTGCCCATGTTCCTCGGTTGCTCGAACAAGCGGATGTCGAGGCCGGGGTTCGTGGCCATGTAACGCTTCACGGCCGCCACCGTGCCGTCCATGCTGCCATCGTTCACGATCACCACCTCCTTGGCGATCCCGTTCATCAGCTGCACGTCACGGACCTTGTCGAGGATCAGATGGATGGTGCGCTCCTCGTTGTAGGCGGGGATGAGGATGCTGAGCTTGGTGATCGGCATGGGCGGCCGAAAGTATCCCGCGGCCGATCGGTATGGACTACCGCTCGCGACTCCTGTACAGTTCGACCTTGGACGCCGAGCGGAACATCAGCTCGGTTGCGGTCGTGTCGAACGGTTGTCCGTGCGGCTCCACGATGTAGTAGTCGCCCGGCTGATGGGCTTCGTTAGGCCAGCATCGGACCGTGTCGATATCCGAGATGTGCAGTCGATGGAAGTAGTAGCCGAGACTTCCCCAGGCAATAGGGCCCGAGGACAGCGTGGCCCGACGGGGTGAGCCATGTTGGGCGCGGTCGCTCTGGATCAGTTCCATCATGCGCGCCACCTCGGCGGCTTCGGGCCACTCCGATGCATGCGTAAGGTTGGCCCGGTGCGTTGTATTGATCGTGAACACGCCCGCCGCGAGCACCACGGGCCACCACAACCATGGCCAGCTGATGGCATTCGCCTGCAGCCACAACACCACTACCGTCATCAACAGCGGGAAGAGGTAAAGCGCTGTTCGCGTGCGCGGCCATTCCATTCCGAAGAGGAAATGCTCCATGGCAACGAACGCTGCACAGAGCAGGGTTACCGCGGCCACCGTGGCTGTAGCGCGATGCTGTTCATCCCATCGTTGAAGAGATGCTTCCAACAGGAACACTGCGCCCAGCAGCACCAACGGGCCGATGAGCGCCGTGTCGAGGTCCATCCCGGCCAGCCGCAACAGGAGACCACGAACGGAGCACGACCAGAGATCCCCACAGCCCCAAATGAGCCCACCACCCCGGAGGATCCCCAGCACTTGCGGGGCGATGACCGCTAGTAGCACCGCGCTGATGAGCAACGGCCAGCGCACGAACCGCCAACTCACCGTCCCGGAGTGCATCCTCGCCATCCGTACCGCGAAAACGACCGCGACGGCCATGAAGAAGTTGAGCATGACGTAGTGCGAGAGCACGGACAGCCCTGCACACAGGAACATGAGCATGCCATGACGACGTTGTTCGGGTTGTTCGCTCCATCGCACCAAGTGCCACACGCTCATCAGCATGAAGCCGATGGAAAGTCCGTATCCGCGCGCCAGTCCGAAGAATTCAAGGAGATACGGATGCGCAACGAGCAGCACGAAGCCGACAACGGACCGGGCCATGTGTCCGGCACGAAGGGCAATGCGCCCAGCAGCAAGGACATACACCACCAGCGCCGTGAGGTTCGGTATCCGCAGCGCCCATTCACTTTGCCCGAACAACTTGGCACATGCCCACATGCCCCACACGTTCAATAGGTGGTGGTTGCCGCTCATCATATCGTGTTGCGCCGGATAGAGCTCACCCGGCAGAACATGGTGCATGAACGTCCAGCTCTCGTCCCAAGTGAAGGACACAAGAACTGCCCGTGCCATGACGTAGGCGAACACGAGCGCCCCGATGACGAGCAGCGGCAGGATGTGCGCGATGGACCGGTCGTTCATCGCCCCCGAAGTGATCAGACCACCATTTCCGGCACGTCGCCCTCCACCACCACGCGGCCCTCTGTTTTGGACTTGATCTCTTCGACGGAAACACCGGGCGCACGCTCAAGCAACTTGAACCCTTCCGGTGTGATGTCGAACACGCCGAGATCGGTCACCACCTTCTTCACGCACTTCACGCCGGTGAGCGGCAGTGTGCATTGCTTGAGGAGCTTGCTCTCACCAGCCTTGTTCGTGTGCATCATCACGACGATGATGTTCTCGGCGCTGGCCACCAGGTCCATGGCACCGCCCATGCCCTTCACCATTTTGCCGGGGATCTTCCAATTGGCGATGTCACCGCTGTCCGTGACCTCCATGGCCCCGAGCACGGTGAGCTGCACATGCTGCCCGCGGATCATGGCGAAGCTGGTCGCACTATCGAAGATCGCCGCACCGTCCAGCAGTGTCACGGTCTGTTTGCCCGCGTTGATGAGGTCCGCGTCTTCATCGCCCTCGAACGGGAAGGGGCCCATGCCCAGGATCCCGTTCTCGCTCTGGAAGGCCACGTTGATGCCTTCGGGAACGTAGTTGGCCACGAGCGTGGGTATGCCGATGCCGAGGTTCACGTAGTAGCCGTCCTTCAGTTCGCGCGCGATGCGCCTGGCCATTTGGTTCTTATCAAGGGGCATGGTGCACCGGTGTTGAGGGCAGCTAAGATGCTACGGCAGGACCACATGAACACGCACCACACTGTCGTCGATCCGGAGAGCGGCCGTACGCATGTTCCAGAAGTAGATCACCGCCCGCTGTTCCGGGTGGAGGTGGGGAACGTGGCGCACTTCGGTGAACGAGTGCTCCAATGGCGCAAAGGCCGTGACCATGATCGCGTCGTAGTACAAAACACTGTCGGCCGCGTTCCTGACTTCCACCACCAACTTCACCTGTGCAGGCCCGTTGGTGCTCAGACGGCCTGAGAATTCCACCAGATGGTCGGACCCGCTGCTGAGCGTGTCACTATCAAGAACGCCGATGAACTCGTCCGTCGTGTTCCGGGATGGCCATGGGATGCTCGGGGAAGAGATGAACTGCAGCGGTCGTTCGCGTTGCAACAGGGTCAGTCCGGTTCCCTGGTCATGGTCCAGTTCCTTGTATCCGATGCTGGCCGCTGTCAGGTGGTCGGGCCTTGAAACGCGCACATCGTGGGGGCCGGTCGGGAAGCCCTCCGTGAGCGGCATGGGTAATTGAACACCTTGTTGCACCGCCGCGAAGGGCAGGCTTCGGTTCATCTGCCGATAAGCCCCGGTCACGAGCGGGCGCCCTTGTTGCCTCTGCAGATCGGCCATGCGCGCAACGAACCTTGCTGGCACCGACTCATCGGGCCAGAGCGATGTGTGGGTGGTGTTGGCGGTGACAATGGTGCGCAGCGGCAAGTACAACAAGACCAGCGCCGCATAACGCATCGCCCCTGAGCGAGCAGCAAGCGCATCCGCCGTGAGCGCAAGGGTGAGTACGAACAACGGGACCATGTGCAACGCGGCCCTGTCCTCGGGGTAGTTCACGCTGATAAGCACAGCCATGACCACCCGGGAAAGGACATCCGCCCATAGCAGGCTGGTACACACCACGATCGGTTGCCGCCAGGTTCCTCTGTTCCACCAACGATGGGCCGCCACTGCTGTACAGCACGACAACGCGATGATGACCATCAGCATCACCCACGCACTCCCCGAACCTAGAACGTAGTTGCACAACGTGCGGAGGGTAACGTCCATGAACCCGTCCAGGCTTCCGTAATAGAACAATCCCACGGCCTGCATTTCCCTGCTCACACGCAGCGCGAACAGGAACGGCGCCACCCCGATCATCATCCAAAGCAGGATCCGCCAAGCGCGCTGTTTCGTTGTCCGTGCAGTGGTCAAGAGCAGCCAGCCCACAACGACCAACACCACGAACCAAAGCGTTAGCAACGACAGGATGCACGCGTTCGCCAACGCAAACCCGAGCAACGCTTGGGCGGCATGCCGAACAGCGCCATCCCGGACCAATCGGAGCAGACCATCCAACCCAACGAGCATGAAGGCCACAGCCAAGCCATAGCCACGGAACAAGGAGAAGAACTCCAGAACGAACGGGCAGAGCAACAGTCCGCACCACATGCACCATCGCACAAGCCTGTCACCCACCATGCCTCCGATGCGCCAAGCACCGAAAGCGTAGAGCACGAACGCCAGGACGCTCGCCCCTCGCAACGCCCATTGGTGCATGCCGAACGCACGATCCGCGACAATGCCCAGCCCCGTGCTCAAAAAGTGGTTGCCGGCATCCCAATGTGATCGCCACGGCAGGAACTCCCCCACTTGGACGTACATACTGTACGTAGCCGCCTCATCGTGCACGAACGGCACTAGTACTGCTCGTGCGATGACGTAACACAGAACGATGGCACAGAGCAGGAAGAACCAACGCCCATCGCGCGTGTTCATGGGCGGTGCGGCTCGTCAGCGCTTGCGCACCGTACGTTGCTCGATGCGCTTCTCGTAGTTGCTGCCTTGGAAGATGCGCTGCACGAAGATGCCCGGCGTGTGCACTTCGTCAGGGTCCAGTTCGCCGGGTTGCACCAAATGCTCCACTTCCGCGATGGTGATCTTGCCGGCCATCGCCATCATGGGGTTGAAGTTGCGGGCTGTGCGCTTGTACACCAGGTTGCCGTAGTGGTCGCCCTTCCATGCCTTCACAATGGCGAAGTCGGCGCGCAGCCATGTCTCCAGGATGTGGGGTTTGCCGTCGAACTCGCGCACCTCCTTCCCTTCCGCCACTTCAGTTCCAAAACCCGCAGGCGTAAAGAACGCCGGGATGCCCGCGCCGCCAGCACGGCAACGCTCGGCCAACGATCCCTGCGGAATGAGATCCACCTCCAGCTCGCCGCTCAGCATCTGGCGCTCGAACTCATCGTTCTCGCCCACGTAGCTGCTGATCATCTTCTTGATCTGCCGCGTCCTGAGCAGCAGGCCCAATCCGAAGTCGTCCACACCGGCATTGTTGCTGATGCATGTGAGCCCATTCGTGCCTTTGCGGACCAACGCGGCAATGCTGTTCTCCGGGATCCCGCACAGGCCGAAGCCGCCCACCATGAGCGTCATGCCATCGTCGATGCCTTCCAAAGCGGCCTCGGGGCCGCTGACCACTTTGTTGATCATGCGCGTGTTCTGCTGGCGACGAATGTAGCGGCCGTCAGCGGGCCACCACGATGTGCCGCGACACACGGTGGCCTTCGCCGTCACCGAGCACCACGGCATAGCGGCCGGGTGCGGCGCCAACGAGCATCACGCGCTCACGAACGGATCCATCCGACGACCCCAGCGCCTGGGCGTGCACTTCGCGACCAGCGGCATCCACAACGCTCAGGCGGAGTTCGCCCGGCGCGAGACCTGTCGCGCTAACGGTGAAGTCGCCGTTGTTCGGGACCGGGTGAACGAAGAGCAACGGAGAGTCCAACGCCGTTGCTTCAGCAAGCCCGATGGTCAGGAGTTGCAGGGTGTCGATAACCGCGCAGCCATACGTTGTGGTTCCCGTTACTACGTAAAGACCATCTCCTTGTGAGAACACGAACGGCTGATCACTGTTGGCGATTGCTTGTCCGTTGAAGGTCCACGCGTAGCCGTCGAACTCGTCCTCAACGAACAGCACACCGGCATCGTAGGTGATCTCCATGGTCGGGCACACCACCACCGTATCGCTTTCGCCCGGGCACCCGAAGCCGTTGTTGCCGACAGCCCACCACAAGCCCGGGGCGTTCGCGTTCACACAAGGGCCGGTGGCCAGCGGAACCGTATCGCCGTTCACGAACCAGACATAGCTCACGAGTGTGGTGTCTTGCACGCAGATGGTGCTGGCAAGCGTGTCGTAGCCCAGCACCATCTCCGGCAATGGGAACACCACCACACTATCGGTGTCGTTGAACACCTGTTGCGGTTGCAAGCTGATGTCGAGACCGCCCACGGTTCCCCCGGCGATATTGAACGGCAGGTTGCCCGTGGTTCCGGCGGGAATGTTCAAGGTGCCCAGGATGTCGTCCTGGCTGATCGGGTCTTCGTCGTAGAAGGCGATGGAATACGGCGGATTGCTGAGCACCAAACCAAGTCCTGTCCATGTTTCGCTGCCGCTGTCGCTGCCACTGCTGCTGGTGTACGTGCCGCCGCCGCCATCGGTGAGCACGAAGTAGAGGTCGGGCGATCCCGTGCACCCGAAGATGTCCGGTTCTTCCACGTCTCCGCACCAATTGTCGTTCACGCTGTTCAGCGCAACGGCATCGAGCACATAACCACCAATGGTCGTTTGCAGCGTAACGGTGTACGTGCCTGGACCGCTGTAGGTCTGCACGCTGGGTGATGCATCGGTGCTCGTATTGCCATTGCCGAAATCCCATGCGTAGGTGGTGGGTGATGGCGCGCCATCGATGAGCGCGTCGAACTGCACTTCCGCGCTGCCGCATGCCACGGAGGGTCCGAACGAAAACCCGCTGTTGTTGCCGCTGCCCGGTTGCACCACCAGTGTGATGGGGAACTGCTGTGGCGCATTGATGGTGAAGCCGCTGTACTCCACCTGCGCCAGGATGGAAATGGTGACGGTGAACGTGCCTGCGCCGATCGGTGTGCCGCAGATGCGCGCGCAGCCGTATTGGTCCTGCTGCGGGAAGTAAACACCGAGCGGGTTGTTCGTTTCAATGTCCAACCCGAACGGCAGACCGCTCACTCCGGTGATGGTCATTTGCAGGAAGTCCACATTGAAGCCAGTGCCGGGATCGTCGAAGTTGGCCGGCATCCAAAAGGTGATGTCCGTGGCGTAGGGTTGTCCGCTCACCGCATCGGGCGGTTGCAGAGGGCACAGCGTGGGATAAGCCGGATTGCTCGTGCAGCCGAAGTTGATCTGGCAGCCGGGGCATTGCGCGGTGGCTGTGACGCAGTTGAGCAATAGAGCGGTGAAGCAGAGAGCCACCTTCACGAAAACGTTATGGTGGTTGAACATGCGGAGCATCGAGCGTAGTGCGATGGTCATAGGTCAGGTGGTCGAAGGTGGTTCGCGGAGCATGCGCACGGCCATGAAGCCGACCAGGCCGAGCACCGCGACAAGTCCGGCCCAGATCCACCAGCGTGAAGGGGCAATGGTGGGGCCTTGCCGCGCGGTGGATGGCAACGCGATGAGCGGGCCGTGGTTCAGCGTTGCGATGGGTGCGGGCAATTCCTCTTTGAAGTGGGCTAGGTCGTATTGCGGTGCTTGCTTCTTCGGATCGCCGGTGGTGATGGTGTAGTGCTTCGATTGTTCAAGCAATACCAACATCGAAGTCGTCCGTTGTCCAAGCCGAACCGATTCGAACGCCAGTGGTCTGTTGTCCACATTCTCAATTACAATCGTAAACGTGTCCATGGGCTCATTCGAGAGTTCAACAAAGTTCTTTCGGCGTGAGTCGATCACAAACCGTGACACGACGCTTTCGATCCGCTCAGACCGTCTCTTTGACCCGTGCCTTGTTTCTCGGACTATTGGTACTACCAGGCGACCCTCCCGATGGAACATCCCTGCGTGTTTAAAACCCATGTCGATGCGATCAATCCGTCCCGGATAGGGCAAAAAACACTCTATGCGCGTTATCCCGGACGATTCCGCCTGCCTCCAGACCAGACCCTCCATCGGTGTCCAACCAGTGCCCACCTCCACAGTTGTGAACCATTCGGCCGATTCGACTTTAATGGGTGGTGTGAGAGAATCGTTGATCTCAATCCGGTAGTACGGATAGTCGCTCGGTGGGATCCTCAATATCGCCTCACACAACGCACCGCACGGCTCCGGCCCACCATAGGCGGGTTCAACACGCTGTTGGGCAAGAGCGTACCAGTTCTTTCGGTCATCACTTCCGGTGATGGTCGCATCCTTCACAACCCAAGCATTCCGCACCGAGAGGTATATGGCTTCGATTATTTCCCCCTCGTATCCCTGAAGCTCGACGATGGTGTAGTGGTCCAGCTTTTCATTTCTCAGGATGTCGAACGGCATCTCCCGCTCAACCTTCGAGCCGCTCTCAGGAAGATCCAGAACGAACGGGACCATAGTCCCCGATCGTTCAATGATGCGCACATCTTCAAGGTTCTGTACTGACCTAGCGATTATCTCCGCCGATAATTCAATCCGATACAACCCCGCATTCTCCACTGTGGGCACCTCGGCCTTCCATTGCTGCGCGATCGCACCGCCCCCGATAGCCGCGGAACCTACCAGCACGCACCATCTGCTCCACTGCTTCATTGCTTCACGGCTTCACTGTCATCCACGAACAATCCCTTCAGTTTGTTGTACATGAAGCTAACCACCAACAGCAGGATGCCCAGGCAGATGAACGCTGCAACCTTCCCGCCTTCGCTGATGCCGCGCAGGTCGAAGACGAAGAGCTTCACCAAGGTGATGCCGAAGAGCACGAGTGCGATGATGCGCACCATCTTCAACTTGTTGCGCATGCCGTACCACATGAACAAGAACGAACCCACGCCCCAGAGGATCGGATAGCCAGCACGCCGCGCTTTGCGCAATGCCGCCATCATGCTCTGGCCGGGCTCGTGGTTCACCAGCACCATCAGATGGTCCAATTCCTGGCTGGCCAATACAACGAGGTACGCGCACATGGCCCACAGGTAGATGTTCCATGTCTGCGATGGTCGGGGAACAACCGTTCGCGCCAGCAAGGCCGTGCGTACCACCAGCCCCACACAGCACGCGAGCGCAGCGTAATGGATGCCGAACCTGCGCGCTGAACCCAGCAGCATTTCCTCGAGACTTGTCCGGCTTGCCTGGTAGAACCCGGTGACATACACCAGCAGCACCAGCGCAGCCAGCGTGAACACCACGCGGCGCACGAGCAGCTCCTCCTTGCGCGTGAAGAACTCCACACCAAGCGCATACAGCAAAGTAAACAGCATGGTGGCCATCCGCACGCCGTCGTTGCTGAGCAGCTTGGCGCTTTGGTTCCGCAGTTCCAACAGGTTGACCAAGTAGCCGAGGCCAATGGCGATCACCAGCGCGACGGTCGCGAACGGCTTCAGGCCGACGCCGGGAATGATGCGCATCGTGTGCTCCTCCCCTTTTGCGTCCTGGCGTTTCCACAACCACCACAATGCCACCATGCTGGCCACCACCACCATGCCCGTGATCCAGCCAGCATTGACAAGGGGCGGCAGTTCTGGGCGCAGGAAGTTGTAGAATGCGTCGATGTCCATCAGCAAGCTGATCAGCCCGAGCACCGCGACGATCACAGCACCGCGTTGCACCAACGGCAATCCGGCGCGTTGTGCGAACCACACCAACAGCACCGCTTCCGCGGCCCAGAACAAGGTGATGGTGTAGCCCTCCAGCTGCACCGGCACGGCCAGTGTGCACAGGGTGAGCGCAAGGCCGATAAGCAGCAGCACCAGGTTGCGCGGCACTTGCTGCCGGCGGTAGAAGACGAACGCGAACACGGCGTGGAACAACCCCAGGGCGGCCGTGAACAGGCCCGTCCACTTCGGGTGTGCGTACAGCTCGGCATCGCTCAGGAAGTGCATGCCCGCCGCGTAATAACCAGCAGTGTTGCTCACCAACAAGCCGAACTCCAGCGGTCGGAACTGCAGGCGGTGCCTGAGGTTGTAGCCCACCGCCATGGCGAAGAACACCAGATGGAAGCACGTGGCGAACACGAAGCCCCACGACCATGGGCGAGGCTCAAGACCGGTGTACGGACCTGCAGCCCACGCGCCGAAAACGATGAGCGTTAGGCCGTACGCGACCAGATGCACAATGTTCCAGCGCTTGATGAGCGCGAGCACCAACATGCCGGCATCGAGGATGAGCAAGTAGGTGAAGAGCACCATGAAGTTGCCGTCGCCCTTGCTCACCATGAAAGGCGCGGCAAACCCTCCAATGAGCGCGATGACGGCGAGCTCGCGCCGATCGTAGGCAACGGAGAAGACAACCGCTAGCGCCGTGATGACCACCATGATGGCGAAGGCCTGCAGCTGGGTGAAGAGCTCGTACTGCTGGTAGGCGATGGTGATGGTGAAGTAGAGCACGCTCAATCCTCCCGCCAACAGCACGCTGCTGAACGCGCGGAGCTTTGTCCGGAGCCGATGCGCGATGTACATGAGCGCCGCTCCGGCACCAACGCCGATCAGCACGCGGCCCACCTCATTGATGTAGTTCTTGCCGATCGCATACCGCATCAGGAACCCTAGGCCCAGCACCAGTATGGCAATGCCGATCTTGTTGATGAGGTTCTCGCCGATGAACTTCTCCAAGTCGGGGTTGTTCTCCAGGAACCGCTCCCACGCTCCTTTCTGCGGTGGTGGTGGCGGTGCTGGTGAACGTTGCGGCGGAGGTGCGGCAACCACGGGCCGCGCAACCTCGGCCACGGGTGGCGGAGCGCTCGTTTGCGTTACCACAATGCGCGGTGGTGGTGGCGCGTGATCGGGCTTCACCTCGGCCGGTCCGCTTGCTGGTGCCTCGAACACACGGGGTGCCGGTTCGCTCATGCCGGTGTACCAGGGTTCGGGGGTGGCAACCGGCGGTTGCGCGGGAGCGGGAGGAGCAACCGGTGGTGGTGGTGCCACCGACGGCGGGACCGTGACCCGCGGTGCAGCGCCCTGCTCGCCGAGCAACTTCCGCATGGTGGCGAGTTCCTTGCGTAGCGCATCCACCTCGCGGGCGATAGACCCTGTTCGGAAGGCGGTGACAATAGCTAGAATGAGGAGCGCTATGGGGATCAGCGCAAGGAGAACGACCAGTCCTTCCATGGTGGGTTGCGGCAAGCTAGCACGGAACGCCGAACCGCCCCCGCCTCGCCCCTACCCCTTCTTGGCCAGTTTCCGCAACACCTTCTCCACACGCTTGCGTTTCGCTTCCGTCGGCATCTCGGCCATGCGGGTCTCCAGTGCCGAGACGACCTGTTTTGCAGCGCCGGGTTTCGTGGCTGCTTCCACCTCTTCCGCATACATCGGGAACTGGTTCACCGGGCAGGTGCGCAGTTGTTCCAAGAGCAGCGGCATCGTAGTGCGGCTGAAACGATCGTCGGTGGAGAGCTTGGCCAGTGCCTTCACCGCGTGATCACGCGTGATCACCGAGCCCCGTTCCACCGCGGCCATGATCTGTGGAATGATCATGAACACGGCTTCGGGCTTGGCCAAGGTGATGGCGTCGATGGCGCACATGGCGCCCCACACCAGTCGGTTGTCCGTGCTGGTGAGCAGGTTCTTGAACTGTGCCAGGAAAGGCGCGATCAATTGCGGGTCGCGCGCGCCGACCTCGTACAGCGTTTTCACGGCATCGCCCTTCAGCGCCTTGTCCTTCGCGTTCAGCAGGTCCACAAGTTCGCGGACGTTGTTCATGTCCTTGGTGGAAACGATGGCCTCGGCCAAGGCGATGTTCGGTTGCTCGTCGCTGCGACCGAGCGATGAAGCGAGTTGCGCTGTTGCTCCCATATCGAAAGATGCGCCGCGCCGATCGGGATCCAACCCGGTCACTTGGCGTTCTTCAACCAAAGCTGTTCACGGCGCGACCGGACGCAACGTGCGATCCCGTGCAACGACGAATTCAACGGGTGAGCGGCTGTTCCGAGCGGGTCAATGACCCGGCAATCCTACTTCTTGCCTCGGACCTTTGGCTGGCCCGCAGGCTTTTTCTTGCCTGAAGTCTTCGTGGCTTTGGCCAAAACTGCACTCGCCACCTTCACCGGCAATGTGGCATTATGCGCCAAGGACAGCTTCACCCATTTGTCCAAGGATGACTTCGCGGCAACGGCGTCGGCGTCCACGAAGAGGAACCCCTTCATCTCGCCTTTGCCGAACGTCATTGGTTTCGCCCCCGGCCATTGGCTGATCTCTGCATGGCGCGTGCTGTCGAAACGCACCATGAAGTCGCCCTTGTTGGTAATGCCCACGGTCATGTGGCCGCGTACCATGAAGGCGACGCCACCGAACATCTTCTTGTGCTCTGGTTCGGCGCCTTGTGCCTTCAGCGCATTGGCGACGCGTTCTTCGAACAGGGGGTCGTGCGGCATGATGCAACAAAGATGAAGAGCATCAAGGTCAGACGTTGGTGGGCGAAGGTTTCCCGCTCAAAGTGCGATTACGGTCTGGTCCAGTGCCCGACGTGCACGCGGCGTGTGTTCGCGTGTCTTGAACGGTTCCACAAGTGTCGCCGGGTCGCCTAAATATCCGAGCGCCAGAAAGCAGGCGATCTCCTCTTTGCCCCCGACAGGACCAAGCAGTTCACTTGCCTTGGCCCGGTCGAAGCCGCCCATCAAGTGACCATAGATGTCCATGCTGGCCGCCTGCAGGAGAAGGTTCGAGTTGGCCGATCCAACATCGTGCAACCAGTAGTGGTTCGGCTCCCCGTTGCGCTGCAGAACGGTGCTGCCGCTGCACACGACAAGTGCGCCGGCATTCTTCGTCCATGGCTGGTTTCCAGCGGTCAAACAAGACCACAGCAGTTCGAACTGCTGTGATCCCCGCAGGGCAAACCGGTAGCGCCACGGTTGTTCGTTCATGCTGCTCGGTGCCCATGCCGCGGCCTCGAACAATGTCATGAGCACGTCGGTCGTGAGCGGTGCATCACTGAAGCCGCGCGCACTGAAGCGCTGCCGGATCAAGGGGATCACCGCATGCTCCGTGGGCGCAGCTTTCAGGCCTTTGATATCGACCGGCATGTCTGTCGTAAGCGCCGCGAAGGTCATCGTTGCATGGGAATTTCCATCAACAGCACTTCGGCGCCATTGCTGTCCGCCTTCAACGCGAATTCGTTCACATCCCACACGCCCATTCCATCGCGTTGGTTCAATGCCACACCGTTCACGGTGAAGTCTCCCTTGATCACGAACACGTACACACCGTTCGTCGGATCTTTCAACGCGTAGTTGGTCGAGGCACCCTTGTCGAACGAACCTAGGTGGAACCATGCGTTCTGGTGGACCCACACCCCCTCGTCATCGGCGCGTGGTGAGAGGATCTGTTGCAGCCGGTTGTGCCGCTTGGCGGGGTCAAGAGTGATCTGGTCGTAGCGGGGCGCCACATTGCGCTTGTTGGGGAAGACCCAGATCTGGAGGAACTTCACCGTGCTGTCCGCGTTCTTGTTGAACTCGCTGTGGCGGATGCCCGTTCCCGCGCTCATCACCTGCACATCGCCGTTGCGGATCACGGCCGTATTGCCCATGCTGTCCTTGTGCTCAAGGTCCCCCTCCAGCGGGATGGAGATGATCTCCATGTTGTCGTGGGGGTGCGTTCCGAAGCCCATGCCCGGAGCCACGACGTCGTCGTTGAGCACGCGCAGCACTCCGAAATTCATGCGATCCGGATCGTAGTAGTTGGCGAAGCTGAAGGTGTGGTGGCTGTTCAACCAACCATGATCGGCGAGGCCGCGTGTGGCGGCTTTGTGCAGGACGGTGTTGGCCATGATGTGCGGTGTTGCGGAAGGCAGATGTTCGAAGCCCAGTACGGCTGGTGCGGTATCCTCTTGGGCTTGCAGCGCTGGCCCGGCGATCGCGGCGGCGCCCGCACCGAGCAGGCTTTTCTTGAGGAACTCCTTGCGATCCATGGTTGCTGGTTTGTGTGGACAAAGATCCCGTGATCACCAACGCGGCATCATTGAACTGGGACAAGAAGACCTGTCAGGTCTTGCCGACACGGCGCGCCCGCAGCTTGCTCAGGAACTCGGGGGTAATGCCCAGGTAGCTAGCAATCATGTGCTGTGGCACCCGGTTGGGCAGGTCCGGGAACCGTTTCAAAAACGCCTCGTAACGCTCCTCCGCAGGCCAGGCCATGGTGGCGAACAGGCGGTCCTGCAGCGCGCCGAGGTTGCGCTGCAGCATGATGCGGAACACGCGTTCGAGGGCCGGGATGTCGCGGTAGAGGTCCTCCTTCTTGTCCTTATGGATCAACAGCAGCTCGCTGTCCTCCACAGCCTCGATGAACAAGCGCGAGGGCTTGCCTTCCACCACGCTCACCACGTCGCTCACCCACCAGTCCTCTACACCGAACTGTAGCGTCACCTCATGCCCGTGCGCATCCAGGAAGTAGCTGCGCACGCAGCCTTTGTTCACGTATGCTTCGAAATCGCACTGCTCTCCGGCGCGCAGTATCAAGGTCTTCTTGACCACCTGCTTTACCTCCAGCGCCTCCAGGAACCGTTGCTGCTGCTCATACGGCAGTGTGGTGCAGCGCGAGATGTTGCCGATGATGCGCGCGAACCGCTCTTCGTTCATGTGCCGAAGATGGCACGCTCAGCGTTCGGGTACGTAGCGCGTCGTGTTCGGATGGAAGGTGCGCCAGCTGTGCCAGAATTCCTGGTATGAGAGAATCCTCGTCCTGCTTGTGGTCTGCGCGTCAGTTTCCTCACCCGTGGTTGGATCCACCAATCGTTCAAGGGGGGTGGTCGACAGGAGAAGCACCTCGAAACCCGAGGAGTCCCTGGCCATGTGCATCCACCCCAGAGAGTCCAGGTGCACCGAAGAGACCGGCATGGACACGGTAATGGTATCCCCTCCCAAGGTATCGGCAATTTCCCCTAGACGAAGAAGCTCGTTCCAGTCATAGGCCCGCGCCACACCATTGTGCACCACTCCCACCACCCAGCTTTTGGGCTGCCAGCTCGCGGTATCGCGATATTCCAGCTCGCTGTCGATGGTGCCCTCATCGAAACCCGCTAGCCCTTTGTACTGTTCCGCGAAGTTGCCGTCCGGCTGCATCACAAGTCCTTGCGGATGGGCCTCCACGAATTCGCTCAGTGTCATTTGCTGCGATGGCACCTCCGTGAGCGTTTGGCCTTTCAGTGGCCCAGCGATGCATTCGCCCGTGGCCTGCCGCCACCAACTGCCCGTGCGGCTGTCCTCGAACATCGCGTTGAAGTGGTCCATGCCCACCAGACGGAAGTGTTCTTGCCTTCCATCAACTGTGGGATCCCACACACGCCCCGTTCTGCACACCGTGCAATAGGTGACCAATACCGGCTTGCCGCC
Source organism: Flavobacteriales bacterium (assembly GCA_016699575.1). Lineage (NCBI taxonomy): Bacteria > Pseudomonadati > Bacteroidota > Flavobacteriia > Flavobacteriales > Flavobacteriales bacterium. The sequence goes on along the minus strand of CP064979.1, from coordinate 1,947,088 downwards.
CACCGTGTCATCGACCTGGTGATGGTAACCTATGAGTTCGATCGGGTAGGCGCGCGCGTCACCGTTGTGCTCCACCGAGATTGCCAGGTCGTTGCCCGTACTGTCCGTAAGCACCGGAGGCTGCATCACTTTGTTCTTCGGCGGCAGGAACATCTTGTCGGCCATGAACTTGAAATTGAACGCGTAGATCACCAGTGCGCCGAACGCAACCGGGACCAAAACGACCAGGCGCGTCCAGACCCCGCTACGTTTCACGTAATGGATGAACGGGCCGATCAAGAAGGTCAGGCCGACCAATCGCACCCACCAGATGTTGTTGTGCAGCCAGTAAGCGATGTTGACCTGTCGCAGGTCCGTGGGCACGTCTTCCTGACTGTCCGGAAAGGGCATGATGTAATAGACCCTGAGGATCTCCGGCACCGTGATCAGTAGGCACCCCAGACAGAACAAAAGCAATCGCACGCCCCGATCTTACAGGGTATTGTCCGTCTTCACCCCTGCCCAGTGCCGATCGGCCGTGCGAATTCACGGATCCATCGAACGCCGGTACGGGACCCCACAAAGACGCTGTACCTGTCTTAACTCATGGTAAATTCGCGGCCCGTTACCATGGCCAAGCGCACCGCCCCCGAAGCCACCGACCTCGAGTCGCTGCCGTTGATCGATGAAAAGGACATGCGCCAGTTCGTGCTACAGGTGGGCGAACACCGGGCACGCATGGAATACGACTTCCAGGGTGATCGCATTTTCCTGACCCAGACCGAAATACCCAAAGCGCTGGATGGCCTGCCTGTGGCTGATGCGCTGGTCCTGAAGGCGCTCATGTTCGTGGAGGAGAAGCGCTGGAAATTGATCCCGGTCAGCATGCATGTGAAGACCTATTTGCGCGAGCACCCGGAGTGGAAGCGCCTACTGCTGAAGGGGCTGAACGTCTGACCCGCGCGGTCGTTCATTAGCACCGCCGAGTGCGCCAAAGGTTGGTGCAGCATGGGGTACCGTTAACTTGGCCGCCCTTTTTCAACATGCTGTGAATAACTCCACCGCATACGACTTGGTCGTCGTTGGTGCTGGTCATGCCGGCTGCGAAGCCGCTGCTGCAGCGGCTACCATGGGTAGTCGTGTGTTGCTCATCACCATGAACATGGGTGTGATCGGGCAAATGAGCTGTAATCCGGCTATGGGCGGGGTTGGTAAGGGCCAGATTATCAGGGAGATAGATGCCTTGGGTGGCTTCAGCGGGCTGGTGAGCGACCGCAGCACGGTTCAGTTCAGGATGCTCAACCGCAGCAAGGGGCCGGCCATGTGGAGTCCCCGGACACAGAACGACCGGATGCGGTTTGCCGAGGAATGGCGCCTCGTGCTCGAATCTATCCCCAATGTCCATTTCCTCCAAGACCAGGTCGTCTCATTACAGGTCGATCGGAACGGCGGCACCTATATGGTGAGCGGAGTGCGTACTGCATTGGGCAATACCTTTCTGTGCCGCGCAGTGGTGCTTACTAACGGCACCTTCCTCGGGGGTGTCATGCACATCGGGGATAAACAATTCGGAGGCGGACGGGCGGGCGAGCGTGCAGCGCACGGGATCACCGAACAACTGGAGGAGCTGGGATTCACCGCCGGCCGTATGAAGACCGGCACGCCTCCACGAGTGGATGGCCGGAGTATCGATTACGGTCAGTTGGAGGAGCAACGTGGAGACGAACACCCCAGCAAGTTCAGCTTCTCTCCCACTACCCGGCCGGTCGAAAAACAGCTGAGTTGTTGGATCACCTACACCAGTCCGGAAGTCCACGACATGCTCCGCAGCGGGTTCGATCGCAGCCCCATGTTCAACGGCCGCATCCTCGGAAGGGGCCCGCGGTATTGCCCAAGTATTGAGGATAAGATCGATCGCTTCGCAGACAAGGACCGGCATCAGATCTTCGTCGAACCCGAGGGGTGGAACACGATCGAGACATACATCAATGGGTTCAGCACAAGCCTTCCTGAGGATGTGCAGATCGCTGCGCTACGGCTTCTCCCAGGCTTCGCCAATGCGCGCATGTTCCGGCCTGGATATGCTGTTGAGTATGACTACTTCCCGCCGACCCAGCTTAACCATACTCTCGAGACGAAGCTGGTGGACGGGCTCTATTTCGCCGGCCAGATCAATGGTACCACGGGCTACGAAGAGGCGGCTTGCCAAGGCTTGATGGCGGGTATAAATGCGCATCTGAAGGTCCGTGGTGCGTCTCCTTTCGTCCTTGGGAGGGATGAAGCATACATCGGTGTGCTGATCGATGATCTTATCTCCAAAGGCACGGAAGAGCCTTACCGGATGTTCACCAGTCGGGCAGAGTATCGCATCCTGCTCCGGCAGGACAACGCAGACGCACGCCTTACACCAAAGGGGTTTGAGCTAGGCTTGGCCAGTCGCGGTCGTTTGGAACGGCTCAATACCAAGATCCGCCACATTGCAGAAATGCAGATCGGCTTACGTGGGGAAAGTGTCGATCCGAAGCTTGCCAATACCCACTTGGTTCCACGTGGAACATCCCCGCTGAAGCAGCGCATTCGTGCATCTGATCTTTTACTTCGCCCACAACTGGGCATAGGCGACCTCGAGCTCTTGGCCCCGGCGTCGTGGTCGTTGCTCCCGTCTTTCGGCGACTTGGCAAATGAAGTGCTGGAGCAGGTTGAGCTTACTGCGAAATACGAAGGCTATATCGAGAAGGAAAGTGCCTTGGCAAGAAAGTTGACCCGCCTAGAGGATATTCCGCTGGACCCCGCTTTGGAGTACGCCCTCCTAGCCTCGCTCAGCATAGAGGCCCGTCAAAAACTTAGTGCTGCGCGTCCCACCACCCTAGGCCAAGCAAGCCGTATCAGCGGGGTTTCGCCCGCCGACCTTACCGTACTGTTGGTCTACCTCGGCCGATAAAAACTCCTTGTTCCACGTGGAACATCGCCATGGAAAACCTTGAGCAATGCCCCCTGTGCAAAAACCGCGGGTTGAACACCTTCCTCAACGTACCTGACCATTACCTGACCAAGGAAGTCTTCACCCTCACACGTTGTACCCACTGTGGCTTCGCCTTTACCAATCCCCGCCCGAACCCAAACGAACTCGGCCGCTACTACGGGTCCAGCAACTATATCAGTCATAGCAATCGTGCTCGAGGTCTGGTCCCTGCTCTATACTACTTGGCACGATCAATAGCTCTTCGGGCCAAACGCCGCATGATCGCCCGGCTCACCTCCGGCAAAACCGTATTGGACTACGGCTGTGGGGCAGGTGCCTTCTTAGCGCACATGCGTTCGTGCGGATACACGGTCGAGGGTGTCGAGCCCGGTGACGAGGCGCGAGCAATTGCCCGCCGGACAGCATCATGCCCCGTACACCCATCCCTGGCCGATCTCACCCAGCACAGATTCGATGTCATTACACTCTGGCACGTCTTGGAACACGTTCCGGATCCAACCCAGACACTTTTACAACTCACAAGCCTGCTCTCGCCCAACGGGATCCTCCTGATCGCAGTACCCGACGTTAGCAGCTGGGACTCGCAACACTACGGCTCCCTCTGGGCCGCACTCGATGTCCCTCGTCACCTTTCCCACTTCCGGCCCAGGGACCTGCACCATCTCGCTGGCCAAAGCGGGCTTCGCCTCGCGCTCACCAAACGGTTATGGTTCGACGCCCTGTACATCTCCATGCTATCTGAGAGGTACGCCGGCCGGGGCCCCATTCCGGCATTGGTCCTGGGTCTAGCCAAGGGCACCTACTCCAACCTTGTCGCGCTCAGTACTGGCCGCTCCACTTCCAGCATGCTCTATGTTCTAAAAAAGACACATTGAGCCTGTGGCCCCATTGCGACGTCTCTGCTGGCACTTACACCCCTCTTGGGTACTCTACCCCTTCTGTGCTGTTATACCGCATCTAAGCCCAAAGAACTGCGTCAGTGCTATGCGTCTGATACTCACGTATTTGTCTGTTGCGAGGTGCATATCTCTCCCACATAGCTTCGCAGCCCCTTCATTTTGGAATGATCACCGCCAAACACCCCATTCAAGAGCTCCTCGGCGAGCTAGCAGTCGAACAGTCCCAAAGCGGCCAGTCCGACGGCCGATCCTGGCTTCCTTCCGCGGGCAGCCCGATCCCGTCCATCTCGCCGGTTGATGGCAACGTCATCGGCCACGTCCAGTCCGCGCTCCGCAACGAATACAATGCCTGCATTCGTTCGGCGCAACAAGGCTTCGCGGAATGGCGCACTTGGCCAGCACCAAAACGCGGCGAGGTGGTGCGTCAACTTGGGGATGAGTTGCGCCTGCACAAGGCCGCACTCGGGCGCCTGGTGAGCTATGAAATGGGCAAGAGCCTGCAAGAAGGACTGGGCGAAGTGCAGGAAATGATCGACATCTGCGACTTCGCGGTTGGGCTGTCCAGACAGCTCCACGGGCTCACCATGCACAGTGAGCGGCCGTCGCACCGCATGTATGAACAATGGCATCCGCTCGGGGTGGTGGGTATTATCACGGCATTCAACTTCCCTGTTGCTGTGTGGAGCTGGAACACGGCCCTCGCTTGGGTCGCGGGCAATGCATGCGTGTGGAAGCCCAGTGAAAAAACGCCTCTCTGCAGCGTTGCCTGCCAGAACATCGCGCAGCGGGTCTTCGAGCGCAACAATGTACCCGCCGGAGTCAGCGTTGTGATCAATGGCGGGCGCGAAGTAGGGGAGTGGCTCGCCGCCGACGAGCGCATTGCACTGGTGAGCGCAACCGGTAGTACGCGCATGGGCAAGGCAGTGGGCCGGGTAGTAGGGGAGCGCCTTGGGCGTTCATTGTTGGAACTCGGTGGCAACAATGCCATCATTATCTCCGAGCGTGCAGACCTCGACATGGCTTTACGCGCTTCGCTTTTCGGGGCCGTGGGAACAGCAGGACAGCGCTGCACCACCACGCGCCGTTTGATCATCCACGAAAGTGTTTACGATCGGATGAAAGAGAAACTGACGCGCGCATACGCTCAACTTCGTATTGGCGATCCGCTTGATGAACACAACCACGTGGGTCCTTTGATCGATCGTGCGGCCGTGGAACAATACACCCGCGCCCTGTCCTTGGCCAGCGCGCAAGGCGGGACCATTGTAGTGCCGGGCGGTGTCTTGGGCACTGCCGAACACGCGAGCGGCTGCTACGTCAGGCCCGCCATTGTTGAGGCGCATCCGGAAATGGACATTGTACAAGAAGAAACCTTCGCGCCGATACTCTATCTCCTACGCTATTCGGGGCCGCTCTCGAACGCGATAGCCATCCAAAACGGAGTGAAGCAGGGCTTGAGCAGCAGCATCATGACGAACGACCTTAGGGAAGCGGAAGAGTTCCTGGGTTCCGCAGGGAGCGACTGTGGCATAGCGAACGTCAATATCGGCACAAGCGGTGCTGAGATCGGTGGTGCCTTCGGCGGCGAGAAGGAAACCGGTGGGGGGCGGGAGAGCGGAAGCGACGCTTGGAAAGCTTACATGCGCCGCCAAACCAATACCATCAACTACGGTAGTTCGTTGCCCTTGGCACAGGGTATCAAGTTCGACGTGTAGAGGGCCGTTGACGCGTATGGTGCCGCCGGTATATTCGGCGCCCTTGATGCGCTTGCGCCCCTCCCACTGGATCGCCCTTGCTCTTTCACTGGTGCTTGCTTCGTGCAGCGCGCCCGTGGTAAAGAAAGCGACCGAACCCATCACTGGTCCTTGGTTGTTCACCTTGGACATCGGTGGTGGCAACCATTTGCCCTTCAACGTGGAACTCACGCGTGACTCCACGCGGTGGGCGCTAACGGTCCTGAACAGCACGGAGCGCATCGCCGTGGATCAAGTGGTCATCGCTGGCGATTCCTTCCATGCCCAAATGCCGCTTTTCGATTCGGAATTCATCGGGGTCTTCACCTCGGACTCCTCGCTTTCGGGACGGTGGTTGAACCATCTGAAGGGTCCCGATTATTCCATTCCGTTCCACGCCACCGCCGGCCGTTCAGAGCGGTTCCTTGGTGTTCCCAACCAAGAGCCGCGTGATCTGTCGGGCTCGTGGGAAACCCATTACAGCATCGGCACGGCGGATGCCTACGCGGCCATTGGCCAGTTCGAACAGCAGGGGCCGCGCATGCGTGGAACCTTCCTCACGGAAACCGGCGACTATCGTTATTTGGAGGGAGTGGTGATCGGGGACTCCCTTCTTCTATCATGCTTCGATGGCTCGCACGCGTTCCTCTTCAAGGCCGGGTGGCAAAGCGATAGTTTGATCGGCCGCTTCTGGAGCGGCAATCATTGGCAGGAGCCGTGGGTCGCGGTCCGCAATCCGGCCTTCACCCTGCGCCACCCCGATTCCCTGACCCATTTGCGTGAGGGATACGCTATGGCCGATTTCCGCTTCCCGTTGATCGAGGGCGGTTATGTGAGCCCCTTGGACTCGGCACACGTTGGCAGGGTCATCATGGTGCAGGTCATGGGAAGCTGGTGCCCGAACTGCGTGGATGAAACGGTGCTTCTGGACGAGATGTACGCCAAGTACAACCACGAAGGTCTTTCAGTGGTCGCATTGGCCTTCGAGAAACAGAGCGACAGCCTGAAGGCCATTGAAGCGTTGAGGAGGTTCCGGGACCGGTTGCATGTGAAGTACGAGATCGCCTACGCTGGTCGGGCGGGAAAAGAGGAGGCCGCGGAACGCCTTCCGTTCCTTGATCATGTGATGAGCTATCCCACCTGTATCTTCATAGACCGCGCAGGCAGGGTGCGCCGCATCCGCACAGGCTTTTATGGCCCTGGCACCGGTGACCACTACCTCAACTACCGCCGCAACCTGGAGCTGTTCATTGAACGGATGCTTGCTGAGCCCGCTGTCGTTCGCAAGGCTGCCTAGTCGTTCTCCTTTTCCACTTTGCCGTCAACCACCAGCCGTTGCTCGCGGTTGGCAACATCCCATGCCGTGTGGAAGACGAGCAACGTGCGTTGGTGCAAGAGATCGAAGCGGATCTTCTCCACCTCATCGCCGGGTTGGTGGTAGTCCTCGTGAACGCCGCTGAAGAAGAAGACCGCCGGAACACCCTTCCGAGCGAAATTGTAGTGGTCGCTCCGGTAGTAGAACCGATTGGGGTCTTCCGGCGCATTGAACGTTTCATCGAGGTCGAGCCTGACGTAGCGTTCATTGGCCTCCAGGGTGGCCTCATGCAGTTGTGTGCTCAGCCTGTTACTACCGATGATGTACACGTACGGTGGGCTGGCGGAGTGCGCACTGTCGGTCCTTCCGATCATATCGATGTTCAGGTTGCACACCGTGGACGTCAGTGGGAAAACAGGGTGTTCACTGTAGTGTTCAGAGCCCAACAGGCCCTTCTCCTCGGCGCTCACCGGCATGAAGAGGACGCTGCGGCGCGGTCCGTGACCGTTCTTCCTGGCCTCGGCAAAGGCTTGGGCCATCTCCAGCAGCGCGACAGTGCCTGAACCATCATCGTCGGCACCATTGTACACCTCGCCATCGTGCACACCGATGTGATCGTAGTGGGCCGTCACCACAACAAGTTCGTCCTTTTTATCCGTGCCTTCCACATACGCCAGGACGTTCTCGCTTTCGATCGGAGTACGCACGGGCCGGTCAAGAACACTGATGACGGCCTCAATGGACCTTGTCTTCACCGCCCGGCCCTTCCGCACCGACTTCAGGGCTTTTGCCCAAGCGATGTTTCCATGGGAAAGGATGGCCATGGCCGGACCGGCATCGACCAACATGACCTGCAATCCATCAACCGGCTTGCCCTCTTCGTCATCCGCCAGGCGCATTCGTGTACTGCCCAACCAGTGCGCGTACTGTGCTGCCGTCGCATCAAAGTCCTCGAGTGCGATAAGCAACAACTTTCCACCCTGGCCGGAGAAGGACCCCGTCAGCGTCCTGAGCTTCTCCAGTATTGCTACCGATCCGGGTTCTGTTTTAGGCACAAGGACCATGGCCGCGCTCGCCTCGGGAGGCAACCCGGCCAGTCCTGATTCGCCAGTGAACCAGATACGATCGAACGACCGATCGTCGGTTGCGCGCTTGGAGAAATAGATCTGGTCTTCCAGGAACTTGTAAGCAACTCCGTCGACCTGCAGAACAAGGGCTCCGGGTTGCTCAATGACCAGGTCGAACGGCTGAAAGTAGCCATCCCTCATTCCGCTTGAAGCGTGGTGGGGCAGGGGCTCGATACCGAACGATCGGAACTGTTCCTTCAGGTAGTCCGCTGCCATTTTCTGGCCGCGCATTCCTGTTTCCCGGCCTTCGTATGCATCACTGGCCAATACGGTCAAATGCTTACGTAGGTCAGCCTCCGTGATGGTCTCTGCGTAACGGACCTGAACACTGTCGCGCTGGGCGATCAGCACGAACGGCATGACCCAACCCAGCATCGAAACGGATCTCTTGTTCATGCGGTGATCATGACCGTGTTCCTTCCTCGATCTTCGCCACTCGGCGTTGGTGCCTGCCACCCTCGAAAGGAGCCGTCAAGAAAGCGTCCAGGATCGTCACTGCCTCCTCATCGGAGATGAACCGTGCCGGCAGTGCCACAATGTTCGCATCGTTGTGCGTGCGTGCCAGCCTTGCCACTTCTTCGTTCCAAGCCAAAGCCGAACGCACACCATGGTGCTTGTTGGCAGCCATGTTCACACCGTTACCACTGCCACAGATCAACACGCCCAACTGTGCATTTCCGCCTGAAACGGCTTCAGCCACAGGATGAGCGAAATCGGGGTAGTCCACGCTATCGGCCCCTCCGTAGCCGTGGTCCGACACGTGATGCCCCATTTCCTCCAGATGCCGGACCAGTTTGTTCTTCAGAACGGTCCCGGCGTGGTCGTTCCCGATCGCTATGTTCATGGAGTGCCTGTACGGCAAAGATAGACGGGCGACCAGCTGGGATCCCAGGGATCGTGGATGGATCGTGGGATCGGCCATGGAGATCCCGGGAGAACTTCTTCGGGATCGAACGATCGTTGATCGCCATGATCGATCGTTCCGTTCCCACAAGGATCAAGTTTCGATCATTCTCCATACCCGCCTTCAACGATCGTTCCACTGTTCATAAGCCCGTATCTCATCCACATGCACCGTCTTCAACCATCATCCTTCGATCGTTCGGTCATCTACGGTTCCTGCGACCAGTCCATCTTCCCCGGGCTATGAGGGCACGATGGATCGTGGATGGATCGTTGGCTACTTTTGAGAAGTCCTTGCCGTGCTGATCGACGCAACGGCTTTCAACACAATGAACAGGCCTACTAGAACTATGATCTTTCTTTAGAAAGTAGAAGATGAAATACATTGGTGTGTTAGTGTGGATGATGTTCGTCGCACAAGTGGCGAACGGGCAGGAGGGGTTCGTGCAATACAAGCACCCCAACGGGCGCGTGAGCAGCGAGGGCACTTTGGTGGACGGCAAGCCGGAGGGGTGGTGGAAGACCTATTATGACACTGGCGTGCTCAGGAGCGAAGGCAACCGCAAGCAGTTCCTCTTGGACAGCGTTTGGCGGTTCTATTCGCCTGAAGGAAAGCTGACCAACGAGATGACGTATGCCGCGGACAAGAAGAACGGTGCGCAACGGAAGTTTTCGGCGGAAGGGAGACTTGAGAGCATTGAGATCTTCACGAATGATATCAGGGAAGGGGATGCTTTGTACTACAATGGCGATGGTACTGTGCACAAGAGGATCCCGTTCGAGAAAGGTGTTGAACAGGGAAGGGGCTACGAGTACTCGGCAGACGGGCGGATCACCGCACTGCTTTCCTACGGAGGAGGTGTCCTGCGCAAGCGGGAAGAGATCAACAGGACGGATGCCAGGGGCTGGAAGCAGGGCCCATGGAAGGAGTTCTATCCGGGGAGTGCGGATGGCAGACCAGGCAAGGTGAAGTGGGAGGGCGTTTTCGTCGACGACAAGCGCCAAGGAGTGTTCAAGGAGTATGACGCGAACGGCAATCTGAAGGACCTGAGCAAGTTCGATGCGGGAGAGGTGCAACAGAACGCGGCGGAAGCGGAAATCCTGAAGATCAAGAGCACGTATCACCCCAATGGAAAGCCGGCCACAACGGGGAGCTATGGCAAGGATGGCAGCAAGCAAGGCCTGTTCAAAGAGTTCGCCCCTGACGGTTCCATTGTCTCATCCAGCATTTTCCGCAACGGCCAGTTGATGGGCAAGGGACCCGTGAACGAACTGGGCGTGCCCAACGGAATGTGGCAGGAGTTCTATGCCAGCGGCGAATTGCGGGCGGAGGGTGAATACAAGGAGGGCAAGCGCGAGGGTGAGTGGGTGTATTACCACCGCAGCGGCAAGGTGGAACAACGGGGTAGATATGCGAACGGCCTTGCGCAGAACACATGGAAGTGGTTCTACCAGAACGGGGCCGTGCACCGCGAGGAGAACTATCGCAAAGGCCGCGAGGACGGTTCAAGCGTGGAATATGACAGCCTGGGTGTTGTGATCACCCAAGGCGAGTACATCGACGGTCGAAAGGAAGGAGAGTGGGTCTATGTGGTTGGTGACCACACGGAACACGGCCAGTACAAAGACGGCTTGAAGGAAGGCGTGTGGAAGCACGAGTACGAAAACGGAAGGACCAGTTTCATCGGCGAGTTCGTTTCCGGGGAGCCGCAAGGCAAGCACCGATGGTACTTCCCGAACGGACAGCTGCGCATGGAAGGCAAATACACCATGGGGCTTCAGCAGGGCGATTGGCAGCTCTACGATCCGGTGGGCTCCCTCAAGATGACCATACGCTACGTGAACGGCGAGGAAGTCCGTATCGATGGTGAACGACTGCCGGTTCCATCGGAAGGAGGCGACGAACAATGAGCAGGGCCCGGCCCTTGCCCGCGCTAAGTTCGTGGCGTGGAAAGGAGTGCTGATATGCGCACGGAAGCACCGACAGGTGAGGCATTGGAGCAGGCCTATCTTGACCTGAAGCGCCAGTACGACAACTTGGTGGGGAAGAACGTTGCAGGCGTTTACCGCTCCACGCTGGAGGGGACGTTCCTGGAATGCAATGATGCCATGGCCCATATGCTGGGCTACAAGGATCGCGCGGAACTGCTGGTGATGGACACCCGGGAATTGTATTTCAGCGAAGCAGACCGAAGACAGTTCGTCAAGGACCTTGCAGCGAACGGCCGGCTCATCAACTACGGTCTTGTCCTGAAGCACAAGAGCGGACGTCCCGTGCATGTGCTGGAAAACGTTTTCATGGGCACGGAAAACGAAGAACAGGCCACTATTGAAGGGACCTTGGTGGACATCACCGCCTACCGTAACGCAGAAGTGGAGCAACGGGCGTTGATGGAGAATTACCGGCAGTTGGTGGAGCACGTGAGCGATGGCATCATCATCGTGATGTCGGGCAGGGTGCGATATGCCAACCCGGCCGCGGAAAGACTGACCATCCGTGCGGCATTGACCGGAGAGGAATTCATCGGCCTCATCCATGAAGGGGACCAGCCACGGTTGCGTGGTTGGCTGAGCGAAGTGCCGGCCAATGGCCACAGCCCGGCCATCGAAGCCAGATGGATGGCGCCGGATGGATCCGCTCGCGAACTATTGCTCACCGCATCGACGATCCGCTACGAAGGTGCGGTGGCGATCCAATTGAACATGGCGGACCGCCGCGAAAGGGACCGTCTTGAGCAGGAGCGATTGCGTGCCACCATCGCCGAGGAGGTGAACCACGTGTTGCGCCAGGAGATCGATCGCCACAGGCGCACGCAGGAAGAACTGGGACGCTCGAAACAATTCGCACGGAGCCTGGTGAACAGCTCATTGGACTGCATCATTGCCGTGGACCGCACCGCTACGATCACCGAGTTCAATCCGGCGGCCAGTGTGAAATTCGGCTATGAACCGCACGAGGTACTGGGAAAGCACGCAGGCATGCTGTACGCGGGGCCTGAAGAACATGCGCGCGTTTTGCGAGAGTTGGACGCCCACGGAGCCTTCGCTGGCGAAGTGCGCAACGTGGACCGCGAGGGCAACCACTTCGTCTCGTTCCTTTCTGCCAGCAGGTTGTTCGCCGAGGATGGTTCCTTGTTGGGTTCGATGGGCGTGAGCCGCGACATTACCAAGGCCAACAAAGACCGAGAGAAACTCCATCACGAGACCGCCAAGCTGCGAGCGTTGTTCGAAAGCGGGGATCACATGTTCTGGACGGTGGACAGGGAGATCGCGCTCACCAGCTTCAACCAGAGCTATTCGGACATGGTGCACCGGCTTTACGGCATACGCCCCGAGGCGCGGACCAATGCGTTCGAGCCGCGCAAGCGCTTCGCAAGCGATGCCTACCACCGCTTCTGGGAGGACAAATACGCCGGTGCTTTCGAAGGGCGCACCATGCGGTTCGAGACGGAGGTGAAAGCCCATGACGGAAGCTTGGTGTGCAACGAGATCTTCCTGAGCCCCGTGCTTGCCGCGGACGGTACGGTGGACGAGGTGTTCGGCCTTGGCCACGAGGTAACTGAACAAGTGATGGCCGAGCGCATGGTCCGTGATCGATCAGCTCGGCTGAAGGCCATTTTCGAGAACAGCGCCAACGTGATGATCTGGACGCTCGACCGCGACTATAGGCTCACGGCGTTCAACGAGCACTTCCACCATAGCAATCTCCGTGGCTTAAGCATCGACTACAAGGTTGGAGACCCGTTCATTGACGACATGAAACAGCGCGTGGCCGGTGGTCTCTGGAAGCCGATCGTGGGGCACTATGAGGCGGCCATGCGCGGGGAGCCGCAGCATTTCGAAGTGGAGCTGGACAACGGTAGGGGCCGCATGCTCTGGGTGGAGAATTTCCTGAACCCCATTGTGGTGGACGGCAGGGTCCAGGAGGTGAGCTGCATTGCGCACGGCATTACCGACCGCAAGGACGCGCAACGGAAAATGCTGGAGAACCTGCACGAGAAGGAGGTGCTCCTGAAAGAGGTGCACCACCGGGTGAAGAACAACCTGCAGATCATCAGCAGCATCCTCAATCTGCAGAGTTCCTATGTGGGTGGGGACAAACGCATGCTGGAACTCTTGCGCGACAGCCAGGACCGTGTGCGCAGCATGTCCTTCATCCACGAAAGCCTTTACCAGACCAAGAACTTCAGCAGTATCGACCTGGGCAGCTACATCGACAGCCTTGCCCGCAACCTCATGTTGAGCTACAGCCTATCGGGGAAGGTGAAGCTCAACACCGACGTGCAGAAAGTCGAACTCGGCCTTGACCAAGCCATACCCTGCGGGCTCATCCTGAACGAACTGCTCAGCAATGCCCTGAAACACGCCTTTCCGGGCGGGGGAGAGGGCGTCATTGACCTGAGGGTGCTGTTGGACGGGTCCAGGGTTTCCATCACCGTGGCCGACAATGGGGTAGGTCTCCCGGCCGACTTCCACGACGAGCGCAGCGCCAACCTCGGGCTCCAACTGGTGCAAACCCTTACCGAGCAGATCGACGGGCGCATCCAGCGAAAGCCCGGAAAAGGTGCCCGGTGGGTGCTCACCTTCGACCGGAGCCCCGCAACAGGCAACCAACGCATCGGAAAGCCGTAGAAACGCCCCGCAAGCATACCTTTGAACGTAACCAACGGAGAGCCATGGCGCAAACCAGTGTATTGGTGGTGGAGGACGAGAGCATTGTGAGCAAGGACATCCAGCACAGCTTGAAGAAGCTCGGCTACCAAGTGGCCGGGGCAGCAGCAACGGGCGAGAACGCCGTGCAACTCGCCATCGAAACCCAGCCGGACATCATCCTCATGGACATCATGCTCAAGGGTGATATGAACGGGATCGAAGCCGCCGACAAGATCCGCCAGGAGACGAACATCCCGGTCATCTTCCTCACGGCATATGCGGACGAAAGCACCTTGAACCGGGCGAAGGTGACGCAGCCCTACGGTTACATCATCAAGCCGTTCAAGGAGATCGATATCCACACGTCGATCGAGATGGCGCTCTACAAGCACAAGAAGGAAACCGAGGTGCTGAAAGAGCGCGACCTGCTGTTCAGTTTGGTGGAGAACAAGGAGACGGGCCGCGAGTTCCTCTTCGTGAAGAACAACAGCCGCCTCGTGAAGCTGAAGACGGCCGACATCTATTTCGTTGAGGCGCTGAAGGACTATGTGACCATCAACACGCTCAACACGCGTTACACGATCCACAGCACCATGAAGGACATCGAGGCCAAGCTGCCCGAGAGCGACTTCGTGCGCGTGCACCGTAGCTTCATCGTGCGCCTCGACAAGATCGCGGCCATCGAACAGCCCAACGTGATCCTGGAGAACGACAAAAAGATCATCCCCATTGGAGGTAGCTACAAGGACGAGCTCGCCAAGCGCTTGAACCTCGTCTAACGACGGCCCTTACGGTAGCCTTTTGAAGAAGGGGCGTGCACTTGAAGCGCGCCCTTCTCGTTTTCCAGCACCAGGTCCACCACACGCTTCTCCATGTCAACGGCGCGGATGGTCACGCGTAGTTCATCGCCTAGGCGATAGGTCTTGCCCGTGCGCGCACCCACCACCTTGAAGGCGCCCTCGACGAACTTGAAATGATCGCCGCGCATGTCGCGCAAGGAGATCATGCCCTCGCACTTGTTCTCCACCAGCTCCACGTACAGTCCCCACGAGGTGACACCACTGATCACACCATCGAAGCTCTGTCCGATGCGGGCCAGCAGGAACTCGGCCTGCTTGTACCGGATGCTTGCGCGCTCGGCGTCGGCGGCCATCCGCTCCTGGTTGCTGCTGTGCTTGCAGCTCACCTCCAGTTCTGCTTTGTTCAGGGGTTTTCCGCCGTCCAGGTAGTGCTGCAGTGCGCGGTGCACCATCAGGTCGGGGTAGCGGCGGATGGGGGAGGTGAAGTGGGAGTAGAAATCGAAGGCCAGGCCGTAGTGCCCGATATTGTCCGTGCTGTACACGGCCTTGGCCATGCTGCGGATGGTCACCTGCTTGATGATCTTCTCTTCTTCCTTGCCCTTCACCTGTTCGAACAGACGATTGATGGCGTGGTTCAGTTCCTCGCCCTTGCGCACCTCCAGTTTGTGGCCGAGGCTCTTCGCCAAGGACTTCAACTGCTCGATCTTCTCCTCATCGGGTTCGTCGTGGATGCGATAGACGAAGGGATGGATGCCGCCCTTCTTCAGAGAGCCCACGTAGGTGGCCACGCGCTTGTTGGCCAGCAACATGAATTCTTCGATGAGCCAGTTCGCTTCGGCCATCACCTTCTCGAAAACCCCCAACGGCCGGCCTTTTTCGTCGAGCTTGAACTTCACTTCATTACCGCCGACCTCCAGTGCACCATTGGCCATGCGGTCTTTGCGAAGCACCTGCGCCAGCCCATGCAACATGAGCACCTCGTTCTTGAATTCACCCTCACCGCCATTGATGATGGCTTGTGCATCAGCGTATGCGAACCGGCGGTTGCTGTGCATCACCGTCCGTCCGAACCACTCGTTCACCACATGTGCGCGTTCGTTCAGTTCGAAGATGGCGCTGAAGGTGAGCTTGTCCTCGCCAGGGTGCAGTGAGCAGAGCCCGTTGCTGAGCTTCTCGGGCAGCATGGGCACCACGCGATCCACCAGATATACGCTGGTGGCGCGCGCTGCGCCCTCTTCCTCGATGGCCATTCCGGGCCGCACATAGTGGCTCACATCGGCGATGTGCACGCCCACCTCCCAGTTGCCGTTGTCCAGTTTGCGCAAGCTCAAGGCATCGTCCAGGTCCTTGGCGTCTTCCGGGTCTATGGTGATCGTGGTGATGTGCCGCACATCGCGCCGCTTGGCGATCTCGGTCGGCGTCACCCCGTTCTTGATGGTGCCGGCCTCGCGCTCCACATGGTCAGGGAAATCGTAGGGCAGCCCGAACTCGGCCAGGATGGCGTGTATCTCCGTTTCGTGCTCGCCCGCCTTGCCCAGCACCCGGTCCACCACGCCGGGGGGCTGTTCCCGTTGGTCGCGCCAGTCGCCCAGCGTGAGTACCACCTTCTCTCCTTCAATGGCCCCATTTCGATCACTATCGCGCAGCGTGAACACACGGTTCAGCTTCTGATCGTCCGGGCGCACGTACCATCGGCCTTTGTCGCGGTGCACGGTACCCACGAACGTGGTCCGCTTGCGCTTCAGCACCTCCAGGACCTTCGCCTCGGGCTTGCGGCCCCGGCGCTGCACCACCTTGGCCCGCACCGTATCGCCCGTTAGCGCCAACCCCAGGTTGCTGGCGTGGACGAACAGGTCTTCGTCCATGTTCTCCAATCTCAGGTAGCCGGAGCCATTGCCCACAATGTCCAGAACACCCTCCACCGTGCTGGGATCTTCGCGGCGAGCGTCCGTTCGCTCGGCATGATGGGCGCCCGCCTTGCCCGGGTGCTTCTCCGCCACGAGCATGCTTGCGTGATATCGCCCCTTCTTACCGCTCTTGATCTTGCCCGACCCCAAGAGCTCGTCAATGGCCTCATACAACAGATAGAGCTTGCTCCGGTCCTTGATGTTCGTTTTGAGGGCCAGCTGCTGGGCGGTGATGCCGGCGCTGCCGCTTTGCCGCACGGCAGCCAGAACGGTCTGGGAGAGAAGGTCTTGGGCGGGCTCGTTCTTCTTGGTCTTGGGCATCGGGAATGGGCCCATGGAACGGGCCGCGCGAAGATGAGGCCCTGCCGCTCGGCAGGTGGGCGCGGAAGTCGGCCCCCGGGAGAGCAATACCTACCAACAGGTGTTGATAAACCCGGCTGATCTCTACATTCGCGGCCCCTTTTCACCCGCCTTGGCATTCCGGAGGCGAGGATCAGGGAGACGTAATGACCGCCCAACTCGAATCCGCCAAGATCTTCGGCGGTAGCGCTTCGCGTTACCTGGCCGAGAAGGTTGCCGCCCACAGCGGCGAGCGGCTGGGCGATGTCACCCTGAGCCGCTTCAGCGACGGGGAGATCCAACCGAGCTTCGAAGAGACCGTGCGCGGTGAACTGGTGTTCATCGTGCAGAGCACGTTCCCGCCGAGCGACAACCTCTTCGAGCTGTTGCTGATGGTGGATGCCGCCAAGCGGGCCAGCGCCAAACGCATCGTGGCGGTGATGCCCTACTTCGGTTTCGCGCGCCAGGACCGCAAGGACAAACCCCGTGTGAGCATCGGTGCCAAGCTGGTGGCCAACATGCTCACCGCCGCCGGCGTGGACCGCATCATGACGATGGACCTGCACGCGGACCAGATCCAAGGCTTCTTCGAGGTGCCCGTCGATCACTTGTTCGCCAGCAGCATTTTCCTGCCGCACATCAAGAGCCTGGGCCTGCCCAACCTGTTGATGGCCGCTCCGGACACTGGTGGCACCAAGCGCGCGAACGCGTACAGCAAACACCTCGGCTGCGACATGGCCATCTGCTACAAGCAACGCAAAGTGGCCAACCAGATCGAGCGCATGACGGTGATCGGTGATGTGAAGGGGCGCGACGTGGTGCTGGTTGACGACATGGTGGATACCGCCGGTACGCTCACCAAGGCCGCCGACATGATGATGGCCGAGGGCGCTACCAGTGTTCGTGCCGTGTGCACGCATCCCGTGCTCAGCGGCGAAGCATGCAAGCGCATCCAGGACTCATCCCTGCTCGAGCTCATCGTCACCGACACCATTCCCATCAGCGACGAAAAGCTGGGGAAGACCAACAAGATCAAACAGCTTTCCGTGGCCCCGCTCTTCGCCGATGTCATCCATCGCATGCGTCGCCACGAGAGCATCAGTAGCACGTTCATCATCGCCTAACAACCGCGTTCCCGACGTCTCGGGATGAAGCACATGAAGAAGGTCACCCTTGAAGCTACGCCGCGCACCGGGTCCGGCTCCAGCAACTCCAACAGCCTCCGTCGCCAGGGCCGCGTGCCTTGTGTGCTTTACGGCGGCGATTCCGTGAAGCATTTCCATGTGGATGCCAAGGCCCTCGGCAAGGTGGTGTTCACCCCCGAGACCTACCGTATCGAACTGGACATGGACGGCACCAAGACGATGGCGCTGTTGCACGAAACCCAGTTCCATCCCGTGAGCGATGCGGTCATCCACGCGGACTTCACCGAGATGAGCGATGCCAAGGAGGCCACCGTGAGCCTGAGCCTCAACCTGAAGGGCCAGTCTGCTGGCGTGCGCAAAGGCGGTGTGCTCAGCCAGAAGTTCCGCAAGCTGCGCGTCAAGGGCCTGCCCAACGCGCTGCCGGAGCATTTGGACATCGACATCAGCGGCGTGGAGCTCGGCCACAGCATGCGTGTGAGCGAGCTCAACTTCCCCGGCCTCTCCGTGATGGAGAACGAAGAGGATGTGGTGCTCACGGTGAAGATGCCGAAGAAGGTGGAAGAGGTGGCTCCCGCGGCTGCCGCCACGACTGCCGCTCCAGCTGCGGGCGCTGCGGCTGCTGCGCCGGCTGCCGATGCCAAGAAGGCGGACGCCAAACCCGCTGCGAAGAAGTAGGTCTCGGCTCTCGCACCTGCACACGAATGACAAACGCGCTCCGGGATCACCGGGGCGCGTTTCTTTTGAGGCCCGCTCATGAAGTACCTGATCGCAGGCTTGGGAAATCCCGGCCCCGAATACGAAGACACGCGCCACAACATCGGCTTCCATGTGCTCGATGAACTGGCGCGCATGGGCGAGGTGCGCTTTGCTGGCGACCGCTATGCCGAGGTGGCGGAGCTGCGCCACAAGGGCCGCACCTTCATTCTGGTGAAGCCGCAGACGTACATGAACCTCAGCGGCAAGGCCGTGCGCTATTGGATGGACAAGGAGAACGTGCCGACAGATCGTGTGTTGGTGATAACGGACGACCTGGCCCTGCCGTTCGGGAAGATCCGCCTACGTGCGAACGGGAGCGCGGGTGGCCACAACGGGCTCACCAACATCATTGAGCTGCTCGGTTCGCAGGAATTCCCGCGGATGCGCTTCGGCATCGGTAGCGACTTTCCCCGGGGGCGCCAGAGCGAATACGTTCTTGGCAAATGGGGCGAGGAGGAGAGGAAGACACTTGCGGAACGCACGGAGATCGCGTGCAAGGCGGTCCTGCAATTCGGTCTGTTGGGCATTGCCAGCACGATGAACAATTTCAACAAGCGGTAGATGCATCCACGGATAATGCGGATGAAGAGGATCGGGATCATCATGCTTCATGGTCGGTTCGTTGTGCCGCACGTCATAGTACCCTCGAGCAATGCAAGCAGGAGATGACGACCTGACCTACCGGATCATCGGTGCAGGTTACGAGGTGCACAATAGGTTGGGTCCGGGTTTTCTGGAGCCGGTTTACCAAGAGGCGCTAGCTTTAGAGTTTGCCGTTCAGGAGATCCCGTTCGAACGCGAGGTTTCCCTTCCCATTTTCTACAGGGAGCAACGTCTCCAAACCGGTTACCGGGCCGACTTCCTATGTTTCTCCGAAGTAGTTGTGGAGTTGAAAGCGCTTCGGGCGTTGGGCGGCCCCGAGACCGCGCAACTAATGAACTACTTGAAGGCGACGGGGCTGCGACGAGGGCTCTTGCTGAATTTCGGGTCCGATCGCATGGAGGTGAAGCGTTGGTTGCTGGGCCATTGAGCCGCTGCCTTCCGGTCGCCGTCCGCAGAGCACATCATCTTCATCCGCATTATCCGTGGATGCGTCTTTCCCTGGAAGCCCGCACGTGCGGTTACCTTTCGGGCCCAACAAAAATCAGATGCTACCCAAGAAGATCGAAGCTGCGCTGAACGCGCAGATCCAAACGGAGGCGATGAGCAGCCAGATCTACCTGGCCATGGCCAGCTGGGCCGAGACGCAGGGTCTCAGTGGTACTGCCGCCTTCCTGTACGGCCACAGCGACGAAGAGCGCATGCACGCATTGAAGCTCGTGAAGTTCGTGAACGAGCGCGGCGGCCACGCGGTGGTGCCCGCGCTGCCTGCACCACCGCGCACTTGGAAAAGCCTGACGCACATTTTCCAGGACCTCTTCGCGCACGAGACGAAAGTCACGGGCGAGATCAACAAGGTGGTGGACCTCTGCCTGAAGGAAAAGGAATACACCACCCACAACTTCATGCAGTGGTACGTGAGCGAGCAGATCGAAGAAGAGGCACTGGCACGCACGCTCATCGACAAGCTGAACATGATCGGTGGCGACAAGGGCGGGCTCTATCTCTTCGACCGCGACCTTGCTGGTATGTCCAGTGGTCCGGGCGCGCAGAAGAAGGGCGCTTGATAACAACACGATGATCATCGCCGGGCCACGTACGATGTGCGTGGCCCGGTGCGTTTTTGAACAGACGGGACAGCGCTGTTCACAACTCGACTGGCGCGACGCCTGCACGCCGATCTACTTTGGCGCAACACGATCGCCGGAGTTCACGTCAACGCCATGGACCTCACACGCATCCGCCCCTTCGCCAACAAGCACTGCAAGTTCAAGCTGCGCAGCGGCAAGGAGGTGTTCGGTGTGATCTGGGAAGTGGACAACGGCAGCACCAAGCGCCTTTTCTTCTCCAGTGTGCGCGACTACGAGAAGCTGCAGCACGACAGCGCCCCTGTGAACGTGATCCCGTTGCAGCCCGAGGACATCGTGCACGTGGAGAGCATCGCGAGCTGAGGGCGGTCGTTCGCGCAGCACTCGCGCCGGATCGGATCAACCTGCTGGACGGTTCGCCAGTGGCCAAATGCGCCGCACAACGGCCAATAGAAGAGCAAGCGCCAATGTGATTTCCCTGAGTACTGTGCTGGTGCTCATGTCGTACCTCAATGACCAACATGAAGGCGAGTGCGGGTCCAGGGCCCGCTCCATGGTGATTCGTAGTAGTGGGACCATTGAGGCAATCACCGCAACCATCATCCCCTTTCGCCACGAGCCAAGGAATCCCGGTAGTAGAAGGAGCAGTCCGGCAAGTACCGGGGCCGTATGCAACCATAAGCTCCACGCATCGGGGCCGAAGGCTCTGTTCCAGATCGAATAGAGCCCATACTCCGGGTCATCCGCGTACTCAAGGGGGATGGCTATGACCATCGCCGATATGAGCAAGGACGAAGCAAGTGCCAAGGCGTTGATCCCAATGATCCATCCAATTGGGGCTAGTGGGCGAAGCGGAACATTGCGCAGGATGACCCAGATGGATACGCACCAGATATGGAGTATTGCAAGTTGATCGGCTGCTTGGCCGGTCCAAAGCAGAACGTCCACAACGAGATCCATGACAACTACTTCACCCCAGCCTCCGTCACCAAGCCTGCCTGCTCAAGCAAGAACGCATACTCCAACGCGATCTCCTTCAAGCGCTGGAACCTCCCACTGGCGCCACCGTGGCCGGCCTCGAGGTTGGTATGCAGCAGGATCGGTGCCGTGCCCTTGTTGTGGTCGCGTAGGCGGGCCACCCATTTGGCGGGTTCCCAGTATTGCACCTGACTGTCGTGCAGACCTGTGGTCACCAGTAGGGCGGGGTAGGCCACGTCCTTGATGTTGTCGTAGGGCGAGTAGGAGAGCATGCGGTCGTACGCCTCCTTCTCGTTTGGGTCGCCCCATTCATCGTATTCACCCGTGGTTAATGGAATGGTGCTGTCGAGCATCGTGGTCACCACATCCACGAAGGGCACTTGCGCAACGCACGCACGCCAGAGCTCCGGCCGCATGTTCACCACGGCACCCATGAGCAGACCGCCCGCACTGCCGCCCATGCAAAAGAGGCGCGTGGGGTCGGCGTACTTGTTCGCCAGTAAGTGCTCCGCGCAGGCGATGAAGTCGGTGAAGGTGTTCACCTTGTACTCCATCTTCCCGTTCTCGTACCAAGCGCGGCCAAGCTCTTCGCCGCCGCGGATGTGCGCCAGCGCAAAGACGAACCCACGATCGAGCAACGAAAGTCGCGCACTGCTGAAGGTGGGCTCCATGGTGACGCCGTAGCTACCGTAGCCGTAAAGCAACAAGGGTGCTGAACCAGTCAGGGGTGTCCCGTTCTTGTACACGATGCTCATGGGCACACGCGTGCCGTCCTTGGCCGTGGCCCACACGCGCTCGCTCTTGTACTGCGCGGCGTCGTAGCCGCCCACCACCTCCTGTTGCTTCAGCAGCACGTCGGGTTGTTGCGGCTTGCTCAGATCATGCTGGTATACGCTTCCGGGCGTGGTAAGGCTGGTGTAGCCGTAACGCAGCAGATGGCTGTCCCACTCGGGATTGGTACCGCTGTAAGCAACGTAGGCCGGATCGTTGAAGGCGATCTCATGCTCGGTGCCCGTGCTCAATTGGCGCACGCGCAAGTGTGTGAGGCCTTCGCGCCGCTCACTGATCACCATGTGGTCGCGGAAGAACTCCACATCCTCCAGCAACACGTCATCGCGGTGCGGGATCACCTCGGTCCAGTGCTCTTTGCCGGTGGCGTTCTCCGGGCACTCCATCAGCCTGAAGTTCTTCGCCTGCCAGTTGGTGAGGACGTGGAACTTGCCCGGTTTTCCATCGACGCCGGGGATGTGCTGCACACTGTATTCGTGCTCCTCTTCGCGCGGCAGGAAGACGCGGAACGTTCCCATTGGATCATCCACGGGCAACAGGCGCTCCTCGGTGCTGAGCGTACTGCCGCTGGTGATCACCACGAACTTGTCGCTGCGGCTGCGGAACACATCGCAGGAGAATGTCGCGTCGCTCTCATGGAACACTTCAGCATCGGTCTTCGGGTCTGTGCCGAGCACATGGCGGAAGATCTTGAAACTGCGCAGGGTTTTGTCCTTGCGGTTGTAGAAGAAGGTCTTGTCATCGGCCCATGCACCACCACCATCGGTGTTCGTGATGGCATCGGGCAGGTCCTGTCCCGTGGACAGGTCGCGGAAACGAAGCGTGTATTGGCGGCGGCTCACGGTATCCACGCCATAGGCACAAATGCGATTGTTGGGGCTCACCTCGAAGTCGGCCAGGTCGAAGTAGTCGTGGCCCTCGGCCATGGTGTTCTCGTTCAGGATGTCTTGCCACCCTTCGGCCATGGGATCGGGGATGGGTTCGTCCTTGTTGACCGAAGCACGACGCATGTGCACCGCGTATTCCTTGCCGGTCTCGAAGCGGGTGCCGTACCAGTAGCCGTTCTCGCGGTACGGCACGCTCAGGTCTTCTTCCTTGATGCGCGCTTTCATCTCCTTGAACAGGTCCTCCCGCAATTGCTTCACGGGAGCGAGGACCGCTTCCGTGTAGGCGTTCTCAGCCTTCAAGTGGTCGAGGACCTTGCGCGTGTGCTCGTCCGGCTGCGCTGCGTTGCGCTGCTCCTCGCTCAGGCGCATCCAGTGGAATTCATCGATGCGGGTGTGGCCGTGGGCGGTGAGCTGGAACGGGATCTTCTCGGCCTGCGGTGGCGCAGGAAGCGTGGTGGTGGGCATACTGGAGCGGTCGTTGCCGCATGCGATCAACAAGGTGAGCGCAACAAGTTGCAGAAGGTGTCGCATGGCGGTGCGCCGAAGGTAGGATCGCGGACTTCGCGCCGATCGCTCAAGCCAGAACGGCTTTCAACACGGAAGGCGAACGAAGCTCACCGAAGCCAGCGATATGGAGCCGGAAGTAGAGCAGCAGTTGATCGAGCAGGTCCTTCCGTGCGTAAGCGTACTTGCTGTCGGTACGTCCGCCGAGAAGATCGCCCAACAGGTGGACCGCTGCTCCGCCGAAGGCGTGTGGATGCGCTGGTTCGGTGGTGGTGAACGCACCTTCTTCCATGTCGAACCAGGTTGCCGGACCTGTTCTGTCCATCGCTGGAGCGAAGCCCAGCCGATCACATAGCCCGAGCAGGAAGCTGACCGGCAAGTGCTGGGTGCGGTCGCCGCCATCCAGCTCCGTCAACGCATCCTGCACGAACGCGAACAGTTCTGCATCGGCCGTCTCGGCACGCAGGGTCCGCAGGAGCACTTCCTGGATGAACAAAGCGACGCTTCCACGCAAAGGATCCGAGCCTACGTTGGCGAACGGTTGATCGGTCCTCACCTCGCGCAGTTGGTGGATGTCGCGGTCGCTACGTTCGCTGGCCACTACCACCAGGCGCTGCAAAGGCCCGAAGAGCGCGGGGGGATGCCCGCTCTTTCCACCAACGCGGGCGGCATAACTGCGCAAGCCGTGGTGCTCGGTATACAAGGTAACGACGGCGCCACGGTCCTTGTGCCGCACGGACCGCAGGACTATGGCGCGGGTTGAAACGAACATGATCAACGCATCACCAGCACCTTGGTCATGCACTTCTGCGAGCCATCGCTGTTGCTGCTGAAGGCCAGGTACACACCACTGCTCACACGATTGCCGACCATGTCGGTTCCCGGCCAAACAGCCTGCCCACCGAGGCTCGTCGTGCGATAAACAAGATTGCCGCTCATATCGGTGATCTTCACTTCACTGTCGCGCACCAGCCCGGTGATGGCCACGGGCCCGGTGTGGTTTTCGCGAACAGGGTTCGGATACACCTTGGCGCAGTCGGCCTCCACCGCGCTACCAATGGCGTCACTCCGGTAGCTCACGATGCCGCGGTCAGTTGCGATGAACACGTCACCTGTCACTTCATCAATGGCAATGTCGGTGACGTTGTTGCTGGGCAACGGGCTGTTCTCGATGGTGAAGTGCTGTTGTTGCACGGTGCCATCGGCGCTCACGAGATATGCCCCGCTGCTCACCGTGCCGAGCCACTTGCGATTGGCGGCGTCGATCGTAACGCAGGTCACCACCTCGGTCTCCAGCAGGATCTGCACGTTGCCGTCCTGTTCGATGAGGATCTGCTGTGCGTCGAAATCGCTATTGGTGAAGATCGCATCCGGGTTGTAGAAGACAGCGACGCCCTTGCCCGTTCCCACCCAGATCTCGCCGTCCAGGTCCTCCGCAATGTCCAGCACATCGGTAGTGGGCAGGCCGCCGCTTCCCTCGAAGTTGTTCAGCACCTTGTATTGGTCGTCGCTCGTGTTGTCGATGGTGCCGCCATCGTTGAAAACGAGGATGCCGTTGCCGCGGGGGCGAACGAACCACTTGTAGCCGTTGGTGGCGGGCACGATGTTGCCCAGCAACGTCTGGTTGTTGAGGACCGTGCCCGGGTTGAAGCTCTTCCAAATGCCGTTCGCTTTGCGCACCACAACGGGGTTTGTGACGTTGGCGTTGCTCACCCACAGATTGCCATCGGTGTCGAACGCCAGTCCCCCGATGAGCACCGCGTTCGCGCCGCCCAGCGGAGAGAAGATCTGTAGGGCGCCGTTGCTGTTGTCCTGGTTGTGAATGGTGGTGAGCTGTCGGTTGTTGAACTCGAGCACACCATCATCCCACGAGCCCACATAGGCGTGGTTCGGGTCCTTCGGGTCCACGGCCACGGCCATGATGTCGTTGACCGCCCCTCCGTAGGAATTGGCGCCGGTGGCCATCAGCGGATCGTTCTCGTTGCTGGTGGTGCGCCACTCGCCGTCCTTGAAGTGGTGCACGCCGTCCTTCCGGAAGTTGTTCGACCAGTTGGTGGCCACCGAACCGGAGGCAACGAACAAGGTCCCGCCTGAAGCGCTCATTCCGATGGCACTGGTCTTCGCTGGTCCGTTGGGGTAGAGCATCTCTCCATTGCTGTTGCCATAACCGCGCACCAATCCGTTCTCCCTGTCCGCGATCCACAGGTGGCCGCTCTCGCTGGGAATGGCCGTGGCCGGGAAGGGTGTTTGTGTTCCATAGCCGTACTGGGCCAGCACTTCCTGCAAGGAGCTGTCGAACAACTGGATATGGAACCGGTGTGTGATCACCAGCCGATCGCCGTTGACGTTCTTCTCGAGCGATAGGTTCGTGATCTGTGGGTCGATTCCGGCCACTTTCTGCCAGGCACCGTCGTAGCTGTACAAGGTGTCGGCATCGGTAAGCGGGCTTCGATAGTTCGCGAGCAAACGCACACCGAACGATAGCACGTCGCTGTACTCGCCGTTGGGTACGGGAACAGCTTGGTTCTTGTGCCAGTTGGTGAAGGCCGCAAGGTTCGGAGAGGTGCGCAAGGCGGCATACAGACCACTCTCCGTGGCGGCGTACACACTGTCGCCATGCACTTCGGTTCCGTTGATGATGAGCTGCGAGCCGCCGGGCCCGATAAGCCATGTTTCCCGGATCTCCCTTGCGAACAGGTCCACCACCACGATGCCGAAACCACAACTCAAATAGGCAAGGGGTCCCTCGAAACGGATGTGGTTGATGCCCTTGTCGCCCAGGATGCTGCTGCGCTTGATGTCACTAAGGTTGTAGGTGCTACCGGCGCTCACCAGGTCGAGGTTGCCATTGTCATACCCCACTACCAGCATGCTGAGCGCATTGTTCCACCGCATGGAACGGATGCCCACATCGTTCAGCCGGTTCACCTTGCTCAGCCGCTCGAACTCGTACGTGGCCGGATCGAAACTGAAAACGGCGGTCTGTGAAGCACACCAAGCCTTCCCCCCCCCTTCAGTGACGTTAAAGGTCTGGCGGTAGGGGAAGTGCTCTCGCCACTCACCAATGGCCACTTGCGCATTCAGGGATGGCGGCAGCAGGAGCGAGGAAGCCGAAACGAGCAAGTACAGGGTCGAACGGTTCATTATCAGAGGGGTCAGATGCGCGTTCCTAACGCAACAGCAGCACATACCTTGTGCGCAGGGCGAATTTCGTGCATCCATGAGGAATACTGTTGCTGTGATCCCGTCGGTGGTGATGATCGCAGTTGGGCTGCTGCCCGGCAGATCACTTGGCCAGACCCTGATGTGGGGCCCCGAGGAGCAGGTGGGGCCTGGCGGATCGGACTATTTGCGGCCACGGGTGCACGCAACGGCTGATGGAAAGGCGGTGGTCCTGTGGGGTGATGATGCCACGCACACAGTGCGCATGGGGGTTAAGGACGGAGCCAACTGGATCCTTTCCGAGCTCAGCGGGGAGGTTGAGGGACATCCCTATGTGCTCGACTGGACCGGGCCCGAGAGTGCTGCCGACGCGAACGGAGCATGGGCTGTTTATGGGGCTGGCATGATGGCCGAGGGCCCCATCTATCTGCACCGCACGAGCGGGGGTATCCCCGGAGCAACGGACACTCTTCGCATCGACCCCCCGGTCGGTCACGAGTACAAGATGCCATCGGTCGCATCGATGGACAACGGAGAAGCGGTGATACTCGTGATGCGGACGGTCATCGGTTGGTCAGAGGCCGAGTATGTCCTCCTGCGCACGACGGGTGGTGGTACCGCAGTGCTGCCCGAGGTGCCCGTGAGCCTACCGGTGGCGCTGGGCGAGGCGTGCGATTGTTGCACCGGTACCGTGGTCGCGAACGGGAACACGGTGGTCGCACTTTTCCGCAACAACTTCAATGATCTGCGCACCGTGTGGGCGGCGGTCTCTTACAATGGTGGGGCCTCCTTCTTGGACGGGGCAGAGGTGGACCCAACAGGATGGACCATTGCCGCATGCCCGAGCAGTGGACCTGATGCCTATTTCGCTACGGACA